>QHZE01000191.1 GCA_003225335.1 Acidobacteriota bacterium
CATCTGCGCGACGCCGCTGACAGCCTCGAGTCGGCGACGAAAGCGAGACCCGAAGACGCCGACGCGTTGTACCAACTGGACGAAGTGTACCTTCAACTCTGGAAAGCGACTTATGATCGGCTCGTCAAAGCCGACCCCAATTCCCTCCGGATACACCAGATCCTCGCGGAAGGGTACGTACAGTCGAATCGCCTCGAGGATGCAAAGCGTGAATACGCCCTGGTTCTCAAGGCTAACCCGGACGTTATGGGTGTGCACGAGGCGCTCGGAGACATTGACCGGGCACAACAGCAGCTCGCGGCGGCGGCGCAAGAGTACCGGCAGGAACTCGGTCTGAGCCCTGCAAACGCCAGGGTCTGGTACAAACTTGGCGACGTTTTGATTGACTCGGGCGACCACCAAGACGCTGGGGAGGCTGCTCGATCGGCGGCGACCTTGCAGCCCGATTTGGGACCGGCGTACTACGTCCTCGGGCGGCTGGCCAGACAGCAGCACCAAGACGCTCAGGCGATCGATAATTTCAAAAAGGCGCTGAGATTAGGACTGGGGAGCGAATTGGAAGAAGGCGCGCACTACCAACTCTTTCAGCTTCTCCTGGCGGCCGGTGAAACCACTGAGGCTAATATTCACAAGCAAGCCTACCTGCGACGCCAGCAAGCCACACAGCAACAGGCCCTCAGCATCGCCGAGCGGGAGAGGAAATCGGAAGAATCCGAGGACTCCCACTGAAGGCTCCGTCCCCCTTCCGGCAAACTCACTATCAGTATGAGCGCCTGTCGACGACAGTGGGTTCGTTACTTCGCAGGGCGCGACAACAGGATTGAAACCGTGGCATGACTCTTCAGATCGACTTCCAGCTCATGGCCTTTCACCGGCAGGCGTTGGGCGCCGACCTCTATTTCGCTCAGATCAACTTCGCTCGCGTCGAGGCCGTCGATCGGCAGCTTGACCTTCGTCAGGCGTTTCTCGCTGGCAAGGTTCTGGAGGCGAAGAACTACAGATCCAGGGTGTGTCAGCGACATTTCGGCAGCGATTACCACCACGTCCGGCTGATTAGTCCCAAAAAGCGACTCGTTGCCGCGCTTACCGGATCCGCAAGGCAGCCGAGACTCAAATTCGCTAACTGGTTCCATCACCGCGTCCCAAATCCTCCGATACGCTTCACCGTCGGTCCAGGGGCCGCTCCACGAATCCAGCTCGTAAACGAACGCAAGCCCGTCAGGAAGGCCGGGCTCGACGGTCGGGAAAATATAGTTCCCGTAATCGCGAGTGCCGCCCGAATCGTTCTTACGCCAGGCTGAGGAGAGGACTTCGTTTTGCCAAAGCTGCCAAGGCCGCTTGCTCAAGCCGGGAACCACCCAATAGAAAGCTTGAGGCGAAGCAATGGCAACATGGAAGTCTCCCGCCGTGAACACCAACCCATGCGAAACCACCGCGTCCATGCGCGCGCCAGGCAAATAGTCTTGCGGAAACATGGTCATGCCAAAACCGCTCTCGTAATGAAACGACTCGATCGTCCTGCCCGGCAACAATGGGAAGGTGAATTGGTAGACGTTCGTCTTGCCGGCATCCGTCACCGCGGGCATGCGCGAGCGGTCGAGAAGGTTGCGAATCTCGATCCGTTTGACCGAGTGATAAAGCCGGTACTCCGTCACTGGCTCGTAGCTCCCTGCCCGCCGTACCTCAATGGAATCGAACACTGGCCCGCGCGAAATACGGAAATCGACGCTTCCCGTGGTTCCAGCCGCGCGCTCGAGTCCCACAACGCGAACGAGCTCGTTGAATCCGTCGCGGGCCGCCGTGTTTACGATTTCGCGGCCGGATTCGCGGTCCATCAAATGGGTAACAGAGCCGTCCGCGGAACGAAGTTCAAGATGGTAGTACGTATTCTCAAGCGTGACGACTCCCGTATCCCTGACGGCAACGGATGCACTGTCGGTCTTTCGGACGGGCTCGAAAAGCGCAAGTCCCGTGGCCGGAAGGTGGACTGTGGCAACGCCGTCAGCCCCCATCCACTGAACGGGAAACACCTTAGCGGAAGACAGATCTTCGACTGCGCTTGCGCGTTTGGAATCGCGAAGCTCTGGAACGTGGACTAGCTACTTTCCGGTGCAAAAGTGATCGGTTGCGACCAATATTTTCGCGTCGAGCATGGGGCAGATTCTGTCCAAACGCTTCATTTTGGGCTTGACACGAACCCTTGAGCCTTGTTAGATTCATAATCGATTATGTCGATTACGAATGCCCAACCGACCCCAGAAGCCTTACTCCGCCGCCTCTCCCGCCTGGCCCGGCGCTCCCTTTTCGGCACCCTCTCCGAGACCTATCGCACCTGTGGACGCCCCGGCTGCCGCTGCCACCAGGGCCACAAGCACGGCCCTCACCTCTACGTGAGCTTCCGCGGACCGAACGGCACCACCGGCTATTACGTGCCGCAAGCTCTGGCCGAGCCCATGCGCGCGGGCGTGGCGGCCTGGCAAGAATTGCAAGGGGTGCTGCGGGAACTGGCGGAACTGAACCGGCAGCGCCTGTGGGCGCGGAAGCCAACTCGCGGTCCGAGGAGGAGTGATGGTTCGTCGCCAACACGCGCAACGTCACATCTTCGAGATGATTCTGCCTGACGGGGAGAAGCTCTGGGACCCCGCCCTGCGCCGCATCGATGAAGTGCTGGAAGACGAAGCGTTGATCGACCAAGTCGAAGAGGCCTTGCGGCGACGCCGGCCCCAGAGCGGCGTGCGGGGCCGGCCGGGCACCCCGGTTGCGGTGGTGTTGCGCATGCTGGTGTTGAAACACCTTTATCAGTGGAGCTTCGAGGAGTGCGAGCGCGAGGTGCGAGGCAGCCTGGTCTACCGCGCTTTCTGCCACATCGGTTGCGAAGCGGTGCCCGACGATACCACGCTGATCCGCGTGGCCCAGGCCTTGGGGCCGGAGGTGCTGAAGGCCATGCTGGAGCGTCTGGTCGAGGTCGCCCGGCGGCGCCAAGTGGTGCGCGGGCGGAAGCTGCGGGTGGACACCACGGGGGTGGAGACGAATATTCATCATCCTACCGACAGCACGCTGCTCCAGGACGGAGTGCGCGTCCTCACGCGCACCCTCCACAAAATCCGCCGCGTGGTGGGTAAGCTGCGCTTCCGCGACCGCACCCGCAGCGTGAGCCGTCGCGTGTTCGCCATCGCCACCGAGAGCCGCAAGCTGGGAGAGGAAGGGCAAGCGGGACTCAAGAAACTTTACCGCCAATTGATAGGGACCACGCGCGCCGTGG
Organism: Acidobacteriota bacterium; assembly: GCA_003225335.1. Lineage (GTDB taxonomy): Bacteria > Acidobacteriota > UBA6911 > UBA6911 > UBA6911 > Gp18-AA60. Next base: position 3,263 of record QHZE01000191.1, read on the forward strand.
TGCGCCAGGCCGCCCGGGCGGTCGGACAGGCGCAGCGGCGGGCCAAGCCGCTGGCGCCCCGCCGGCGTCAGCGGGTGCAGGGACTGTGCCAGCAGGTGAAGCACATGAGCGCGTTGACCCGGCGTGTGCTGGAGCAGACGCGTGCTCGCGTGCTGAAGGGCGATACGCATCATCCCGGCAAGGTGCTCAGTGTGTTCGAATCGCACACGGAGGCGATTCGCAAAGGGAAGAAGGTGAAGCCCACCGAGTTCGGCAAGCTGGTGAAGATCCAAGAAGCCGAGTCGCAGTTCATCACCGATTATGAAGTCTGTGCCGAGCGCGTGCCCGACGGAGAACTTTGGGAGCCGAGCTTGGAGCGTCACCAGCAACTGTTCGGTCGCCCGCCGCACTTGGCCACGGCGGATGCGGCTTTTGCCTCGGCGGCCAACGAGCGAGCGGCCACCGCGCGCGAGATCAAACACGTGGCTCTGCCGCGGCGGGGGCGCTTGTCGGCGGCCCGACGGGCGCATCAGCAGCAACGCTGGTTTCGGCGGGCGCTGCGCTGGCGTACGGGATGCGAAGGGCGTATCAGTGCTTTGAAGCGACGGCACGGGCTCTCCCGCTGCCGCTATCGCGGCGCGGCCGGGATGGAACGTTGGGTGGGACTGGGAGTGCTCGCCAATAACCTGCTGGCGCTGGCCCGCGCCCCAGCCCCGAAGTCTCGGATGTCCAGCAAGCGATGAGCGTAAGAACAAGCATGATGAACAGGGCAGGAGAGGTAGAGGTAGCGCATCAAAATCATCGAGGCGGCGGGTAGCCCCGAAAG
>QHZE01000256.1 GCA_003225335.1 Acidobacteriota bacterium
CGCTTTCGCTGCCTGAAGCCAAGCGGCCGGCAACGCAGCCGGCAACGGCGCCTCGTCGCCGGTGATCACCTCGACGCGCCGGAAGCGAGCCTCGAGGCTGGCCACCGGTTCGGCCAGGACCAGATTCCCCGCGTCGAGGAACGCCACCCAGTCGGCGAGCCGCTCAATCTCGTCGACGTCTTGGGAAGAGATGAGAACCGTCCAGCTTTCCTCCCCCGCCCACTCGAGAACGCCCCGGATCAGCTCCTCGCGCACAAGCGGATCGAGTCCGCTGAACGGCTCGTCGAGGACGAGGAGTCGTGGCCGGTACGCCAGCGATGATAGCAGGGCCGCCTTTACCTTCATTCCCCGGGAAAGGTTCTTGATTTTCTCGTTCAGCGGGAGGCTGAAACCGCCGAGCAGGTTCCGGCAGAAAGCTTCGTTCCAGGACGGATACAGGGGCCGCAGATACGCCAGCAGCTCTGCCACCGTCATCCAGCCGGGGAGCCTCTGGTTTTCGGAGACGTAGCCGATCTGAGCCAGCTCGGAAGGGCCCAGGCGGGTCGAATCGGTCCCGAGTACTCGGACGTTCCCACGGGTAGGCTCGAGCAGATTCATGAGCAGCTTGATCGCGGTGGTCTTGCCCGCCCCGTTCGGCCCCAGCAATGCGAAGAGGCTTCCGTGCGGAACACGAAAGCTCAACCCTGACACCGCGAGCTTGCGTCCGAATCTGCGAGTGAGTCCCTCGGCTTCGATGGCGTTCCCGATCATGCCGATCACTCCTTCTCCATCCGGTCCCATTGGCGCCTGGCGGCCTGCAACAGGTCTTCAAGCTCGAGGCCCAATCGCTTCGCCTCGACCACGAGACGTTCCACTTCGTCCCCCAACAGCGCGTTGCGCTGGGCCCTGGTCGCCGCCGCCACTTTGGCGACCGTGGTTCCAACTCCGGGCTGGACGTCGAGCAAGCCTTCGTGGACGAGGGTGGCAATCACCTTGTGGGCCGTGTTCGGGTTGATCTTGAGCTCCTGGCTCAACGTGCGCACCGACGGGAACCGGTCGCCGGGCCGCAACTGCCCGCTTGCCAGCGCCTTCTTGACGGCGTAGACGACCTGCCCGAAAAGGGGCAACCCGCTTCTCAACTCGACCGTGAAGGGCAGCATTCTGGTGTACCATGTGTACTATAGCAACTAGTACGGCCGCAGCAAGAGAAAAAAACAGTCGGCAGTGGGCAGGGGGCAGTCGGCAGAAAAACCAAGGAAGATTCCTTCTCTCTGCCCCCGGCAATCCGTAAACTCGAAGCACACTCCCTCGAAGCACACTCCAATGAGAAGGAAACATCGGCCGCCAGGCCTTTGAGGAGGACGTCCAGAACGGCGTGTGGATCCTGGTCCCTGTCTCGAATGCGGTGCTCAAGAATGTCGAGGCCGCAGTGCGCAATCTCGCGCCACGCGTCTATCTGCGAGCCGCCGACGCGATCCATCTTGTTACGGCGCGGGACGCGGGCTTCTCTGAAATCTGGAGCAACGATAGGCACTTACTGCGCGCGGCCCGGTACTTCGGCCTCAAGGGAAGGACCGCTTGATAACAGCTGTCGTTCCGGGTCCGATCTTCGGCCAAATCAATGTCTGGTCGGCTCAGGCGCCCAAGCCGACACTCCTGGCGGCGGAGACACGACGCGAATCCTAGCCGGTTGATGATCGATGGGTGGCTGGCGAGGGCCCACTGCCGACTGAGTCTAAGATTGCCGTTCATGTTCCGGCAGTGCTACCATTCAGGGACCAGTTTGGGAGAGCGCCAGGTGAAGAAATACGGAAAGGCCGTTCTGGTCCTGACAGCAGGCCTGGGGCTGGTGTTCGCAGCGGCCTGGATGGTTTACAGGTATCGCGCCCGTCCCACACAGATTGTCTGGGCGCGCAGTCTTTCGGAAGCAACCGGCAAGGCCCGATCAGGAGACAAACTGATTATTACCGACGTCTATACGGACTGGTGCGGATGGTGCAAAGAGATGGATGTCAAGACCTGGAGCCATCCCGCCGTCATAGAACGAAGCGAAAAATATGTCTTCCTGAAGCTGAACGCCGAGACGGAACCGGATGGCGTTGCCTTACAGAAGAAATTCGGCGTCGTGAGCTATCCGACCGTTCTTCTGCTGGATTCCCGGGGTGAGGAGTTCGAACGGCTGGAAGGATATTTGCCGGCGGAGGAATTCCTCGCAAATCTGAGAGCCACGCTTGAAGACCCGGACTCTCTCGGTAATCTGAAGAAGCAGGAGGTGCGCGAGCCGGAGAACTTTGGCATTCGGTTGAAGACCGGGAAGAAGCTGCTTTCCCGTTACGCTTTTTCAGATGCGCGGACGCGCTTCGAACAAATCCTGCAAAAGGACCCGGCCAACAGGTCGCAGCTGGGCGACGCTTCCCTTTTCTATCTCGCGCTCTCCCAGGCCGGCCTGACCCAGACAGACCAGTCGCTCGCAACGCTGGACCGTCTCTTCACGGCCTACCCTCAAAGCAAATTGCTGCCGGCTGGTTTCTTTATGTCGGCTCAGATCCTTCTGGACGCCGGCCGAACGGAAGCAGCAAGGACACGGCTTGAGAAGCTCCTCAGGGACTACCCCAACGATCCGCTGATAAAACGGGCCAAGAAAGTCCTCTCCGACATCTAGCTCAGCTAGGCATGGAGTTCAGGCTTTAGCCTGCTCAAAGTCAGCGCAGCCTGAAGGCTGAACTCCAAACCTGAACTCTGTGCTGATCTCCGAAGCAGTAAAAGTCATCCGGTAGCCACAGAGACACAGAGCCACTGAGAAAGACAGGCCACGAATTTCGCGAACTACACGGAAACAGCCGGGCGTTTCGCGCACGTTTGCATCACGCAACGACATACACTGTGTGTGATCGAAGAGAATTCGTGGCAAAGTCTTTCCAGCGTCAGGTCTTTCCCCAGCTTCCTCCCGAGAATAAGCGCTGGGACGCGTGAGTGGACGAAAGCGGCAGCAAGCTGCCGCACTCCAACGGTCAGACTTTGGACAGGAGGTGGCCGAGCTTTTCCTTTTTGGTTTTGAGATACTCCTGGGTCGAGGAGCGGGGGGCTATTTCCAGAGGAATGCGCTGCTCGACTCGGATGCCTTCCCTTTCGAGCCCTTGAACCTTCTCTGGATTGTTTGAGAGAAGCCGGATAAGGCGAACTCCAACATACTTCAAAATCTCAGCCGGCATCCGGTATTCGCGGTGATCCGCGCGGAAGCCGAGCTGTTCGTTGGCTGCGACCGTATCCAGGCCCTGATCCTGCAACTCGTAGGCGTGTATCTTGTTGATCAGGCCTATGCCGCGCCCTTCCTGCATCTGGTAGACCAGGACTCCCAGTCCGGACTCCGCAATCATCCTGAGAGCGGTGTGCAACTGTTCCCCGCAGTCGCAGCGATCCGAGGCAAAAACATCGCCCGTCAGGCACTGGGAGTGAATGCGCACGAGAGCTACGCTCTCGGGACGGGGATTTCCCGCGACGAGCGCTACGGCCTCCTCCCCGGATTCCGGATCTTTGAATCCGTAGACCGTGAACTCACCGTTGCGCGTGGGAAGTCTGGCTCTAGGGACCTTACCGAAATCCATAACACTTGCCCGGTCAGGCCCCGGCAGACTCCTTCCTGCTCTTGTCTTTTTCCCTCTTGCCTTTGGTTTTTTCACCGGCTTCTTTCGTCGGGGCGGCTGCAGCCTCGCCCTTGCCAGCCTTCTTTTTCGCCTTCTTTTCGCCCTTCGTCTCTCCTGCTTTCTCCCCTTTATACTCGCTGCCGAGCAATTCCAGGATGGCCATCTGGGCCCCGTCGCCGTCCCGCCATCCCAGCCGGACAATTCGCGTATAGCCGCCGTTGCGATCCGCGAAGCGAGGCGCCAGCGTGGCGAAGAGCTTGGAGACAACCTTAGGGTCCTTGATGAAGGCCAGCGCCCGCCGCCTGGCATGAAGCGTCTCGCGTTTGCCGAGGGTGATCATACGTTCCGCAATCGGGCGCAGGGCTTTGGCCCTGGGCAGAGTGGTACGAATTCGTTCCTTATCCAGAAACGAAGTCACCATGTTCCGGAACATCATGATGCGATGGGCCGTCTTGCGCCCCAGCTTACTGGTAGCGACTCGATGTCTCATGAAGCCGATCTCCTAAAACCACTAACCGCAAAAATCCTTCGCCTGCTGGAAAGAATTTTTCCACCGATCGAAAACTCTTCGTGATTCTTCGCGTCTTCGTGGTAAACGTAAGGCCCAATCCACCACGAAGACGCGAAGACGCAAAGAATCGCCAAGTTTTTGGTTGCGGCCGGGCTGCCCGGTGTTCATCTGTGTTCATCTGTAGTTTCGTTTATTCCGCCTTGGCCGGCAGTATCGGCCTGCCATCATCGCCGACCTTCATGCCAAAGGCCAATCCCATCTCGGACAGAATCTCTTTGATCTCGTTCAAAGACTTTCGTCCGAAGTTCTTGGTCTTGAGCATTTCCGCTTCGGTCTTCTGGACCAGTTCGCCTATGGTCTTGATATCCGCGTTTTTGAGGCAGTTGTAAGATCTTACGGACAGTTCCAGTTCTTCCACGGAGCGTTTCAGGTTCTCGTACATCCTTTCCGCGTCGCGATCTACCTCTTCCTCTTCCTCTTCGGGTTGCTCCTCGAAGTTGATGAAGATGTACATATGGTCCTTGACGATCTTCGCGGCCTGAGCGATAGCGTCCTGAGGCAGAATGCACCCGTTGGTCCACACATCGAGAACCAGCTTGTCGTAGTCTGTGGTCTGGCCCAAACGCGCGGCTTCCACGCTGTAATTGACGCGCTTGATCGGGGAGTGCACGCTGTCCAGCGGGATGTAGCCCACCGGAAGGTCTTCTTCGAAATTTTCGTCCGCGGGAACGTAACCGCGGCCGTTCTTGATCCGCATCTCGATCTTCAGGCTGCCCCCTTCTCCGATCGTCGCGATATGGACGTTGGGGTCCAGGATCTCAACATCCGGATCCGGAGCGATTTGCGCGGACTTTACCTCTCCGCTCTCGCTCACGTCCAGAGAGAGGGTCTTGGAATGGTCGACGTTCAGCTTCAGCGGGACCTGCTTCAGGTTCATGATGATGTTGGTAGCGTCCTCCGTAACATTCGGGATAGGAGTGAACTCATGGAGGACTCCCTCGATCTTCACGGCGGTGATAGCCGCGCCTTCGATCGACGAGAGCAGAACGCGACGAAGGGCGTTGCCGATAGTGGTGCCAAAGCCTCGCTCAAAAGGCTGAGCATAAAAGTGACCGTACGTAGGCGTTAGAGTCTCAAGATCACAGATCAATCTTTTGGGCTTCTGAAACGCTCTGGTCATAGATATCCTCTCCTTAAGTGCCGATGTTCCGACACGCGTCTGGACCCGTGCCGGATGTTATTATTTCGAATAGAGCTCAACAATGAGGTGTTCGTCAATTGGCATCTGGATGTCGTCTCGTTTGGGCAGCGCCACAACAGTCCCCCGGAGATTGTCGGCGTCGAGCGCCAGCCAGGCGGGGACACCGCCCCGGCCGCCGATGGAAGCGACCGAGTCCAGGATGGGCTGCACCTTACGGGTGCGCTCCCGGATTGTGACGACATCCCCCGCTTTGACCTGATACGACGGGATGTCCACTTTCTTGTCGTTAATTCGGATGTGCCCGTGAGCGACAAGCTGCCGTGCCATGGCACGGGACGTGGAAAATCCCAGGCGGTACACGACGTTGTCCAACCGGCGTTCAAGGCTTATCAGCAGCGTCTCGCCGGTTATTCCTTTCTTCTTGTCCGCTTTGGCGAAGTAGTTGGAAAACTGTCGCTCCAGAATTCCGTAGATCCGCTTCACCTTTTGCTTCTCGCGCAACTGCACGCCGTAGCCCGCGATCTTGGGCCTGTGGTCGCGCCCGTGCTGGCCCGGCGGCCAGTTACGTTTCTCGATGGCGCAAGTATCCTTGAAACACCGCTCACCCTTGAGGAAGAGTTTCATACCCTCTCTCCGGCAAAGGCGGCATACTGATGCCCTGTATCTAGCCAATTATCTTCTCCTCTATCGCTGTAGCCATGACTCAATTCACTATTGGGAATCCAAGAATCCAAGAATTCAAGAATTAGAAAGGACGCACACAGTGTTCAACATTCTTGAATTCTCGGATTCTTGGATTCCCGATCATCATTTTTTAGACTCTGCGGCGCTTCGGGGGGCGGCAGCCGTTGTGTGGAATCGGAGTGATGTCCCTGATCGTTTTCACTTCGATGCCGGCAGCCTGCAAAGCCCGTATGGCCGATTCACGGCCCGCTCCCGGCCCTTTAATCTGGACCTGTATGCTTCGCATGCCCACCTCCTTTGCCGCCGCTGCTGCTTTCGCGGCGGCCTGCTGCGCGGCAAAGGGAGTTCCCTTGCGCGATCCCTTGAACCCGACGGCGCCGGCGCTGCAATGCGCGACGAGATTTCCTTCCAGATCCGTGATGCCGATAATCGTGTTGTTGAAGGTCGCCAGGATGTGGGCTATGCCCGCAGGCACGTTGACCTTTTCCCGCTTCTTTCCTGATTTCTTCTTCGCGCCCTTTTTTGGTTTATCCGCCATGTTTGAATTCCTGATCCTCCGTTCCCTTGTGACGCTTGGAAGCTGTGAAAAAACCGCTCTTGGCGTGGCCCTGCACGGTCGCCCGCGGGCCACACAATAGACGCGTCCCGGGCGGCCACCCAGGGCCGCCCCTGCGAGACGTGGATTACTTCTTACCGATGGGACGCCGGGGACCCTTGCGTGTCCGGGCATTGGTATGCGTGCGTTGCCCTCGGACCGGAAGTCCGCGACGGTGGCGCAAGCCGCGATAGCAGCCGATCTCCATGAGCCGTTTGGTGTCCATGGCGATCGCCTTGCGCAGGTCGCCTTCCACCATCCCGTCTCTCTGGATGATGCCGCGAATGCGCACCACTTCATCCTCCGTGAGATCCTTTACCTTGGTGTTGACGTCGACTCGCGCTTCCTGGCAAATCTTCGTCGCGCGAGCCTTGCCTATTCCGTAGATATAGGTCAGCCCTATTTGCACTCTCTTGGGGAGCGGTAAATCCACTCCAGCAATTCTAGCCAATTCTTATCCTCCTTATTTCGATTGACGATTGAAAAACCCTCGCACGCGCTCAATCGGCGTTCGTCCATCGTCCATCGTTTAACCGTCTCAGCCCTGTCGCTGTTTGTGCTTGGGATTGGCACACTGAACCCGCACCACTCCTCTGCGGCGAATTACTTTGCATTTATTGCAGATCTTCTTGACGGACGCTCGTACCTTCATCATTCCCTCACAGGGAATCCAGAATCCAGAATGAAAAAGCAATATTCCGGCTTCTGGATTCTACTTATAGCGGTAGACAATTCTTCCCCTGGTCAAATCCATACGGAAACACCTCGACCAGTTCTTGTCGCCCGGCAGGATGCGAATGAAATTCTTCGTCATAGCAAATTTCGAATTCAGGACATTCTGGATTCTGACTTCTGGATTCTGGATTCCCTTTTTCATTTATACCGATAGACAATCCTTCCCCTCGTCAAATCATACGGAGACAGCTCGACCAGTATCTTGTCGCCCGGCAGGATGCGGATGAAATTCTTACGCATCTTTCCGGAGATATGAGCCAATACCATGTGTTTGTTCTCCAGTTCTACACGGAACATGGCGTTGGGAAGGGTCTCAACCACTGTCCCTACCACCTCAATGGCGTCCTCTTTCGGCATATGAATCCGATTTCTTTCCCCCTGCTTCAAAACACTCTGACGGTTCGATCCTCTTTCTGTTCTTCGACTATCGCCCGCAAGGTCTCGAAGATGTCCTCCACGGGCTGTTCGCCGTCCACATCATAATAGCAGCCGCGCCCCCTGTAGTAATGCACCAGCGGCTCCGTCGACTGATGGTAAACCTGAATCCGTTCCTCCACAACCTTGGCTGCATCATCTTTGCGGTGCACGAGCGCGGTATTGCACTCATCGCAGCGATCCCCTTCAAGGCTGGGCCGAGATTCGGAATTGAAGATTTTTCCGCAATCCGGGCACGTCCAGCGACCCGCCAGTCTCTCGAGGAGCACCTCGTTCCGCACCCGGACTACGACCGCGATAATCTTGGATGCGCTCGTCAGCACGGCGTCGAGGAACTCCGCTTGAGGGATCGTTCTCGGGTACCCATCCAGAACAAACCCATTTTCGCAGTCCTTGCGCGCCAGCCTGGCTTTTACTATCGCGTCCACCAGCCTATCCGGCACCAGGGCGCCGGTCTCTATGTAACCCTTGGCTTTCCTGCCCAGCGCCGTCTTTTTTCTAACCGACTCACGAAGCATGTCGCCGGTAGAGATCCTGGCGTAGTTGTAATAAGTGCACAGCTTGCGGGCCTGAGTCCCTTTACCCGCTCCGGGCGGGCCCAACAAGATAATTCCTAATCTCGACATATCTTCAATTGCGGATTGCGGATTTGTAGCCTGCTCTGAACTCAGGAACTCGCAATCCGAAATCCGAAATTTGGAGATCCGAAATCCAAAATCCGAAATTACACCTACCCTCTTCGACCGCGAATCCTCCCTTTCTTCAAAAACCCGTCATAGTGGCGCATGATCAATTGCGATTCTATTTGCTGAACCGTATCCATGGCGACGCCCACGACAATGAGGAGCGACGTTCCGCCGAAATAAAAGGTCACACCCAGCCCCGTGGTCACCCAGCTCATCCCGATGCTGGCCAGAAAATCGTCCAGAGTGGGACCGATGACAGGAATGGGCTGGACCTTGAACCCCGTCATCAGGAATTCCGGGAGCAAACAGACTAGGACCAGGTAGATAGCGCCCGCGGCCGTCAGGCGGCTGAGGATCCGGTCGATGAACTCCGCGGTTCTCTTGCCCGGACGTATCCCGGGAATGTACCCGCCGTACTTGCGGATATTGTCCGCGACTTCCATCGGGTTGAAGATAATGCTCACATAGAAGAACGCGAAGAAGATGATCCCGGTCACGTAAAGCAGGTTATAAAGCGGCATACCCTGGGCCAGCTGAGACGCCAGGCTCTTCATGAATGTGCCGGGGAAAACGACGCCCAATGTCGATGGGATCGACACGATGGATGCCGCGAAAATCACCGGGATCACACCGCCCGAGTTCACTCTCAACGGCAGGTGGGTGGCCTGCCCGCCGTAGACCTTCCGGCCCACGACACGCTTGGCATACTGGACCGGGATCTTGCGTTGTCCCCGTTCCACAAAAACGACCGCAGCCACGACGAGAATCATGACCACAAGCAGGATGATCACGGTGAACAGCGACCAGGTGCGCTGTTGCACGTTGACTATGATGTCATGGATCGCGCGCGGCAGACCGGCCACAATCCCGGCAAAGATTATCAGGCTGATCCCGTTGCCGATTCCTCGCTCGGTGATCTGCTCTCCCACCCACATGATGAACGCGGTCCCTGTCGTCAGGGTAATCATCACCATGAAACGAAAGTACCAACCTGGCGCTTCCACGATCTGCGGCCCCGTGCCTCCGGACTTCTCGAGGGCGACGGCAGTCATGAATCCCTGGAACATCGTCAGCACCACGGTCAGGTAGCGCGTATACTGGGTTATCTTCCTGCGGCCCAGCTCCCCTTCTTTTGAGAGCTTTTCCAGGTGCGGGACGACCAGCGTGGCCAGCTGAAGAATGATCGAAGCCGTTATGTAAGGCATGATCCCCAGTGCGAAGATGCTGAAACGACGGAGATTTCCTCCCGAAAAGATGTCCAGAAAGCCGAAGATCGTACCCGATTGCGCCTGGAAGAGCTGCTCCAGAGCCGAATGGTTAATGCCCGGAGTGGGAATGTACGCTCCGATGCGGTAGACCGCGAGGAGCCCCAGCATGAACAGGACCCGATTGCGCAGGTCCGGAATGCTGAAGATGTTCTTGATGGAGCTAAATAACGGACTTCGTTCTTCTGGCATCTCTTTCCACCCGTTCGGCGGGACCGCAGAAATCCGTCGCAGAGGCGAGAGGTTCGGAGTTCAGCCTTCAGGCTGCACAACGCCCGGGCAGGCTAAAGCCTGAACTCCGAACCCCTCGCCCCTACGACAGGCTGATTTTTTCACGCGTTCCGACGGATTACGATCCGCAGACCTTTACTACCGATCGCTTATGATTTCGACCGAGCCTCCTGCTTTTTGAATTTTTTCGGCTGCGCTCTTGCTGAACTTATGGGCGCGAACAATGAGCGCGTGTTTTAGTTCTCCGTTCCCCAGAACCTTGAGACCGTCACGAAGGTCTTTCACGATTCCCCTTTCTGTCAGGACTTGAGGATCCAGGGTGGATCCGGCGACGAACCTGCCGAGCACGTCGACGTTCACTATCGCGTATTCCTTTCGAAAAATATTTGTGAAACCGCGCTTGGGCAACCGGCGGTGCAGGGGCATCTGCCCTCCCTCAAATCCGGCGCGGACAGAGGTGCCCGAACGGGATTTTTGCCCCTTGTATCCTCGAGTGGCAGTCTTGCCGTGACCGCTACCTATACCCCTGCCGACGCGTTTGTTCTTCCTGTTGGCCCCTTTGGGCGGCGCGATGTTGTTCAGCGCAATTGGCATGACGTTTTCCTATCTGGACTCCACAATAGTCACAAGGTGGGGTATCTTCGCCACCATCCCGCGAATCGCCGGAGTATCCATGCGCGTTACTACCTGGTTAAGGCGCTTGAAACCGAGACTCTTCACCACCAGCTTGTGCTTCATCGGTGAACCGATGGCGCTCCTGACGTACTTGATCTGGATCGTCGCCCCCTTTTTCCCGGCCTTCTCTGTCATCGCTACAACCCCTCCGCCTGTTTGCCAAGCATCTTGGCGACATCGGCCGGATTCCTCAGCTGCTTCAAACCGTCAAAGGTAGCCTTCACGACGTTGTGCGGGTTCGTGCTTCCGAGGGACTTCGTCAGTATGTTGGAAATCCCGGCAGACTGAACCACGGCGCGCACGGGGCCTCCGGCGATAACGCCCGTCCCTTCCGACGCCGGCTTCAACATTACCCTTCCCGCTCCGTAACGACCCACAACAGCATGAGGAATAGTGCGTCCTTTCAGAGGAACCCGGATCAAATTCTTGCGAGCCTGTTCGACGCCCTTGCGAATGGCTTGAGGCACCTCCTTGGCCTTTCCCATCCCGTAGCCGACAATGCCATTTTGATCCCCAACCACTACAAGAGCGCTAAAGCTCAGGTTCTTCCCACCCTTTACGACTTTTGTGACACGATTGATCGAAACTACCTGGTCCTTCAGCTCCAGAACATTCACGTCGATCCTTTCCAAGCTGCCTCCCTCAACACTGCTCGTTCAAGTCAAGCATGACTAAGACCAGGTTTGGAGCTCAGAAGGGTCGCCCGCCCGGTCAATAAGTAACGCGGACTCGCGGGCGGCCACGCGGGGCCACCCCTAGGAGACGTGGATTTTCTCACAGCTTCTGAGGCCTCACTCTTCACTAGTGGGTGTCTTGACTTATCTCGGCCTACGAGATCTGGACTTTTTCACAACGTCTGACGCTCCGTGACAGCGGCGACCAATGACAAATTTCTCGTCTCTGCCTGCCAACGCAATTTGTCATTCTTCATTTGCCATTTCTCCTTTGTCATTGAACGACCGATGCGTCAGATCCACACGGATTGAGCGGCATCAGAACCTCAATCCGTTTTCCCGGGCTGCGTCGGCCAGCGCCTTGACGCGGCCGTGATACAGGTACCCTCCCCGGTCAAACACCACGGTCTCGATCCCTTTGGCCCGGGCCCTTTCGGCGATAGCTTTCCCCACAAGCTTCGCAGCCGCGATGTTTCCTCCCGAGCCTGCCGATGACCGGAGCCCCGCATCGGCCGTCGAAGCGGACACCACGGTTGTTCCACGCCTGTCGTCGATCACTTGCGCGTAGATATGTTTCAAGCTGCGGAAAACACAGAGTCGCGGCCGCTCCGGTGTGCCGTCTATCTTTCTGCGAATCCGCCTGTGAATTCTGGTGCGCTCGTGAGCGCGGTCCCTTGGACTAATCATTATGCCCCCTTCTTCCCTACCTTGAGGCGAATGACTTCACCGGCATAGCGAATCCCCTTCCCTTTATACGCGTCCGGCCTCCGCAGCGCCCTTATGTCCGCCGCAACCTGGCCCACCAGTTGCTTGTTCGCGCCTGAGACAATCAGCGTTACCGCGTAATTCTGGAGGGGTTTCTGTTGCTTTTCGACCTTGACGGAGATTCCTTCAGGAATCGGAAACTCGATCGGATGGGAGTAACCCAGGTTGAGCGTCACCGATCTGGGCTTGGCGTCGGCCTTGAATCCGATGCCCACGATGTCCAAGTCCTTCGTGAAACCTTCCGTCACGCCACGGACGTTGTTCGCGGCAAGCGCCCGGGCCAGCCCATGGTAGGCGGGATACGGCTTCTCGTCGGACTCACGCATGGCGACAAGCTCGCTCCCCTTCAGCTCAAACCGGATTCGGGGCGGAATAGGGCTGGTAAGCTTCCCCTTTTTCCCCTCTACTTCCAGCACCCCGTCCCGCACGGCTACCTTGACCCCTGCCGGAATCTTGATGGGTTTCTTTCCTACTCGTGACATGACGTCTCCAATTTCGGATTGCGGATTGCGGATTGAAAGACATCATCGACCCAATCCGAAATCCGAAATCCACACCTAGCTGATCGCACAGAGCACTTCTCCACCAATTCCCTTCTCCTGCGCTTGCTTGCCCGTGAGCACTCCCTGTGACGTGGAAAGTATGCAGATACCCATCCCGCCAAGAATCGAGGGAATGGAACCTTTGTTCGCATAAACGCGGCAGCCCGGGCGGCTCACACGCGCCACAGCGCTGATCACGGGCTGTTTGCCCGGCGCATAGCGGAGGGTGACCTGGATCGCGCCCTGTTTGTTATCCCGGTTATAGGCGTAATTGGCGATGTAGCCCTCCTCCTTGAGAATCCGAACAATCTCAAGCTTGATCTTAGAAGAAGGAATCACCACGGTTTCGTGCTTGGCCCCGATCGCGTTGCGGAGCCGGATCAAGAGATCGGCTATGGGATCAGTCATGGTCATAATATGCGCTCCTTACCAGCTCGATTTAGTGACACCAGGTATTTCGCCAGAAAGGGCCAGGTTGCGAAAGCAAATACGACAAAGCTGAAATTTCCTATAGTATCCACGCGGGCGCCCGCAACGCTGGCAGCGGTTGTGCGCACGCACGCGAAATTTGGGCTTCTTCCTGGCCTTTGCAATCATGCTGGTCTTCGCCACATCAACCCCTTTCGATTTCGGATTGCGGATTGCGGATTTCGGATTGAAAATCCGCAATCCGCAATCCGCAATTCTATTGTTGGCCTTTCTTGGCGAAAGGCATACCCAGATGCCTCAAGAGCTCGTAGGCCTCATCGTCCGACTTTGCCGTGGTCACGATTGTGATGTTCATCCCACGCGCCTTATCGGCCTTTCCGAAGTCGATCTCGGGAAAGATCAACTGGTCTCGCAGGCCGAGCGTATAGTTCCCCCTTCCATCGAAGGCACGGGGGGACACGCCGCGGAAATCGCGCACTCTCGGCAGGGCGGCGTTCACCAGCCGATCCAGGAATTCGTACATCCGGTCACCGCGCAGAGTAACGGTGACGCCGATGGGCATCCCTTGCCGGAGCTTGAAGGCCGCGATGGACTTTTTTGCCTTGGTGACCACCGGGCGCTGCCCGGTTATGGCGCCCAGTTCGTCGGACGCCACATCGAGCAACTTGGCATTTGTAATCGCCTCGCCCAGACCCATGTTGATGTTTATCTTCACGAGCTTGGGTACCGCCATGACGTTGCCATAACCGAAATGCTTTGTGAGGGCGGACACAACCTCCGCCTTATATAATTCCCGCAATCTGCTCATGAACCAACCCTCTTCCATTTCGGATTGCGGATTGCGGATTGCGGATTTTCACTCCGCAATCCGCACTCCGTAATCCGCAATCGAAAGCGCTCACTCATCCAGGAGCTCGTTGCAGCTCTTGCACACGCGGACTTTGCGCCCATCCTGCATGGTGCTGGATCCCACGCGTGTGCGTTCATTGCACCGCTTGCACACCACCATGAGATTGGATATGTGGATAGATGCTTCCTTCGGCAAGATTCCGCCCTTGATGTTCTTCTGGGGATTTGCCCGGGTATGCTTTTGAATGAAGTTCAGGCCCTCGACCACCGCCCGATTCTTCTCGCGGAAGAGTCGGAGCACCTTCCCCGTCTTTCCCCTGTCCTTGCCTGACAGGACATAAACCTGATCGTTTTTCTTGATATGTACGCTGGGCATCGGTTCCATTCCTCCCGTGCCTATTTGCCACAGGACACAGAGACACGGAGAACAGCGATTCTTAAATTCTTAGTTCTCTGCGCCTCCGTGCCTCTGTGGCGAATGGTGTTCTGTGGAAACCACTAAAGCACCTCCGGAGCCAGGGAGACGATCTTCAAGAATTCCTTCTCCCGAAGCTCCCGGCTCACAGGGCCGAACACGCGCGTTCCTATGGGTTCCTTCTGGTCGTCGATCAGCACCGCAGCATTGTCGTCGAATCGGATGTACGTACCGTCCCTGCGCCGGTATTCCTTCTTCGTGCGCACTATGACGGCTTTGACCACAGCCCCCTTCTTGACCTGTCCGTCCGGCGAGGCTTCCTTCACGTTCGCCGTGATGATGTCTCCAAGGCTTGCCACCCGCCCCACTTGATTCCCCCGGGCGTGAATGCACGAGATCTTCCGGGCACCCGAGTTGTCCGCCACTTCCAATATCGTTCTCATCTGGATCATGATGACTCTGCCTCCAAGTCGGACGCCGAGATCAGGCACGCGCCCAAAGCTTCGTAACGCATCAAGAGCAACGTCCTAACGGGACACGGATTTTCACAGATTCAACGGGGTTAACCTGGTGCGGCATAGCCGCAACCCCAAAAATCCCGCCGCAGAGACGCCGGGACCCGCAGAAAGAGGTTTGGCAAATGACCAATGAAAAATGAAAAATGACAAATCGCAGTTCGTTGTCCAGATCCCTGACTTCTATTTGTCATTGGTCATTGGTCATTTTTACTTGAGCCTCGAAGATCCACCTAAGTGGACTTCTCCTTCTCCAGGATTTCCAGGACCCGCCAGCGCTTGCGTGCGCTCAGCGGTCGAGTCTCCGTAATCCGAACACGGTCACCCACCTTGCAGGAGTTCTTCTCATCATGGGCGAGAAACTTCGAAGTTCTCCTCAAGGTCTTCCTGTACAACGGATGCCGCACCAGCCGGTCGACCGCAACGGTGACCGTCTTCTGCATGGCAGTGCTGGTCACAACCCCCACCTGTGTCTTTCGTATTCCTCTCTTCTTCTCGGTCATTTCCTCCATTCCGCTATATCCTCAGGATTCGTATCCAGGAATTCAGGGAATCCAAGGAATCCAGGAAATCCGGAATGAACCGGGGGAGCCAGGCCCAGTCTTTCATTCCGGATTCCTGGATTCCTTGGATTCCCTGAATTCCCAATTTCGGATTGCGGATTGAAAGCTTTTGGTTCTCAATCCGCAATCCGAAATCGGAAATCCGAAATCAATTCTTAAGCTCCATTTCTCTCAGCACCGTTTTGATGCGGGCGATATCCCTTCGCACGCCGCGCGCGCGGCTTGCGCTTTCCAGCTGTCCTGTAGCCGCTTCGAAGCGCAATTTGAACAACTGCGCCCGGAGTTCCTCTTCTTCGTGAATCAAGTCCTCTCTGGACATCTCTCGCAGCTTCGAGGGTTTCATGCTTAGTCCTTGCCGAACCGTTTCACGAATTTTGCCTTCACGGAAAGCTTGTGCGCCGCCAACCGCATCGCTTCCTGGGCCACGTCTTCCGGCACGCCTTCCATTTCGTAGATGATCTTGCCTGGCCGGATCACAGCCACCCAGCCCTCCGGGGCTCCCTTGCCCTTGCCCATTCGGGTTTCGGCCGGCTTCTTCGTGATGGGCTTATCCGGGAAAACCCGGATCCATATTTTCCCGCCGCGCTTGATAAAGCGCGTGATTGCCACGCGTCCCGCTTCGATCTGCCGGTCGGTCAGCCATCCCGGCTCCAGGGCCTTCAGGCCATAATCGCCAAAGGTTACATCCGAACCGCGCCAGGCCTTGCCACGGCGCTTCCCTTTTTGCTGCCTTCGATATTTGACCTTCTTCGGCATCAACATCTTCTGCCACTCTCCCGACTCCGCAATCCGCAATCCGCAATCTTAACGCGCTCTTTCCGGCCTTTCCGGCTTCTGCATCTCAAAGACTTCGCCTTTGTAGATCCACACCTTGACGCCAATGACGCCGTAAGTCGTGAACGCCTGCGCGAAACCGTAATCGATGTCGGCGCGCAAAGTGTGCAGGGGGAGCTGCCCGTGAAGGTACCACTCCGACCGCGCGATTTCTGCGCCGTTCAATCGTCCTCCAACCCGCACCTTGATTCCCTTGGCCCCGAAACGCAGCGTGCTGTCGACGGCGCGTCGCATGGCGCGTCTGAAGGCGATCCGTTTTTCCAGCTGCTGCGCGATCCCCTCTCCCACAAGCTGGGCATCAAGTTCCGGTTTGTTAATTTCCTGAATCCTGAGATTGATCTCCCTGCCGGTGAGAGTCTGAAGATCCTTCTTGAGTTTCTCGATCTCGGTGCCTTTCTTTCCCACGATGATTCCAGGCCGCGAAGTGAATATGATGACCGTAAGCTTGTTGGCCGCCCGCTCGACTTCGATTCTGGAGATTCCCGCATGGGCAAACTTCTTCTTGAGCATCGCCTTCAGATTGAGATCCTCGTGAAGGAGGGCGCCGTAATCCTTGCGCGCAAACCAGCGCGAGCGCCACGTCCGATTGATACCCAATCTGAAACCGTAAGGATGGACTTTCTGACCCAAGGCCGGCCTCCTTATTTCGGATTGCGGATTGTGGATTGCGGATTGATCGCGAGATCCGCAATCCTGAATTGGCAATCTGATAAAGCTGTGCGCCAAAATCCCCTCAACAACACCCCCAAAAACAAATACGGAAGCACTTACCCTTCTTCCTTTGCCTCGCCTTTGATGACGATGGTGATGTGCTTATAGCGGCGCTGTTGTTTGTAGGCCCGCCCCATGGGCGCCGCACGCATTCTTCGGCGCCATTTGGTTGGCCCCATGTCCACCACCGCCTTGGTTACAGTAAAGCTGTCGATATCTGCGCCGGCGAACTTCTCGTGGGCATTCGAGACGGCGGAGAGCAAAACTTTCTCTATCGATCGGGTCGCCCGCTTCTTGGTAAAGCGCAGGAGGGTGAGAGCCTGCTGCACATTCTTGCCACGTATCAGGTCTATCACCAGCCGCGCCTTCTGCGGCGAGCCCCGAAGGTAATTTCCTCTGGCTGTTGCTTCCATATCTTCCAGCTGGGAATCCAGAATCCAGAATTCAGAATCCAGAAGAACCAACGTCCATTCTGGATTCTGAATTCTGGATTCTGAATTCCTTCTCCTCAGGCCGGCGGCTTCACGGCCGTTGTCTTCTCTGCCACCTTTGTCGTATGCCCCTTGAAGATGCGGGTGGGCGCGAACTCCCCCAATTTGTGACTTACCATGTTCTCGGAGATGTAGATCGGGATGAATTTCTTTCCGTTATGAACCGCAATGGTCAGCCCGACCATTTCCGGAATGATGGTGGAGCGGCGGGACCACGTCTTAATCACCGTTCTGCTGCTGGCGCCGGCGCTAGTGTGAACCTTCTTAAGAAGGTGCGCGTCAACGAATGGCCCCTTTTTTACAGATCTCCCCATGAAGCACGCCTCCTAGTTGCGATGCTTGATGATGAAATGTTCGGTGCGCTTGTTGTTTCGCGTCTTGTAACCTTTCGTCGGAAGGCCCCACGGGCTTACGGGGTGGCGCCCTCCGGAGGTCTTGCCTTCACCTCCGCCGTGAGGATGGTCGATTGGGTTCATCGCCACCCCGCGCACAGTCGGCCTGATCCCGAGCCACCGGCTGCGCCCGGCCTTCCCGATCGATTGATTCTCATGGTCGAGGTTACCGACCTGACCGATGGTCGCATAGCATTCCAGATGAACCATTCTCGTCTCGCCCGACGGAAGTTTGATCTGGGCATAGCCGGCCTCCTTGGCGAGAAGTTGCACTGCCATTCCCGCGGCGCGAGCCAGCTGTCCGCCCTTTCCCGCTCGAAGCTCTATGTTATGAACCATCGTGCCCAGCGGAACGTTGCGCAGCGGAAGGGCATTGCCCACGAGGATATCGGCGCCGTCGCCCGCAATCACTGTCGCGCCTACGGCCAAGCCGTGCGGAGCCAGAATGTAGCGTTTCTCCCCGTCGGCGTAGGTCAACAGCGCAATTCGCGCCGACCTGTTCGGATCGTATTCGAGAGTCGTGACCTTCGCAGGAATATCCCGCTTGTCCCGGCGGAAGTCGAGAATGCGGTACAAGCGCTTATGTCCCCCACCCCGGTGCCTGACCTGGATGTGCCCCTTGTTGTCCCTCCCGGAAATCCGCTTCTTCGGCGCCGTGAGACCTTTTAAGGGGCGCACCTTCGTCACGTCTTCGTTTGTCAGTGTCGTTCGAAACCGTATCGCCGGCGACGTCGGCCGATAAGTCTTGATCCCCATGATTCCCTCATCTCGATTGACGATTGACGATTAAAAGCGACTGATAGGACCGTCGCTGCAAGTTCACTCGTCATTCGTCAATCGTCATTCGTCAATCGGTTAGACCGCCCCCGCGAATTCGACCATCTTTTCACCCTTCCTCAGGGTGACGTAAGCTTTTTTCCAATCCGGCCGGTGCCCGCTGTAGCGCCCCTGCCTGCGCATCTTGCCGTGGAAGTTAGCGGTTCGAACGCTCGCGACTTTGACCTTGAAGATCTTCTCCACCGCGTTCTTGATCTCCTGCTTGGTTGCACGTCGGGCTACCTTAAACGTCAGGGTATGAAGGTTATCCTTGACGAACGTGCTCTTCTCGGTTACGACAGGAGTCTTGAGAACGTCGTATCGTAGGCTCATCAGCTCAATACCTCCTGCACCTGAAGGATCGCCCGCTTTGAGAAAATCAACATCTGATGATTCACCACGTCGTAAATGTTGACGCCGGTCCCCGGCACCATCTTTGCTTTGGGAAGATTCCGGGACGAGAGCTGGAGGTTGTGATTCTCCTCCGAATCGACGATGAGCACCTTCTGGTCGCCCGCCAGACCGCGCAGAATCCTGTCGAACTCCTTGGTCTTGTGACTGCCCAGCGCGAATTCGTCCACGACCGTGATCCGGTTCTCCTCGAGTTTCGCGGAGAGGGCCGAACGCAGCGCGCCGCGCAGCTTTTGTCTCGGAAAACGATACGCATAGCTCCGCGGTTTCGGACCGTGCACCGTCCCGCCGTGTCTCCAGAGCGGGCTCCGGATGCTCCCTATGCGAGCCCGCCCGGTGCCTTTTTGGCGCCAGAGTTTTTTTCCGCTGCCGCTGACTTCCGCCCGTGTCTTCGTGGAAGCTGTTCCGCTGCGCCGGGAATCCCTGTAATGCTTTACGGCCTCCCAGATGAGGGTTTCGTTGATCTTGACTTTGAACACCTCGTCGGACAGCTCCAGCTTGCCCACGACTTCACTCGCCAGGTTCTTTACTTCTATCTCAGCCATTGATTATCCGGGAATCCAAGAATTCAAGAATCCAAGAATGAGAAGCGACGCCGCCATGTCCATTATTCTTGAATTCTTGGATTCTTGAATTCTTGGATTCCTCCATCCCTTCATCCATAAACAGTCCATACTATGACTTCCTTATGATCACGTAGCCGCCGTTACGGCCGGGAACGGCTCCCTTGACTAGGAGCAGGTTTTCCTGATCCATGATCCGGACTACCTGGAGCTTTCGGACCGTAACCCTGGCATTTCCCATATGCCCCGCAGCCCGCATTCCCGGAAGGACCCGGCTGGGAAACGCAGAAGCCCCGATGGATCCGGGGGCGCGATGGAACATGGAGCCGTGTGTTGCCGCGCCTCCGCGGAAATGATGGCGCTTGACCAAGCCCGCGAATCCCCGCCCTTTGCTGGTTCCGACCACATCCACGTTGTCGCGCACTTGGAAAACCTGGTTGACGAGTATCTGGTCCCCTGGTTTGATAGCGTCACTGCCGTCTTCGAAGCGAAACTCCCGGAGAACACGGACCGGCGGGACTCCCGCCTTCTCGAAGCGCCCGGCCAGGGGCTTGTTGACGCGATCGGGCCGAACAAACTCCACAAGTCCGAGCTGGACCGCATCGTAACCGTCTTTCTCCTTGACCTTCTTCTGGACCACGACACAAGGACCGGCCTTGATCACGGTGACGGGAGTGACCGTCCCATTCTCTTCAAATACCTGAGTCATTCCCACCTTAATTCCAATCAGTCCGTCGACCATGGTCGTCTCGATTGCGGATTTCCGATTTCGGATTTCGGATTGCGGATTGCGGATTTGAAAGATTAATCCGCAATCCGAAATCCGAAATCTACTTGTGTTCTGTGCCGAAGGCTTTGATCTCCACGTCAATCGCGGCCGGAAGATCGAGCTTCATCAGGGCATCGACTGTTTGAGGCGTTGGCTCCAGAATATCCACCAACCGCTTGTGCGTGCGAATTTCAAACTGTTCGCGGGATTTCTTGTCCACGTGAGGAGAACGCAGCACGCAGAACTTGTTCTTCACAGTAGGGAGCGGTATAGGCCCCGACACTCGAGAACCGGTTCTCTTGGCGATGTCAACGATCTCCGAGGTGGACTGGTCGAGCACACGGTAATCGTAAGCCTTCAGCCTGATTCTTATTTTTTCGTTAAGCATAACCGGCTCTCTCGTATCCCTCTCTCTACGGGTACCGAAGAATCCAAGAATTCAAGAATTCAAGAATAAAGTCCAATCAGTCTTTCAGACGTTCATTCCTTGGATTCTTGAATTCTTTCTACTCCAAGATCTCTATGATCGTGCCGGCGCCGACCGTCTTTCCCCCTTCACGAATGGCAAACCGCAGCCCCTTCTCCATCGCGATCGGCGTGATCAGCTTGATCGTCAGATTCACGTTGTCTCCAGGCATCACCATCTCCGTCCCCGCCGGCAACTCCGCCACACCCGTCACGTCCGTCGTCCGAAAGTAAAACTGCGGCCGGTACCCGTTGAAAAACGGCGTGTGCCGCCCCCCTTCCTCCTTCGTCAAGATGTACACCTGCGCCTTAAAGTGCGTGTGCGGCGTGATCGACCCCGGCGCCGCTATCACCTGCCCCCGCTCCACTTCCTTCTTCTCCGTCCCACGCAACAGCAATCCTACGTTGTCTCCCGCCATCCCTTCATCCAACAACTTCCGGAACATCTCCACTCCCGTCACCACCCGCTTCACCGTCGGCCGCATCCCCACTATCTCTATCTCCTCCCCCACCTTCAAATGCCCCCGCTCGATCCGTCCCGTCGCCACCGTCCCTCGTCCCGAAATCGTAAATATGTCCTCCACCGGCATCAAAAACGGCTTCTCCACATCCCGCTGCGGCACCGGTATGTAGCTGTCCACCGCATCCATCAACGCCATTATCTGCTTCTCCCCCTCCGCATCCCCTTCCAACGCCTTCAGCGCACTCCCTCGCACCACCGGTATCTCATCCCCAGGAAACTCGTAGCTCGACAACAACTCCCTCACTTCCAACTCCACCAAATCCAATAACTCCGGATCGTCCACCATGTCGATCTTGTTCATGAACACCACGATGTAGGGCACCCCCACCTGCCGCGCCAGCAATATGTGCTCCCGCGTCTGCGGCATCGGCCCGTCCGCCGCCGATACCACCAATATCGCCCCGTCCATCTGCGCCGCCCCCGTGATCATGTTCTTGATGTAGTCCGCATGCCCGGGACAATCCACGTGCGCATAGTGCCGCTTCGACGTCTGATACTCCACATGCGCCGTCGCTATCGTGATCCCCCGCTCCTTCTCCTCCGGCGCGTTGTCTATCGAATCAAACGTCCTTACCTGCACCTTCGGGTCCTTCTTGTGCAGTACCTGCGTGATCGCTGCCGTCAAAGTCGTCTTGCCGTGATCCACATGCCCGATCGTCCCCACATTCACGTGCGGCTTGCTTCGATCAAATTTCTCCTTCGCCATGAAGACCCTCCCAGCTCCTTTCTAGTTGCTGACGAGCTTTCCGCGCACTTTGGCCACGACTTCCTCACTGATAGCCTTGGGTGCTTCCTCATAATGTGAAAAGTGCATTGTATAGGTGGCACGCCCCTGGGTCATGGACCGCATGTCGGTGGAATAGCCGAACATCTCTGAAAGGGGAACCTTGCATTGGATAATGGCCGAGCCCAGACGGGACTCCGTGGACTCGACGCGTCCCCGGCGCGAGTGCAGGTCGCCTGTTACCGCGCCCATGTATTCTTCCGGCACCACAATTTCCACGCGCATTACCGGCTCGAGCAAGACCGGACGGGCGCGCCTGGCAGCCTCTTTGAGGGCCATCGATCCGGCGATCTTGAAGGCGATTTCGGACGAGTCCACTTCGTGATACGACCCGTCCAGGAGGGTCACTTTCACGTCCACGACCTCGTATCCGGCCAGTACGCCCGATTCGAGCGCCTCTCGAACACCCTCCTCTACGGGTTTGATGTACTCCTTGGGAATGGATCCCCCTACGATCTCATTCTCGAACTCGATGCCCGTGCCGGGCTCCACTGGCTCCAGCGCGATCTTGACGTGACCATACTGGCCGCGGCCGCCCGTCTGGCGGATAAACTTTCCTTCCGCTTCTGCGCGCTGCCGTATGGTCTCGCGATACGCCACCTGGGGCTTTCCTATATTTGCGGCCACTCCGAATTCACGCACCATCCGATCCACCAGGATTTCCAGATGTAGCTCGCCCATACCCGAAATGATGGTCTGTCCGGTATCCTCGTCGGTGTGCATCTTGAACGTGGGATCTTCCCGCAGAAGTTTGTCGAGGGCTGTGCCCAGTTTGTCCTGGTCCGACTTTGTCTTGGGCTCGATCGCCACGGAGATCACCGGAGCGGGAAAGTCGATCGCCTCCAGCACAATCGGGTGCTGCTTGTCGCAAATCGTATCTCCCGTACTCACGTTTCGAAGTCCGACAGCCGCGGCAATGTCTCCGGAGTAGACCTCCTTGATGTCTTCTCTCTTATTCGCATGCATCTTCAGAAGCCGGCCAATCCGCTCTGCAGTATCCTTGGTCGAGTTGTAGACCGAGGATCCCGACTTGAGCTGGCCGGAGTAGACACGGAAGAACGCCAGCTGGCCCACGAAGGGATCGGTCATGATCTTGAAGACCAGGGCGGAAAAGGGTTCGTCGTCCTTGGCGTGGCGAATGGGAGGCTCGCCCCCATTTGTGCTCGCGCCTTTCACGGGAGGAATGTCGAGAGGGGATGGAAGGTAGCTGACGATGGCATCCAGGAGTGGCTGGATGCCCTTGTTCTTGAAAGCGGACCCACAGAGAACGGGCACGAATTTGAGGGCAATCGTGCCCTTGCGCATTGCCGCCATGATCTCCTGGTTCGAGACCTGTCCCCCGTGGACATATTTCTCGAGGAGCCGATCGTCGACATCGGCGATGGTCTCCAGCAGTTGTTCGCGATACTTCTCCGCCTCTTTCCGGTATTCCTGAGGGATGTCCTCGACCTCATACTTGGCGCCGAGTGTTTCGTCCCCGTAGGCGATGGCTTTCATATTGATGAGATCGATGACTCCCCGGAAGTAGTCTTCCTTTCCGAGAGGAAGCTGGACCGCCACCGGCGTTGTGTGCAGCCGATTCCGCATCATCTCGAGGACTCTGGGAAAATCAGCGCCCGGCCGGTCCATCTTGTTCACGAAACCGATGCGCGGCACGCGGTACTTGTCCGCCTGCCGCCAGACCGTCTCCGATTGGGGCTCCACGCCCTCCACCGCGCCAAAGAGCGCCACGGCGCCATCGAGGACGCGCAAGCTCCGTTCCACTTCGGCCGTAAAATCCACGTGCCCCGGAGTATCAATGATATTGATACGGTGGTCGTCCCAGAAACACGTCGTGGCGGCGGAGGTGATGGTTATCCCGCGCTCCTGTTCCTGCTCCATCCAATCCATGGTAGCGGTGCCTTCATGCACCTCTCCCAGCTTGTGCGTAATGCCGGTGTAATACAGAATGCGTTCCGTCGCCGTGGTCTTACCCGCGTCGATGTGCGCCATGATTCCGATATTCCGGGTTTTCTCCAACGAAACTAAGCGTGGCACTGTCTTATAACTCCGTAGGCGCGAAAAAATCGTCGTGACGTAGGGGAGCAGCGCCGCGTGGCCGCCCCGCCCCTGCCGTTACTGGCGCGCGGGCGACCGGGCCGCCCTACGCAAGCCCAATCTTTTCACACGTTCTCCGTTACCATCGGTAGTGAGCGAAAGCCTTGTTGGCCTCCGCCATTCTGTGAGTGTCTTCCTTCTTCTTTACGGCGCCGCCCCGATTATTGGCGGCGTCCAGCAACTCCGCCGCGAGCTTCTCCCGCATGGTTTTTTCACCTCGAGCGCGGGCGCTGGCAATGACCCAGCGGATCGCGAGGGAGGTTCTCCGATCGTTCGGGACTTCGATCGGCACCTGGTAGGTGGCGCCGCCGACACGCCGCGACTTTACTTCCAGGACCGGCTTTGCCTGGTCGAGCGCCTTCTTGAAGATCTTGACCGGATCTTCCTTGGCGCGCTCCTTGACTGCGTCCAGAGCTCTGTAAAAAATATGCTCCGAGACGTTCTTCTTGCCCGAATGCATCATGCAGTTTATGAACCTGGTGATCAACGTGCTGCTGTATAAGGGATCGGGCAGCGTGTCCCGCCTTGGTACTTCCCTGCGCCTCGGCATACTGAAATGTCTCCTGCTGCATCGAAGGGTGCGTACAATGCATCGCTGGGGACAAGAAGTGTGGAGCGAACGCCCGATTCCGGATATTGCCATCCGGATCTGGGATCGCGTGGGTATGAACCCGTCACCCTCGCGCGGTTATCTCGCGCGGTTATATTGAAGGAGTGGTCAGCTTTTGGGTCGCTTGGCACCGTACTTGGAGCGGGAATTCTTGCGATCCTGGACGCCCACCGAGTCCAGCGTGCCCCGCACCACATGATAGCGAACCCCAGGGAGGTCCTTGACGCGCCCACCGCGAATCAACACGATGGAATGTTCCTGCAGATTGTGCCCGATCCCCGGAATGTAAGTCGTCACTTCGATTCCGTTGGTGAGGCGGACACGCGCTACTTTGCGCAGAGCGGAGTTTGGTTTCTTGGGTGTCGAGGTATACACCCGCGTACATACACCCCTCCGTTGAGGACATCCCTGTAAAGCCGGACTCTTCGTCTTATAACGAATCTTCTTTCGCCCAGATCGAACCAGCTGACTGAAGGTCGGCAAACTCTCTTTCTCCTTTTTCTAACCCAGTCGGACGGCCTGAAACTTGAGGCTCCCCACGGCCGCGATCTTCTCCCAGCGAAAAACCCGGCGAATATAACAAAATAGAGTAACTTGTGTCAAGAAAGTCTATTGCCATAATGTTTATTGTTTTGGCACAAGTTTGCGCCTTCGCGTCTTTGTGGTGAAGGCAGGGTGCGCCGCATTCACCGCTAAGACGCAAAGACGCGAAGAGTCACGAAGAAGATTTTGGGTTGCCGCTCGGCTCCGCCAGGACTTTCGCGGCCAAGTCGCGCGACCGAGGAGGCATACATTGAGCCAAGGAGAAACCAGATTGAAGGGAATGCTGACCCTTGAACAACTGGCCGACCTGGCCGCAAGGGAGGAGATCGAGACGGTGATCGTGGGTTTTACAGATCACTACGGACGTCTGGCCGGCAAGCGTTTCGCGGCCGAGATGTTTTTGGACGAGACTGCCAGCCTCGGCGCTCACGGATGCGACTATCTGCTCACCACCGATATGGAAATGGAGCCGGTTGCCGGCTATCGCTTTGCCAATTGGGAGATGGGTTATGGCGATTTTCATCTGGTGCCCGACATGAGCACGCTCCGAGTGGCGGCCTGGTTGGAGAAGACGGCGCTGGTTCTGTGCGACGTAAAAGACGAAAAGACAGGGGACTATGTCAGCGTGGCGCCGCGCTCA
The DNA here is from genome assembly GCA_003225335.1 of Acidobacteriota bacterium. GTDB lineage: Bacteria > Acidobacteriota > UBA6911 > UBA6911 > UBA6911 > Gp18-AA60. Next base: position 26,043 of record QHZE01000256.1, read on the forward strand.
ATCCTGCGCAGGCAGGTTCAGGCGGCGCGAAGCCTGGGCTTCACGGGCTTTGCCGCTTCCGAGCTGGAGTACTACCTCTTCCGCAATAGCTACCGCGCGGCTGCCGAGCAAGGTTATCGCAGCATGGAGCCCGCCGGCTGGTATCTGGAGGACTATCACATCCTGCAAGGCACGCGCACCGAAGCCTACACAGGCGCCGTGCGTCACCATCTGAAACACTCCGGCGTGCCCGTCGAAAACTCCAAGGGGGAATGGGGACTCGGGCAGCACGAGCTGAACGTGCGCTACGCCGAGGCGCTGGAGATGGCGGACCGGCATGTGGTCTACAAGCAGTGTCTGAAGGAAGTGGCGGAACAGATGGGCTTGAGCGTGACGTTCATGGCGAAGTTCGCTTCGGACCGGGCGGGATCGAGCTGTCACCTTCATTTCAGTTTGTGGCGGGACGGTCATAGCGTTTTTCCGGGCGATACAGCTCTTGGTCCCGTGAACTGCTCGGATGTGTTCCGCCACTTCCTGGGCGGCTGGATCGCTCACGCGCCCGATGTGATGGTCTTTTACGCGCCGACGGTAAACTCGTACAAGCGTTATGTGGATGCTTCATGGGCGCCCACGCGGCTGGCCTGGAGCTACGACAATCGCACCGCCGGTTTTCGCGTGGTGGGACACGCGCAGAGCCTGCGCATCGAATGCCGCATTCCAGGCGCGGACTGCAATCCTTACCTCGCGTTTGCCGCGGCACTGGCCTCGGGCCTGGACGGACTCGCCAACAGGACCGAACCGCCGGAGTGTTTCATCGGCGACATTTACGCCGCGCGGCACCTTCCACGCGTGCCCTACACACTGGCCGAAGCCACCGAGAAGTTCGCCGCCAGCGAATTCGCCAAGCGCGCCTTCGGCGAAGATGCAGTCGAGCACTACACGCACTTCTTCCGCACGGAACAGGCCGCCTTTAATGTGGCCGTTACGGATTGGGAGCGCCGCCGCTATTTCGAAAGAATCTGACTTTAAGCGTTTCGTGATTCTTCGCGTCTTCGTGGTGGATGGGACGCAGTTTTTACCACGAAGACGCGAAGACGCAAAGAATCGCTAAGTTTCGCGCAGGAACTGTTCCGCACGATGGGCGGGTTCTCGAACTTCGCCATCTCGTTTTCGATCATCTCGATCCTGACGGGCGCCGTTACGCTCTACGATTACGGCCTCTCCATGGGAGGCCCTGCCGAGATGGCCTTCGGCTGGCCGCTGGTGTCTTTGTTTACCATGACCGTCACGCTCAGCATGGGAGAGCTGGCGGCGTCCTACCCGACCTCCGGAGGCATGTATCACTGGTCGGCGATACTGGGCGGACGCACGTGGGGATGGTTCTCGGCCTGGTTCAACATCATCGGGCTGATCGCAGCGATCGCGGGCATCGATTACGGTTGCGCGCAGTTTACGACCCCCTTGCTGGGTCTGCCGTCCAGCACGGGCACGATCCTTCTGGTTTATGCGGCTATCTTGGTGACGCACGGGTTCATCAACCACTATGGCATCCGGCTCGTGGCGTGGTTGAACGACTTCAGCGTCACCATCCATATCCTGGGAGTGCTGATTATTGTGGGCGCTATCCTGTTCCTTGCTCCCAGGCAACCGCTTTCCTTTTTTGCGCAAACTGCGACGTCCACCGGCAAACCTTACTGGTGGGCGTTCATCCTCGGCCTGCTGCAAGCCCAGTGGACGATGACAGGCTACGATGCGTCCGCGCACGTCTCGGAAGAAACGGTCGACCCGCGGCGCCGCGTGCCCTGGGGGATGGTTATGGCCGTGGCAGTCTCGGCCGTGGTGGGCTATCTGCTGCTCTTCGCGCTGACGCTGGCCATCCGGGACATCCCCTCGGCGTTGAACGCAAAGGACCGTGACGGGAATCACGTCCCCGCGGTGGTTGCGATTCTGGAGCAAAGCCTGGGGAACACCGCGGGCACCTTGATGACCGCGCTGGCTGCCGTTGCCATGTGGTTCTGCGGCCTGTCCACGGTGACTTCCAATTCACGCACTGTCTACGCCTTTTGCCGCGACGAAGGCATGCCTTTTTCCAGCCTCTGGAAAAAGGTAAGCGCAAGACACCTGACGCCTGCTCCGGCGATCTGGTTCTCAGTCGTCACCGCGTTTCTGGCCCTGGTTTACAGCGGCGCTTATTCGGTGGTTGCGTCGATCAGTACGATCGGTCTCTATATTTCCTACACGATCCCCATCTATCTGAAGCTGCGCGTCCGCAGTTTCGGCGTCTGGCAGCCGTTTCCGGGCTGGAACCTGGGAAGATACAGGTACGCGGTGAATTTGCTGGCCATTGCCTGGACCGTATTTATGTGCCTGATCCTTGTCATGCCGCCCAACGAACTTTCAGGCAAGACGATCCTGGGAGTGGCCGCTGCCCTGACGTCGTGGTACTGGCTTTCGGAGCGCCACCGATATCGCGGACCCAACCTGGCCGAGGAGAAACTCCTGGCCGTCAAGGGCGTAGACATCCCTTGAGGGGAATCCAGAAGGAAAAGCGAATCAAAGGAATTCGAGGAATCCAAGGAATGCCGAATGACCGGTGAAGAACCTCCGCATACGGGTGCAGAACTCTCCTTCTGAATTCCTCGAATTCCTTTGATTCCTTGGATTCCTTTGATTCCTTCGCTTTCAGAACTCGAGCCGCAGGGAGAACTGGATGGTTCGAGGCCCCGCACCCTCGGCTGTCTGCAGGCTGCTGATTACGCCGATGCTGCTGGTACGCACCCGATTCCCGGGCAAGCCAAAATTCGGGTGGTTGAAAAGATTCTGGAATGTGCTCAAGAAGCGCAGCTTCGTCCCCTCCCGGATATCGAACGCCTTGCCTACACCGAGGTGATAAACTGCGGTGCCAGGCCCGATCAATATTCCCACGCCGGCATTTCCGTAACGGCCAATATTGCTCGGCGGATCCACAAATGCACCGGTGTCAAACCACTGGTTGATCGTGCGCTGGTCTTCGGGAAGATTGCCATCGCCCACGCGATCGGGCCTATGGGATACGCGGTTCTGCTGGTTGGTGCCTGAGGGATCCCTGCCGCTTCCCAGTCGCGGCGTGAAATACGGTCCCGTCTGCAGGATCACGATCCCGCTCATCTGCCACCCTCCCAGAACGCCATTGACCACGGGATTAACTCCGGCCATATGCGCGCGGCCTTTCCCTACGGGAACGTCCCAGATGCACGTCGTCAGCCAGCGATGCCGGCGGGTATAACTCACATCGCCATAATCGAGCCGCAGGAACCGGGAGTCGACGATCCGATTGCCGTTTTCCGCGACGTTAGAATCCGGAAGGGGCCCTTCGGCATCGGAGAGGTTCTTGGACCAATACCAGCTGCTGTCGAACATCAGTCCCCGTGACATGCGCCGCCTCACATTCACCGTGAGCGCGTTGTACCAGGATATTCCCCCATTGTCGCGGCTGAAGATAATGTTCCAGTTGGGGAACGGTTTCTTCGACGGGTCGTACGGCGCCGCCTGCGGCAGGGTGGCGTTCAAGTCCGGGCTCACGCTGAGCTTCAGCGTTTTCGATCCCACGTAAGAAACCTGCACCGCGGTGTCCCTCGCGAACTCATGCTCGCCTGTCAGGCTCCACTGCATGGAATACGGATCCCTGTAGAAGATATCGTTGGCGGTCCGGAAATCCGCCGTTCCCACGGTCGGAATGAACTCGGCCCCTGCCTTGACGTCCGGCCACTGGAACAGCGGCCTGCCGGCGGCAAACCCGTTGGTGAACGCCCGGACATCCGCCGTGTGGATTCCGATGAGCGAGTACAGGACGCTCCCCAGGATCGTCACCGTGTAGACTCCAAATCCGCCGCGAATCACCGTCTTGTTGTTATTGAAGGGACGGTACGCAAAGCCGAAGCGCGGCGCAAAATTGTTTTTGTCCGCAAAACGCAACGTCTCCGGAATTCCGGCTTCCGCGGCGGTCAGGATCTTGGTGTCGCCTATTGACGCGACGAACCCGGGGACTGCGAGTTTCCTGGACGCTTCGTTGGGCACGATGACGTTTCCGGTGCGGCGATCGAAATTCGTGATCTGCAAGGTGCGGTCGTGGAAGGGCGGATGGTATTCATACCTCAGGCCGAAGTTGATCGTAAGCTTGGGCGAGACCTTCCAGTCATCCTGCCAGAAAAACCCGTAGTGGCGTACCGCCGAGTCAAAATCAGGCCCGGTGTCCGCAATTGTAGAGTAGACTGGAATACCCAGCAAAAAGTCTCCCCACGGCTGCCCGGTGAACGTGCCGTCAAAGGAGTAGTCTCCGAAATCGTCTCCACCCGTGAAAATTGCAGAATCCTGAATGGACATGTGGCGCACGTCCGCGCCCCACTTCATGATGTGTTTGCCGCGGCTCCATGTCATGTTGTCGGCAAACTGGATCCGGAGCTCGCGGAGCGATTCGTCACGCGAATGGCCGGGTGCGTCGTAACCGCCGATCGAAATGTTCGGCATACCGCCGCCGGAGGGGAGTTGCTCCGGCAATCCCCGCAGACCAAGCTCCTTTACCAATTCCTGGCCGTTGATGTTGAGCCCGAAGAACTGGCTGGATCGGGTGACGCCAAAACGAAACTCATTCAGGAGGCGCGGTGTGATGGACCAGTTGTCGGAAAAAGTCAGGCCTCGGGTCTTGTTCGTATTGGGATCGTTACCCAGGGCCGGAAAGGAATTTGCAGGCCGGGGATCGAGGTTCTTGAAGGTGAACCGTCCAAATAAGGAATGGCTGGAAGACAGCACATAATCCCCTCTCACGTCGAACTGGTTCGAGTCATTGGTCTGCTGCAATGGCCTGCGAAAGTTATCGGCCGCTCCCGGAGTGTTCGGCAGCGGATAGAACTTGTCGATGATCTTCTGGCTGACCGGGTTGATCCGGCCCGCAGGAATCTGATTATTGGCAAAGGCTGCCTGCGTCAACGGGTCAAAGACAGGGATCGACCCAAAGTTTCCCGAACGCAGTTCGTTTGTCGGAACGGTGAGCACGGCCGAAGAGGCGTTCTGGAACCTCACCCCTTCGAAATCACCGAAGAAAAAAGCCCGGTTCTTGAGGATAGGCCCGCCCGCGCTGGCCCCAAAATTGTTGCCCAGGAGGAAAGGCTTCTTGCCGGTAACGGGGTCGACAGGCACAAAGTAATCCTCCGCGTTGAGCGACTTGTTCTGGTGGTACCAGAAGAGTGACCCATGGAGGCTGTTGGTGCCGCCTTTCGAGGTTGTCGTAACGTCCCCCTGTTGCGCGAACTCCGCGTTGTTGTTGGTCGAGGTGACCTTGATCTCGCTGATCCCCTCGACCGAAGGGAAAAGTTCTCTGAGAGGGCCGTTGGAGCGCACGGAGGTTGAAGAAATGCCGTCGATGGTGAATTCGTTCTGGGCGATCTTGTTGCCGGCCAGCGTTATCCGGTTTCCCTGATCCACCTGCACCCCCGGCACCAGGGAAACCATGTTTATGGGGCTGGAGTTGCCGCCGCGGAAGTTCAGCGGCAGATCCTTGAGCTCGACGTTGGTCTTACTGCCGCTTATCGTCGGCGTTTCGCTGTTTACGACAGAAGCCTCGCCCGTAACGACGACCTGATCGGACACGCTGCCGACCTGGAGGGAGAAGTCCACACGGACTACCTCGCGGGGGCCCACCGGCACGTCGGAGTTAACCAGCTTCTTGAACCCCGTAATCTCGGCGCTGGCTTCGTAGCGCCCCGGAGGAAGGTTCTGGAACTCGTAATTCCCGCTCTCGTCGCTGATCGTTGTCCGGGAAAAGTTCCCATCCACATTGAGAGCGGTCACCGTCGCGCCGGGGACGACGGCCTGGGACTGATCGCGGATCGTTCCGCGCAGAGTGCCATAGGTCGATTGAGCCAGACTCGGCGGCACGAGTGTAAAAAGCATTGCAAAGACGCAATAACAGAACATCAGCCACCGCCCGGCTGTACGTGTCCTCAGGGCTGTGTACATCATCGGTTTTCCTCCGTTCCGAAGGGAGCAGGTTACGGTCTTCCCCAATGCCAGGATTTGCGGAAGCCTAGCAGACGAAAACAGCGTTTGCATTAACATTTGGCTTAAAAAAGGTTAATAAACGTTTGGAGTTCGTGGGCTTTCGTTTGGAGTTCGTGGCCTTTCGTTTGGAGTTCAGGCTTTAGCCTGCTCCGGCTCAGTGCAGCCTGAAGGCTGTACTCCATACCTCTGTTCGTGGCCTCTTGTTCGGAGTTCAGGCTTTAGGTATAAATTGTCATCTTGAGGGCTGACACTTTATGATCGAACATCTCGTGCTGTTTAAGGTGAAGAGCGAAGCTTCGCCCGCAGACGCGGAGAAAATGGTGCTGGCACTGAGAAGCCTGGCGGGACGCGTGCCTTCGATCCGGGAACTCCACTGCGGGACAAACTTCAGCAATCGAAACCAGGGCTTTACCCATGGGCTGCTGGTAACATTTCGCTCCAGGGCCGATCTGGACGCGTATAGCGATCATCCGGAACACCAGCGCGTCGTCGCCGAGTGCGTGCGCCCGATCGTGGAGAGCATTGTCGTCGTCGATTTCGAATCTTCGTAAACAAAGTCTTCGCGTCTTTGTGTCTTCGTGGCGGACGGGCGCGGTTTTTACCACGAAGACGCAAGAAGAGCCGCGTAGGTCCAATCACAACCCAGGAGGCTTATGGCAACCAAGTCTAAAGCTCGCGTTGCTTTGCTCATTGCAACACGCAAAGGCGCTTTCATGCTGAGCAGTGACAGTTTGCGCCGGGATTGGAAGCTTTCGGCCCCAATAATGCTGGGCAACATCGTCCACCACATTGTCCTCGATCCGCGAGATAGGCGAACCATTTTGATGGCCGCCCGAACCGGCCACCTGGGTCCGACGGTTTTTCGTTCCGCCGATTTCGGCAAGAAGTGGAAGGAGGCCGAAAAACCTCCCGCTTTTCCCAAGGCGGAGGAAGGCCAGAAAGGCCTCGTACTGGACCACGTTTTCTGGCTCGCTCCCGCACATGCGAGCGAAGCGGGAGCGTGGTATGCCGGTTCCTCCCCGCAGGGATTGTTCCGCTCCGAAGACGAAGGCACGAGTTGGGAAGGCGTGGCGGGGTTCAATCAGAATCCGATGCGGGAGACCTGGACCGGCGGAGAGAGGGACGGCACGCCGGACGGGCCGAAGATGCACTCGATTCTGATCGACCCGCGAGATCCCAACCACATGTATATCGGGATGTCCAGCGGGGGCGTTTTCGAGAGCAGGAACAAAGGAGTCAGCTGGAAGCCTTTAAACCAGGGGTGCGCCGCCGATTTCATTCCGATTCCCGACCCGGAATACGGACATGATCCGCACTGCGTCCGGCTTCACCCCCTGATGCCCGACCGCCTGTATCAGCAGAACCACTGCGGCATCTACCGCATGGAACGGGCGGAAGGCCGCTGGATCCGCATCGGAAAGAATATGCCGAAGAAGGTCGGCGATATCGGCTTTCCTCTCGCCCTGCACCCGCGCGACCCGGATACGGTCTGGGTCTTCCCGATGGATGGAACCGCCGTCTGGCCACGGACGAGTCCGGAGGGCAAACCTGCTGCGTACGTCACGAGAAACGCGGGCAAAACGTGGAAGCGCCAGGACAACGGACTGCCGAGCAGCCAGGCATGGTGGACCGTCAAGCGGCAGGCCATGACGGCCGACACGCGCGATCCGGTCGGAATATATTTCGCGACCACGAGCGGGGAGGTTTGGGGCACCCGCAACGAAGGCGAGCGCTGGACGTGCCTTGCGCGGCACCTGCCTCACGTTTATTCGGTCGAGGTCGCAGAATTCTGATCAGACTTCAGACCTCAGACCTAATCCTCCTCAGGTCTGTAGTATGAGGTCGGAGGTCTGAGGTCTGAAGTCTTAGACAAAGAGGCTCAAATTCATGAAGGTATTTGTACCTACACCGCTGAGGTCGTACACGCGAGAGGAGAGCGTGGTCGAGGGATCGGGTTCGAGTCTGGCGGAATTGCTGGCCGATATGGATCGCCGCTATCCCGGATTTCGCTTTCGTATTATTGACGAGCAGGACGGAATCCGGCAGCACATCAAGATCTTTGTAAATCAGGAGCAGGCAGGCACGTTGAAAGCCCCTCTAAGGTCGAGCGACGAGATTCATATCATCTGCGCGCTGAGCGGCGGGTCAGACTTCAGACCTCAGACTTCAGACATCAGACCTCAGACTAATCCTCCTTGGGTCTGACTTCGTGAACGCTGTTCTCGGGGGGTGCAATTACAAGTGGGAGCCTTTAACTCTCTGGAGAGTTTTTAATAATCGTGAAAACCGCCGCGAATTGCACGAATTTCACGAAAGGATCACCTCAAGGTAGCGCCGAAAAAATTTGACTCCCACTTGCCTAATCCTCCTCGGGTCTGATGTCTGAGGTCTGAAGTCGGAGGTCTGAGGTCCGTCAGACGTTGTAGAGGTTCTGACTGATTTCCAGAATTTTGGTCTGCTTCACGGCCTCATCGGCCTTCAGAATCGCGGTTGCGGCCTTCAAGCCTTCTTCTCCGTCGCACAGGTTGGGTTCGCCGTTTCGAATGGTCCGGGCGAAGCCTTCGAGCTCCAGTCTATAAGCGCTTACGGCGCTCAAGCCTGATCCCGTTCCGCTGACGGAGTTCCCCGCCGCGTCTCTCCCGCGGCTCTCCGACGCTTCCATCACCGGTCCGCCCTTGTCCGCCTTGACCTCCAGTTCCGAGGCTTTTCCCCGGTCCCCTTCCATGAACAGGAGCGCTTCCGTCTCGCCACCGAGGATGATGGTCCCCTTCGTCCCCATGAATTCCTCGTAGTAGTGGTCGTAGGCGTTGGACTGGATCGACGAATAGGTCACTGTCAGATTGTTGGGGTACTGGAAGATGGCATAAAGGTGATCGAACACTTCGCGGCCGTCTTTGTACCGGTATACTCCGCCCGTGCCGACCACGCTCTGCGGAACATTTCCCGCGAACCAGTTGATCGCGTGAATCTGGTGGCTGCACAGCTCCGACATCAGCCCGTGGGAGTACTTGTTATAGAGCCGCCAGTTGACCAGCTGCTCGATGCTGTCGTAGCCCCACGGGCGGGGATCGAACTTTGGGTCCTCGATTTTCCGCCGCCAATCTCCATTCCGGTGCCACAGGGCGCGAACGTGGTAGATCTCGCCGATCGTTCCGTTTTTGATAAGCTCGTGGGCCTGGTGGTACAGGGGATTGTACGCGCGCTGATGGCCGATCTGCAGGTTCTTACGGGCCGATCTTGCCGCCTGGATCATCTTCTTGCAGTCGTCGACCGTGTAGGCCATGGTCTTTTCGCAGAACACGTGTTTGCCGGCCTGCAGAGCATCAACGGCCATCTGCGAATGCATCCACAGCGGCGCTGCGATCAAGACTGCTTCGATATCTTTGCGCTCGAGAAGCTTTCGGTAATCCGAATGCCCTTCGGCATTCGGATCGTGGTTTCTCTTGGCAATGTCCAGCCCTCTAAGCAGATTGGGCGGGAAGATGTCGCATACGGCCACGAGCTTGATGAAATTGGGATTGCAATTTTCCATCAGCACCCGGCCCTGCCCTCCCGGCCCGATGATTCCGGCAGTGACCGGTCGTAGCGAAGCCGCCTTCCACAACAGGGCTCCTGCGGCCGGCAGGGTGGCGACCGCTTTTATGAAGTTTCTGCGGCCAAGCTGTCTTTCTTGTTCCGTCATGGGAAACATCCTCTACAGAGCTGAGTTAAGTACACCAATCCGAAAATACGATGATGTATTAGCCGGGTCCTCTTCCCTCTTCGGTCACAACGCAACCGGTTGCACCAACACCAAAAAGCGCGGCCACGAATTACACGAATTCCACGAAAGAAATTCGTGGAATTCGTGGCGAATTTTCTGCGAACTAAACTTCCTTGACCGCTGGCGCCGGCATCGCAATGTTCTCGCCGGGCTTATGTTTTCGAAATTTTATAAGCATGTCCAATCCGGAGATCTTTCCCGTATCGAACGACAGACTCACGGCAAGAGCCAGGATCTCTATCAGCACCTGGTTTACGTAAAGCTCATTACCGTTGATGGTGGGGACGCCGAATCCGTGAACCGGAAACGGCGGATGCGCCAGATAAAAGAGCAGCAGCAGGGCGATTGCGCCCAGTGAAGCCGCGCGAGTGAACAGCCCGACCATTAAAAGCACGCCGAGAATCATCAGCCCCCAGATTGTGGCCTGATCCGCAACAGAGAGCCAGGCGCGATTTTCGGTCATTCTTTGAAAGAGCGCGGCCAGGGGACCGTCGGCCGATTTGAGGTAAGGCTCCGCCGACCAGCGGGCCGCCCGCAGCTTTCCCATGCCTTGGTAAAACAGGTGCCAGCCGACGCAAAACCGAAATAGAACCAGCATGAATTGCTGCCAGCCGGTGAGAGAGTTTGCTGAGCTCAACTCCAGGCCTCCGGACGCCGGGGTCTGACCCTGAAAATACAATTTTCAATTTTCAGGGTCAGACCCCGTTTTCAGAGAGAGTCCCCAGACAAGGACTGCTGCGTTTTCATGCGCGGCAACCAGTATACTACCAACTTCCGGATGCGAGTCACAATAGGCCCGAACCGCCTCAGGCGTCATGACAAAGAAAGCTGTCGAAAGCGCTTCCGCCTGAGCGGCGCCGGGAGCCGTCACGGAACAAAGAGAATTGTGCCTGCTCGGCCAACCTGTCCTTGGATCCAGGAGGTGTCCGAATTTGCGCCCGTCCACGACGAAGTATTGTTGCCCCGTACCTGACGTGGACATGCCCTCATCAACAAGGCGAATTGTGCCCAGGCTCGCACCCGGCGCGTGGGGGGCGCGGATGCTTACCTCCCAGCCGGGACCGAGGTTCGAGTTTCCCGACGCATAGATGCTGCTGTGGCCCGCGTGAATCATGAAGTCATTGAGACCGGCACTCCGAAGGAGCTCTGCTGCGCGATCCAGGGCGTACCCTTTTCCGATGCTCCCCAAGTTCAGCTCCACGCCGGATCTTAGGAAACGCACGGAATGATTTCCGTCATCAAACAGAACTTTATCCCAGCCGGTAACCGCACGGGCGGAATCCAATTCTTCCTCGCCGGGTATCCTCCCCTTGCGCTCAAGAAATCCCCAGCAACGGATCAGCGGACCGGCCGTGATGTCAAAGGCTCCTTGAGTCTGACGGCCAATTTCGTGTGCCCGGCGCAAAAGACCGTACAGACGCTCCTCGACGGGCACCGGGCAGGCAAAGGCCGTACGGTTCAGGAGGCAGATCTCACTGTCATCACGGTACACCGTCATTTGGCGCTCCAGCCGGTCTATCTCATTGAGCGCCTCATGAACCGCCGGCACAAATGAGCCATCCCGGGGCCGCAGAAAGATCTGAAACTGACACGCCATCGCTTGACGGCCGAGAACGAGGTAATAACCGGGCGATGCTTCACGCTCCGCCAGCGCCGCGGCGAAGGCGCTTCGCACAATGCCGCCCATGCCCCTTCGGTCCAGCATGCGTCTCGCTCGCCGGCCTTTATTGCTTCCTCTCCTCATTTGCTTTGGGAATCATCCTGATGGGGCGCAGCCATTCGGCCACAACCACAATCTTCTTCGCGGT
>QHZE01000257.1 GCA_003225335.1 Acidobacteriota bacterium
CCTATTCCCTTGCGGAGCCCTATGAGACGCTGGCGCGGCGTCACAGGCAGCGCAGACTCATGAAGGGCGAACTCGATGATGAGTTGCGACAGTTGGCCCGGACCGCGACATACGCAGACCGGCTGAGCGGATTTCAGCATCTGACGACCTTGCTCATTGACAGTGCTGACGAGGAAGCCAAGCGTCTAGAGGCCGTGCGTGCCCGGCTCTTGCACAGCGCCGAGATCCTTCCGCTCGAACTGTCGATTCTGACTACGGCGACCCAGTACCAACAGACGCATGGCTTAGCCCCACAAGATGCTTTGGTGTACGCAGCCGTCATCTGGCATCTCAAGCAATATCCGGTGCCACAAAGTTGCTTCTTGAATAGAAATTCCAAGGACTTCGACGACCCTGACCTTGTAGCGGAACTGGACGTGTGCAGCTGTAAGCTCCTCCCCCAATTTGATGCGGGATACCAGTTTGTGCTGAGTCGGTTGTCCTGACGGACTGGCGAACTGGACCAGACCTTGCGCATAGCCAGGGCCGAGTTGATCGATGATCCTTGGGATCAGTGTTTTTCGGGCAGTTCACCGCTGACGTTATGAGCCTGAAGGAGGACAGAACTCCATGGGTAATTCAAGGGGGCGGAAGCGACTGTGGAAGACCCTGAAGCACAGGAAGTTACTCTCAGAAACAGATACTGGAAAGCTTTCCGGGCGGATCATCGAGCTGATCACACCTTATCGAGAAGGGAATCCAGACCGAGGTGAGTTCGAGAGACTGATCTCCCTCGCCTCCACCGCCTGGAATTTATCGTTATTTCCTCTGAAGGCACGCGACGAGACCATGATGAAAGTCTTGAAGGCGGTCCCAGACGAAGATCGGCAACTGATCCGAGGACTGCTCCAGGAACTGATAGTCCGGAAGGAACTGCTGTTCCCCGAAGATCGACGCCTTGTCGGGAGCTTCGACGTCATCGATGAGGGAGAGAACTTCCGCGTTATTGTGGCGGCACTTTCGTGAGGGCGAACACGGATGCACACAGATCTGTACTACTAACCCGAAAATCCTTTGCTTTTTGGAAAGGATTTTTCGACTGATGGAAAACGCTTCGTGATTCTTCGCGTCTTCATCTCTTCGTGGTGAATTGGGGGCGGACTTTATTACGAAGGCTGCCGCTGGTGGATCTCGTCTCGCATGTCCGCGGGAAGCGGTCCCTCAACCCCGCTTTCGGGAGGAATCCTTCAGCCGGCGGTAGGCATTGTAGAACTCTACGGCGCGGTCAAAATCGTAGGAAAGGCGGCGCCCCTTCAAGTCGGCGCGCATTTTCTCCAACTGCCGGATCAATGCCTCCAGGGTGAGGTCGATATTGTCATCGTTCGTGTCCAGAATGCCCTGCCACACGGAATAGGGACTCCCCGCCAGGCGGATCATATCCTGAAACCCGCTTCCCGTTACGCGGATCAACTTGTTATCCGGGGTTTCCTGCTGGGAACTCACGTTGGCAAGCGCCGTGGAGATCAGTTGAGGAAGGTGGCTTGTCCACGCGATGATCTGATCATGCTCCTCGGCGTCCATGACTGCGGGCCGGGCGCCTATTTCCTCCACCATGTGGATCAGTCTTTGAAGGTTTTCCGACCGGGCTCCGGGATGGGGACACAGGATGTAAGGGGCCCCCTCGAACAGTCCTGGGACGCTGTTCTCCACGCCTGTCACTTCCCTGCCCGCCACAGGGTGCCCTCCTACGAACTCGACCGCAGAAGGAAGATGGTGCCAGGCCCTGCGGCAGATCATTCTCTTGGTGCTCCCCACATCGGTAACTACCGCCGAAGGCGCGAGGATGCTCCCGATCTTCTCCAGAATCTGCAAAATGTGCTCGACGGGAGTGGCCAGGATGACGAGGTCGCAACCCTCCAGACCGTGCGCCGCATCCGTGTCGAAATCATCAATGGTCCCCATGGTGCGGGCCTTTTCCAAACGGGAGGTATCACGCCCCACGCCGCGAATATGCACGCGGGCATAACGCTTTTTTAAGGCAAGGCCCAGCGAACCCCCGATTAACCCGACTCCATAGATAGCGATCCTCTGAAACGGAGCTTCCTTGCTCATATCAGACCTCAGACCTCAAGAGACTTCAGACGTGCGGTGCTCGATGGCTCGGTCTGAAGTCTGAGGTCTTTCTTGTAGCCTCTAAATCGTCAATCGTAAGCCGTCAATTGTCAATCAAAGGGTACGGCCGACGGCCGAGGCGATCAATTGGAGCTCCTTCATGAGGCCCTCGAATTGCTCAGGAAGCAGCGACTGAGCCCCATCGCAGAGTGCCTTGTCGGGATCCGGATGCACCTCGATCAGCACGCCGTCCGCTCCGGCCGCCACGGCCGCGCGGGCCATAGGGGGCACCTTGTCCCGGCGGCCGGTACCGTGGCTGGGATCCACGACAATCGGGAGATGGCTCAGCTTCTTCACCACAGGAATCGCAGAAAGGTCGAGGGTGTTGCGCGTCGCGCTCTCAAAGGTGCGGATGCCGCGCTCGCAAAGAATGACCTGATGGTTGCCTCCGGTCATAATATACTCCGCGGCAAGCAGGAGCTCTTCGATAGTCGCGGACATACCACGTTTGAGCAGAACAGGTTTCCTTATCTTTCCCAGCTCTTTCAGCAAATTGAAATTTTGCATGTTGCGCGCGCCAACCTGCAGGATGTCCGCGTACTCCAGGAACATCGGAATCTGCGTGTGATCCATCACTTCCGAAACCACATACATTCCGCGCTGGCTCGCCGCTCGATGGAGAAGCTTGAGCCCCTCCTCGCCCATGCCCTGGAAGGTGTGAGGCGAAGTACGCGGCTTGAAGGCTCCCCCTCGCATGATCTTGACGCCCACTTTGTGCACGGCGGCAGCGGAGGATTCGATCTGTTCGCGGCTCTCGACAGTGCAAGGACCCGCCATTACCACGACCTTGTTCGCGCCGACCCGGACGTCTCCAATCCCGACCACCGTTCCTTCGGGCTTAAAAGTCCGGCTGGATAGTTTGTACGGTTGCGTGATCCGTATTACTTCCTTGACTCCGTCCAGCAACTCGTAGTCCCGGTGATCGACGATCTTCCCGCCCACGACTCCCAGCACCGTTCGTTCCACTCCCGTAGACCGGTGCACGTCAAATCCCTCTCCGGTCAAACGATCGATCACTTTTTGAATCTGCTCCTCTGCGGCTCCTCTTTGCATGACGATAACCATGGCAAACTCTCCGGATTGCGGATTGCGGATTGCCGATTGCGGATTGAAAGCCGAAATCCGCAATCCGCAATTGATTAGTCCTTGGCTCTCTTTTCGGCGGTCACCCTTTCTATGCGTCGCGATTCGTCGATGATTCGCTCAAACAGGCGCCGAACCCCTTCTCCATCCAGCGGCCCCTCATTGTGCGACAGGGCTGTTGCGATAATCTGTTCCTCGCGCTTCGGATCGTAGATGGGCATATTGCGTTTACGCTTGATCTTGCCTATCTCGATAGCACAGCGGGCTCGCTCGTTCAGCATCCGGACCAATTCCAGATCGAGCGCGTCAATCCTGTTGCGCCAGTCGCCAATATCGGGTTCTTTCCCGGATTTAGCCATCCGTCGCCCCCTCCGTCAGCCACCGGCAGAACTTTCCTATCCGGGCCGGCAAGTCTTCACAGTCCATCTGCCTCTCCATCTCTTGAACGATGGCGCTGCCGACGACCGCCCCATCCGCGACTTCCCAGACTGCCTGCACGTGCTCGGGTCTCGAGATGCCAAAACCCACGGCCACCGGCAAGTCCGTGTGCTTTCTCACGCGATCGAGCGTGAGGCGGACGGATTCTGAAAGCGTTTCCCGAGCCCCGGTGACACCCGTCCTGGAAACCAGATAGACGAAACCACGAGAGCGCTGGGCGATTCTAGCAATCCTTTCGGCGCTACTGGTCGGCGCCGCCAGGAAGACCGGATCGAGGTCATGCGCTTCCAGACAGGCGCAGTATTCGTCCGCCTCTTCGGGCGTCATGTCCGTCACCAGAACGCCGTCTACACCCGCCGCGCGAGCGTCGCGCGCCAGGTTTTCCAAACCGTATTGAAAAATCGGATTGAAGTAGGTGAAAAGAATCAGGGGCGCGGTCGCCTGCTTTCGAATCTCCCGCACGGCTTCCAGATAATCGGCCAGACGGTAGCGGTGCCGGAGGGCGCGTTCCGAGGAGCGCTGAATCGTGGGCCCGTCGGCCAAAGGATCCGAGAAAGGGATGCCCAGCTCGACAATATGGGACCCCGCTCTTTCCAGCTCCGGAACGAGGTTGATTGTCATTTTCAGATCGGGATCGCCCGCCGTAATGAAGGGAATGAACGCCTTCTTTCCCTGCCGTTTCAGCTCTTGGAATTTCCTGCCAATCGCCGTTGTCATAGGCGTGTGCTAAGGGACAAACTACGCTGCCAGAAGCAGGGTGACCTAAGTACCTCTGTTCGCAATTACGGTAACGAAATCGGCAATGGTGCTTGAAGTCGGTTTTAGCGAGGGCCGAAGACCCGGCAGTGAATAGCCGCGCCCGTCAGGGCGGGGTTTTTGTGACGGCCCTGATACGAGGGCCGAAGGCCCGGCACTCCGGTTGTGTCGCACCTTCGGCGCTCCATCTTAGCGGACGCCCATTCCCGGCCTCACGGCCGGGGCTATTCACTTTCGGCCCTTCAGGCCTCAACTGCTCCTCCCGAAACAAATTATACTAAGTCACTCGCTCCGCCTTCCGCCTTCCGCCTTCCGCCTACTGCCTTCTGCCTACTGCCTTCTGCCTTCTGTTTCTTGCAGAGCGGGCTGTCCCTCAAGAAGTTCCGCGGCCTGCGCCACGTCCTTGTCCCCGCGACCCGAAAGGTTCACGACTACCACGCTCCCCTTCTCCAGTCCCGGTCCCATCCGTATCAGCTCCGCAACAGCGTGGGCACTTTCCAGCGCGGGTATGATCCCTTCCAGCCGGCTCAATAGCTGAAAGGCCTCAAGAGCGAGGGCGTCCGAGATGGAGGTATATTGCACTCTGCCGATGTCGTGAAGATAGGCGTGTTCCGGTCCGACGCCAGGATAGTCAAGTCCGGCTGAAACGGAATGGGTGCCGGCGATCTGCCCTTCTTCATCCTGGAGCACGTAACTCATAGTTCCCTGGAGTACGCCACGCCTGCCGCCTGCGAATCGCGCCGCGTGCTCACCCAGGTCGAGGCTGCGGCCGCCGGCCTCCACTCCCACCATGCGGACTTCGGGGTCGCCGAGAAAATCGTAGAAGAGCCCGATGGAGTTGCTCCCTCCTCCTACGCACGCGAGAAGAAGATCCGGCAGGCGGCCTTCGGCCCCCAGGATCTGTTTGCGCGCCTCTTTTCCAATGATGGATTGAAAGTCCCGCACGATCTGCGGATACGGGTGGGCCCCAAGAACGGAGCCCAGGAGGTAGTGTGTCGTCGCGACGTTGGTCACCCAGTCGCGCATGGCTTCGTTGATCGCATCCTTGAGCGTTCGGCTCCCCGAATCTACCGGGGTCACTTTTGCACCGAGCAGGCGCATGCGAAAGACGTTGAGGGCCTGCCGGCGCATGTCTTCGGTGCCCATGTAAATCTCGCACTCCATGCCGAACAACGCCGAGACGGTGGCCGTGGCGACGCCATGCTGTCCCGCGCCGGTCTCGGCAATGATGCGGGTCTTCCCCATGCGCCGCGCGAGAAGCATCTGTCCCAGCGCGTTGTTGATTTTGTGCGCGCCGGTATGGTTCAGATCTTCTCTCTTGAGATAGATGCGGCCGCGTCCAAGATACTCGGAAAGGCGGCGCGCAAAGGTGAGAGGCGTCGGGCGTCCGGAGTAGGAATGAAAGAGCTCTTCGAGCTCCGCGTGGAACGAGGGATCCCTGCGCGCCTGTTTGTAGGCTTCCTCCAATTCCTCCAGCGGTCCCATGAGAGTCTCCGGGACGAACCTTCCACCGTAGAGACCGTAGTGACCGCCCTCGTCAGGCCTGGTCAGCATCTCCGGTGTTGAGACCTTTGCTGACATTTCGCACCTCTCGTATGAAGGCTTTCAGTTTTTCGGGATCCTTCTTGCCCGGGCTGCTTTCCACGCCGCTGCACACGTCCACAGCATACGGACGAACGGTGCGAATCGCCTCGCCCACGTTCTCCGTTTTCAAGCCGCCGGCCAGGATTACTGGACGGTATTTCTTCACCGACGCCGCAAGGGCCCAGTCGAAGGTCTTGCCCGTTCCGCCGAACCGAAACTCGTCGCGCGCGTCGAGAAGAAACGCCTGAACCGCGTACCGTCGCAGGTTCTCTTTCACCGGGCCGCTGTCGAGGCGGAGCGCCTTGATCAGTGGCCAGGAGTAGAAGCGGGTGCAGTACTCGGGAGACTCGTCGCCGTGCAACTGCAGCACCTGAACCCCGGCCTCCCGGGCAGCCTCGACGACTTTGGCCGGATCCTCCACGTTGACGAAGACCCCGACACTGACCGCGAACGGCGGGAGGCGGCGTATGATCGAGCGCGCCTCAGACGGCTTGATGAAACGCGGGCTGCGCGCGAAGAAATTGAACCCCAGGCCGTCCACCCCGCAATCCAGCGCCAGCGCCGCGTCCCGATAGCCTGTAATGCCGCATACCTTCACTCTCACGACGCCTTCTTTTCCGCTCGCGCGCAGGCCGAGAGCAATCCCGAAAGAGCCTCCCCCGGCGACGGCGCTCGCATCAATTCCTCTCCAATCAGAAATCCCCGATAGCCCGCCTTCCGCAGTCTGAGGATGTCGTCTGCGCCCTTTATCCCGCTTTCTGCAACCGACACCACGGCCTTGGGAAGGCGCGGGGCGAGGCGAAGGGACACTTCCAGGCTGGTCTCGAAAGTCCTAAGATCCCGGTTGTTCACTCCGACCAAAGCGGCCCCCGCTTCAAGAGCGCGGGCCAGTTCGGTTTCGTCGTGAATCTCGACCAGTGATTCCATGCCGAGCGCTTCGGTTTCCTGTCGCAACTTCTCCAGAGAAATCGTGTCCAGCAGTGAGGCGATAAGCAACACCGCATCGGCGCCGGCGATTCGCGCCTCGAGGATCTGGTAAGGATCCACGATAAAGTCTTTACGCACCAGGGGCACACGCACGGCCCAGCGCAGGCAAGCCAGGTCCTCGAGATTACCGCGAAAATGATGCACTTCGGTAACCACCGAGATTGCCGCCGCTCCGTTTTTCTCGTACTCGCGCGCAATCTGCGTCGGATTGAAGTCCTTCCGCAGAATCCCCGCGGAGGGGGACGCCTTTTTGATTTCCGCGATAATCGCAGGGGAGCGCGCAAGCAGCGCCTTTTTCAGAGACCTGACGGGCTCCGCTCGTTCCAGGGCCCCACCCAAAGAAACTGCGGGCAGCTTCTGTTTTGCCCCTTCGATCTCACGGAGTTTCACCTCCAGGATCTGCTCCAGTATCGTCCCCTTCAAGACCTCGGGCAGTTGGTATCGCGTTGCCGTCAGTATCACCGTAACACCCCTCTGAAATTGACGATTGACGATTTACGATTGATACGCATGAATTACCTAATCGTCATTCGTCGATCTATCCGTGATCTCTGGGATTGACCATTGACGAACGCGACAGCTCAAATTCGACAATCGTCAATCGTCAATCCACCTGGCGCGCGCGCCGCTGAGAGAAAATTCGCGAGCAGGCTTTTACCCACTGTCGTAAGAATCGATTCAGGATGAAACTGAACTCCCTCCACAGGATAGACGCGGTGTCTCAAGCCCATGATGACGCCGTCTTCGGTCCGGGCGCTCACCTCCAGACAACCCGGCAAGCTCGCGGGAGAGACCACCAGAGAATGATATCGGGTCGCCGTAAAGGGATTCTCGACCCCGCGAAAGATCGTCTCCCCGTCGTGATAGATGCGGCTCGTCTTCCCGTGCATGATCGAAGGGGCGCGGACCACTTCGCCCCCGAATGCCGCGCCAATAGCCTGATGCCCCAGGCACACTCCCAGGATCGGGATCTTGCCTGCCAGTTTTTGAATGGTTTCCACGATGATGCCGGAATTCTCCGGCCGCCCCGGACCCGGTGAAATCACAATGCGCTCCGGCTTCAAACCGGCAATTTCGTCGACCGTAATCGCATCGTTGCGGAACACCTTCAAGTCCTGGCCGAGCTCCCCCAAATACTGCGCCAGATTGAATGTGAATGAATCGTAATTATCGATGACGAGGATCATGTCTTATCTAGGAATCCGAGGAATTCAAGGAATCCAAGGAATCCAAGGAAGAACCACCGGCCACCTGAATTCTTCAATAGGACTTATGCACTTGACGCCTGTGATGTCTTTGGCAGAATTTGGTCCGCTTGTTGGTAAATCTGCCACCGGTGCTGACGGAGCATTGAAGGGTGGTAGTGACCGCCCCGCTCTAATGAGGCAACAGGCATCAAGTGCAAGCCCTATTCTTCAATTCTTGAATTCCTTGGATTCTATCTTAGCCCTTCATGCGCAAACGCTACCGCGCGGATCAAGGCCCTTGCCTTGTTCATGGACTCTTCCAGCTCCCGTTCCGGCTGGGAGTCGGCCACGATCCCGCCGCCGGCTTGAATGTATGCCCTATTACCCTGGACCACGAGGGTGCGCAGGGCAATGCAAGTGTCCAGGTTGCCGGAGAAGTCCACGTATCCCACCGCTCCTCCGTAAACGCCCCTCCGGCCGGGTTCCAACTCTTCGATGATCTCCATGGCCCGCACCTTGGGAGCCCCGGAGACGGTACCTGCAGGCAGACACGCTTCCAGCGCATGAAAGCAATCCAGCCCATCCAGGAGTTGTCCTTCCACGCTGCTGACGAGGTGCATGACATGACTGTACCTCTCGACCCGCATCAGATCGGTTACGCGTACGGTGCCGAACTTGCTGATCCGCCCCAGGTCATTCCGTCCCAGGTCTACGAGCATTATGTGCTCCGCACGCTCCTTTTCGTCCTGAATCAGCTCATCGGCCAGCCGCGCGTCTTCCTCTGCGGTTTTTCCCCGAGGCCGGGTTCCGGCAATCGGCCCATACTCCACGCGACCGTTGCGCACTTTTACCAGCATCTCCGGCGACGCACCCACCAGGTAAAGGTTGTCCATCCTAAGGAAGAACATGTAGGGGGAGGGGTTGATAAAGCGCAGCGCGCGATAGATATCAAAGGGATCACATGAAATGTCCAGGCCAAGGCGCTGCGACAGGACTACCTGAAACACGTCTCCCGCTCCTATATACTCTTTTGCTCTTTGGACGTTGGCGTAGTATTGCTCGGCCGTGAGGTTTGACACGGGTTCGGGGATATGGTTCCGCGAACCGGCGCCGGGCATCGAAATGGGTGCGGTGAGCCTGCTTTCCGTCTGCGCTATCCGGTTCACGGCATCCTGGTATTTGGCCTGCAGGCTCTGGCGGCCGCGATCGGTAAAGATATTCGCGATAATGTGGATCCTGTGGCGCAAGTGATCAAAGGCCAGGATGGAGGAGAAATACATGAGGTGGATGTCATCGAGCCCCAGTTCGTCAGGGGCGCGGGCCGGAAGCTTCTCGAACTGCCGTACCAGGTCATAGGCAAAATAACCCACAGCGCCTCCCAGAAACGGCGGCAACCCTTGCAGGTGGACGGGGCGGAACCTCCGGGAGATCTCCCGGAGCTGAACCAGAGGCCTCCCCTCTTCCGCTCGGGATTCTCCCAGTTCCTCCGTCACGATAGTCTCTCCCTTCGTGCGCACAACCAGAAAGGGATCCCAGCCTATGAAGGAATAACGCGCCAGCCGCTCGCCCCCTTCGACGCTCTCCAGGAGAAAAACGCGGGGGCGCCCTTGAGCGACACGGAGGAACGCGGCAGCCGGCGTGAGCAGATCCCCCAGGATGTCCTTGTGCAGAGAGATCACGTTCCCCTCGCGTGCCAGGTGCTGGATCGCCTCAAACGACGGCTCGACCATAGTCTTGGCTCGGGGTCAGGCACGGCATCGGGCGTTCAACGGTTCCCGTTCCTATGCCCCGATCCCGCGCTTTGCCCCAATAAATCAAAAAAGCCGTGAACGCTCTCGAGTCGTCCACGGCTTTTGAAGTCCCTGATTATGACGTTAGTTTCAGGGCGCAGGCAGTGGACGGAGTCGGGCGTAGTAGGACGCCCACCGCCAGTACCAGTAATAGCCCTGAAACCTTTCAATCATTGGCTTTTGCCTCAGGCTGTTATTTCTACCACACGAACACAAAGCCAGGCAACCATAAATTCAGGGTCTCGGCAAAAAGTCCGCAATTTCTCGAATGACAAATGACCAATGACAGATGACAAAAATCCCCTGGAGCAATCCGATGCGGTCATTTGTGATCGGCCATTTGTCATTGCCCCACTGATCCGGTCCTCACACGAAGAATGTGCACTTCACCCTGCCATCTGAGGTACATTGTCACTCGCGCTTTTTTGGCGTCGTTCCGACTGACGGAGAACGCCTCGTAACTCTTCGTGTCCTCGTGAAGGATTAGGCGGCAACCCTTACCACCAAGACGCGAAGACACAAAGAATAACTCAGAAGCTGTGAAAAAATTGATGGGACGTAGGGGCGGACGTGGCGGCCCGCCAGTCCGCGCCATTATTGGCCGGGGCGACCACATAGAGTCGACCTTTACGGGCCAAGTGAACTCCGTCGCCCATGAGGATTGGATGAGATGAGGGACATCGTGGCTGTGGTGCTCGCAGCCGGGGAGTCGCGCCGGATGGGTTTTCCTAAGGCGCTTCTCCCCCTGGGAAGCGGGACATTCCTCGATCAGATCTTGAACACCCTCCAGGAATCAGGCCTTTCTGAACCCATGGTAGTGATCGGCGCCCACGCCCGGCATATCCAGCCTGCGCTTGCCCGGCGCCCGGTCCGCGTTGTGACGAATCCGGATTACGAAAAGGGACAGCTTTCCTCCGTCAAGCGCGCTCTGGAAAACATGGGACCCGACGTTCGCGGCTGTCTGCTCTGGCCCGTAGATCACCCAACTGTCTCCCGGGACCTGGTTGAGAAACTGATTCAATTATTCCTGGACGCGAAGCCCCTCTTGGCGTTGCCGGTCTATGAGGGACGCCGGGGCCACCCGGCGATTCTGAGCCCGGCGCTGTTTCAGGAGATCCTGGATACACCAACCGAAGCCGGAATGAAGGGGGTGGTTCAGAGGCACCAGGATGCCATCGCATTACTGCCCACCGGCGAATCCTCTGTGGCGCACGACATCGACACCCCTGAGGATTTCCTCAAGCTCACAGGAGAGACTCTTGAAGCCGCCCTCGCCCGCGCCCATAAGCTATAAAAAACGCTTCGTGATTCTTCGTGGTGGGTTGTGAGCAGCCTTTACCACCAAGACGCGAAGAATCTGTCATTTTATTCGGGCCGGCTGAAGCGAGGAGGCGCGAATGGACCGAGCCGGGTCAGGGGTTTCGGGCTCGATTTCTTCAGGCTCTGGGCCAGGGAACAGAACCCGGTATACAAGTAGCCGAACTGAAAGAGCAGCAGGAACGGGATCACCCCGTAGATGCCCAGATTCAACGCGTACAAATTCATCGCCGCGAAATAGAGGCCCATCAGGATCTCGATCACGGGCAGGACTCCAACCCGAACGCGATACTTCTTGGATTTCCAATCTCCGCGCATCCCTTCCACTGAGAACTTCGGCGTGCGCACGAAGGGGCTCTGGATTCCAAGCGCCCCCTCCAGCACGGCTTTGGCGACGCAGAAATTCATCCCCATGCCCACCGCCATCAAGCCCGGCAAGTAGGCGACTCGCTTGTACCAATCCCGGTAGAGGGCTTTCTGGGAAGCTACGTAAAAACTGGTGACGCTGGTGAAGGAAAGCATGAAGAGCGGCAGATCGAAGGTCAACAACTGGAACCAGCCCTGGTTGAAACGTATGATGACCACAGGAAAGAGCAGTAAGGAAAGCACGCACATCAAGGGATAGGAAACATTGCCGGTCAGATGGTACCAGGATTCAAGTTTCTCCCCGGGAGAGTAGCTCCCCTTGAGAATCTTCGGCAGGACTTTCTTGCAGGTCTGCATTGCCCCTTTGGCCCAGCGGCACTGTTGGGATTTGAAGGAGTTGATCTCCACGGGCAGTTCCGCCGGAACAGTCAAATCCGGCAGGAAAACGAAGTTCCAGCCTCTCATCTGGGCCCGATAGCTGAGATCCAGGTCCTCGGTCAGCGTGTCGTGCTGCCAGCCTCCGGCATCTTCAATTGTGCTTTTTCGGAGGATCCCAGCCGTGCCGTTGAAATTGAAGTAGCGTCCGGTCAGGAACCGCGTAAAGCTTTCCAGCATGAAGTGCCCGTCCAGGAAGACGGCCTGGATCTTGGTAAGGAAAGAGTACTCCCGGTTCAGGTGCGACCAGCGTCCCTGAACCATGCCGACCTTGGGGTCTGTAAAATAGTGGATCGCCTTCCGGAGAAAGTCACGATCGGGGACGAAATCCGCATCGAAGACGGCGATAAACTCCCCTTTTGCGGTGCGCAGCCCGTTCTCCAATGCGCCAGCCTTGAAACCGGCCCGTTGGTCGCGGTGGATATAGTGAATGTCGAGGCCGAGGCCCTGCCAGCGTTCCACGGCGTTGCGCGCAATCGCCTGCGTTTCGTCGGTGGAATCGTCCAGCACCTGGATGTCGAGCCGGCTTCTAGGGTAGTCGAGCGAGCAGACCGCGTCGATCACCCGTTCCATGACATACATCTCGTTGTACGACGGGATCTGAACGGTGACCCGAGGCAACTCCTCGAACCGCCCCTTTGGAACGGCGACATTCTCTCTGTACTTGTTAAAGAAGAACACCATCAGATAGCGATGAAGGCCGTAGAAGGAAAGGATGGCAAGGATGACAAAATAGGCCGTGACGATGGTCACGTCAAACCTATCCATCGTATAGAAATACGAGATGTTTCCCGTCTTCAGGAACTTCTCATAGGCTGAGGCCGAAGCTCCGAAAAATGGCATACTCTCTCCCACTGTCCCGGAAAGTATAGAAGAGGGAAGGTTCGGCGTTTGTCACCGCCGTGTAGTAAAGTGTCCGAAATTGTAAACGATTGTAAACGCCCGAACAAAAGACAGGAGGAATCCAAGAATCCAAGAATTCAAGAATCCAGGAAGATTGAGGTGTTCGATTCTTGGATTCTTGAATTCTTGGATTCCTCGACCTAGGACTGGCGGAGCAGCATGCGCGCTTGGTGAAGCCAGCGGCGGTTCCCTTTACGGAAGAAGCGCGGGTTGGAACGAGCCTGGTCCAGAAGTGTCCGAAGCTGGTTGCGCATTTCCGCAGTCTGGCCCAGCTTCTGGAATGCGACGGCGACCCAGTATCTCCCTTCGGGATCAGACGAGCGGTTGTCGAGGAAAAAATGCAGGAACTCCACTGCCTTTTCCAGACGGCCCGTGTGAAGGTACCCTTTTCCGACTTCCCGGAATATGTCCCCCAGGCCGTACTTCGCATTAAGGTGGTAGGTCTGCTCGTACTGCTCCAGCGCCGCAGGCCAATTCCCTTTTTCTTCGAACACGCGACCGAGGTAGTAATGGTAATCGGGATCCCGGGGGTCGATCTCGATCGCTTTTTCAAAATGAATCTGCGCCTTGTCCAGGTCTGCTCGCCTCAGATCAATCAGGCCGAGTTGATGGTGCGCGTCGGCGTCCTGTGGATTGACAGTCAAGCTGTGAAGATGTGCCTTGAGATCCTGCTCTCCCGACTTCAGCTCGAAATAGCCGCGAAGGCGCTGCCAGGCCACGTACCCCAGCGGAATCATAATGAAGAAGGGCAGAGCGAACAAGAACCTCGTCAGAACAAAAAACAGAGGCAGTGTAAACCAGGACAAAACAAAAACTCCGACCGCGGCGAGTGTTGAGAGGTAGTTGATCTCTTTGATCGCCCAGACGGTATACGCGGCCATCAGGATGCCGAGCGTCGCCGCGGGGACCAATCCCTCTACGCCGACCTTCAAGCGCTCAAAGGTCACCTCCAGGATTCCCATCGAGACGGCGCGCGGGACCAGAAACAGCAACACGCCTGCCGCGAAGAACAGCGCTCCCCACAGAGGGAACAGGACCGAAACATGCACCTGATATTCGTCCCGGGAGAACGAGAATCCCAGACCGTCACCAGCGAATGCATTGCTCAAGCAGATCACAGCGGGGACATAGGCGATCGAGAGAAACAGCAATGCCTGCACCAGGTTGAGCTGGAACAGGGAGGCCAGAAAATCCACGCCTTCCAGAGGGTTCGGATCCGCATTCGCGGCACCGCGAATGACAGTGAAGGTCAGTAAGCTGGCTGGCAGCGCAACCCATGCTGCAACGAGCGACCTCCGTCCGCCGATCGCGCGCAGAGCGCGCGCACGAAACACCAGCATGCCCAGAATATCCAGGAAAAAGATCATGGGCTCAGCTTGTATCCCACCCCGTAGATGGTGAGGATGTGCTTGGGATCCTTGTAATCGTCTTCAATTTTCCTGCGCAGTTTGACGATGAAGTTATCGACAGTACGGTTTGTAGGATAACTTTCCGTGCCCCAGATCCGGTCCAGAATTTCGTCGCGCGACACCGGCTGATTCAAGTTCTCGTAGAGCAGCTTGAACAGCTCTACCTCATAATGCGAAAGGGAGTGTTCCTTTTTTCCACGGCGCACGCGGAAGTGCTTGACGTCCACCAGGCTGGGCCCGATGCGAATGACATCCATGTCCTCGATGCTCCGGCTTGTCCTTCGTAAGATGGCCTTCACCCGCGCCAGGAACTCTCCCACGCTGAAAGGCTTGGTCATGTAGTCATCGGCGCCTACTTCCAGTCCCCGAATTTTGTCATAGTCCTGCGCCTTTGCAGTGAGCATGATGATCGGGGTGTCCCGCTTCTGGCGGCGGATTTCCTCGCATACCTGGTAGCCGTTAATGTCCGGCAGCATCAGGTCGAGAATGATACAGTCCGGTTCTCTTTTGGTGACCGCCTGAAGGCCTTCCCGTCCGCTTTCGGCGGTAATAACTTCGTAGCCTTCAAACTCCAGGATGTCCCGAAGACCCCGCACCATCTCGCGTTCGTCTTCTACGATCAGTATTCGTTGCATGGCTTGATCATTCCGCCTTCACGAGTCACTCGTCATTCGTCACTCGTCACTCGCGTCTCCCCGGCCGCCTCGCGTATAGGAATTCGCAGAGTAAAGGTGCTTCCGAAGCCGGGCTCGCTGTCTACCAGAACCTGCCCCCCGTGCATCTCCGCTACATGTTTGGTTATGGAGAGGCCGATGCCGCTGCCGCGAATTTTCTGCACCCGCGGGTCGGTGCCCCGGTAGAATTTCTCGAAGATTCTTTGCTGCTCTGCTCTCGGAATCCCTAATCCACAGTCCTTCACCGACAGATCGACAAAGCCGTTCGTCTGAACCACAGTGACAGTTATTTGCTTTTGGTCGCCAGAGTACTTCACGGAATTGTCCAACAGGTTGAAGAAAGCAAGCGTCAGTGCGTTGGGATTGGCGAGCGTATCGGGTACGGTCTCGTCCACTCGAGTCAACAGCTGAAAACCCTCCTTCTGAACCTGGTATCGATATGCCTCGAGCTCCTTGGTTACCAGACGGGCGATATTGGTCTGCTCGAAGTTCTTGCTCTGGGCGCCCCGCTCGAGGCTGGCAAAATCCAGGAGGTTGCTGACCAAACGGCTCATGCGCTCGCTTTCGTTGTGGATGATGCCGTAGTATTCCTGCTTCGTCGATTCATTCTTGACCTTGTCGAGAACCAGAATCTCGCTGAACATCCGGATCAAAGAGAGAGGTGTTTTCAGCTCGTGGCTGACGTTGCTGATAAAGTCCTCTTTGAGCTGCGCAAGCTGGCGTTCGCGCAACCCCGCAATATAAATGATGGCCAGGCTGAGGAGCGTCAGGGACATGCTCAGGACGATAAAGAAGAAATTGACGCGCCTGCGGTTCGTGACATCGCGCTCAATCTCGGTATAGTTGCGCGGCACGAGCTGGAGAAGCCATTTGTAGAAGGTGCTGGGGAAACGCCTCTCGTAGAAGTATTTGACAGACCTGTTCACGGGAGCCTGATATACTCCGTAGTTCTCGAAATCCACGATGCTCACGTAGTGCTTGGGGGACAGGTCCCGAAGAAACTTGTCGATCATCGCAATCAGCTTGTCCCGGTTCATTTGATAGAAAACCAGGATTTTCTCGCCTTTCCGGTTCTGCCGCAGCACATACGAGGCAAAGAAATAGCCCTCTCCGCGCTCTCTGTGGAGGTGATTGGTTTCGTCCAGGCGCATCTGATTCAGTTTCAACTCGCGCAAGCTGTGCTGGAAGGCTTGCGGCAAGCTCCGCACAGGGTGCAGCACGGTCCCGTCGGGCTTTAGAAACCACACCTGATCTACATTCAGATCCGCCTTCTTGATCGCCTCATTCACTTCGGGCCAGCTCGACGGGTCGTTCACATCCGTCATGTCGTACAGGATGCGATCGTTGTCGATGACTTTCTGCTCGATTCGGTCCACGGTCTGCTCCACCAGGCTGATATTCTGCTGAAGCAGGGTCGTGTCTACTTTGTTTTCACCCCCAACGGTGTAGCGGTAGCTCAGGTAGCTGAGTGTGGCCGTGGAGAGCACGATGACCACGATCGCCATGACTACCGCTGTCTTTTTGTAAAAGAAGGGCGCCCTCATAGATGAGGGCTATTCTAGCAATTTAGTGTCTTAGCCGCAAAGTTCACGGCCGGACCTCGACCTCAGACCTCAGACTTCAGGGGTCAGACCTCAGACCACTCGCGAATTGGACCGAAACGTACTTGAAGTCTGAGGTCTGACCGCTGAGGTTTGAAGTCTGATCAAGGCGGGGGCGGCCCTCCTCAGTGCATGAGAAGGGCCGCCGTGGGGAAGTGTGATACTGCGGTAGAGCTGATTCGCGTCCCTTCGATTTTCAGCTCGCGGCCCGCCGCATCTCGGTCTCCACGAGAAGCTTGTTCTCCAAACCAAAATACGTCGCCGCAAAACGTGCCGCTCTCTCTGCCAGCGCCTTCTCCAACAAGGTGTGGACCACTCCGGTCAAGGTCACATTACCGTTCCTGACGACTATGTGAATAGGCGGGTTGGCCTGAATCCCGTAGCGCTGCAGGCCCGGGTCCTTGTAGATGGCTCGGGCCACGCGGTAACGAATCTCATCATCAAAGGGAGACAGAGGCAAAACCTCGAGACGGTTCTCGACAGACCGTACTCCCGAAATCCGCAGCACGATGCGCTCGATGTCCTTGCTGCGCCACGGATGCATCACCTCTCCGGACACCACCACACGACCGTCTCGCGCCTCAAGCAGCACGTTGTCGAATATGCTGTAGAAGGCATAGCGTCGTATCTGCCGTCCGGCCTCAAGCAAGATCTTGTCGTCGGTGATACTCGAACTCTCCGGCCTAACAGGCGACAAAACCAGAACCAACAAACCCAACCCAACAGATCGATCGCGTTTCATTCAAGTCCTCCTTGTGCCTTTCGACTCAGTGTCCTAAGGCACAAGCCTGTTTAACTGCAGGTTCCGTGCCAATCCTCCTGTACTCACCAAAAACAGGCCATAACCTGCTAAGAATAAGCCAGTTATGTCCTAATTGTGTCACACGAGCCGCAGGGCCAGCCACTCGGGCAGAGTCCATACATTTAACAGCAAAGAAGCAAGATTTCACCAACTCCTTGTCGATGATCGGGTTGCATACCGTAATAAATACATACGGCATCTATCTGAACAGTGGACAGTCCGCTAGGGCCTGACGCAGGCAGTGTCAATAATCCCTCAGCAAGCGGGGTTACAACCGCAACCAAAGCAAACCACAGATGAACACAGGGCAGCCCAGCCGTAACCCCAAAAGCCTCACCGCAGAGACGCGGAGTACGCAGAGAGAGATTTGGCAAATAATGACAAATGGCCAATGACCAATGAAAAATGACAAATCGCACTTCGTTGTCCGGACTTCTGACTTCTATTTGTCATTTTTCATTGGTCATGTGACGGAAAATCCTTGCCACACGAGATTGATTTGGCGTCCGGGTAGGCGGGATGATAAACAGATGGTGCAAAAAAAAGACTGCGAGGGCGAGGCATGCAAATAAGGGAAAGCACGTTTCTGGTAAGTGGCGGGAGCTCGGGACTGGGGGCGGCGACGGTTCGTCTGCTTGCGCAATCAGGAGGCAACGTCGTGATCGCCGACCTTGACCCGGAAGGAGCGAAGAGAGTTGTGCAAGAGTTGGCGCCCCGCGTTCAGTTTGTTCAGACGGACGTGACCGAGGAATCGAGTGTGCAAAATGCTGTAAGAACCGCACTGGACTCGTTCGGGAGCCTCAGAGGGGCGGTCAACTGCGCGGGAATCGGATCCGCCGAGCGTGTCCTGGGAAAGGCCGGTCCACACTCCTTGAGTCTGTTCCTGAAGGTAATCCAGGTGAATCTGATTGGGACGTTCAACGTCCTTCGCCTCGCTGCCGCGGCCATCGCGGAAGCGCCGCCGCTGGCCGACGGCGAGCGGGGAGTGATCGTCAATACAGCGTCGGTGGCCGCTTTTGACGGGCAGATTGGCCAGGCGGCTTACTCGGCTTCGAAAGGAGGGATCGTATCGATGGCCCTACCCATTGCCCGGGAACTTGCGCGATTTGGAATCCGTGTGATGACCATTGCTCCAGGAATCTTCGATACACCACTTCTGGCAAACCTCCCCGAGACGGCGCGTCAATCCTTGGGCCAGCAGGTTCCCTTTCCGAAACGTCTGGGGAAACCCGAGGAGTACGCCGCCCTGGTGCGTCACATCGTTGAAAATACCATGCTCAACGGAGAGGTGATTCGTCTCGACGGGGCGATACGTATGGCGGAGAAGTGAGGGTCAAGGGGAAAGGCCTGGGGCTCAGACCAACTTTTCCGGGTGACGCATTCACTCACGAAGCTTTTTGCCTTGCTCCCTCTGCCCCTTTGCCCCTTTGCCCCTCACTTCGGCAGATACTTTTTTGGGAATTTGGCCACGACTGTATAGAGGGGATCTACGGCGTTGGCTACGCGCGTCACACCGGCCTGCGATGCCACCTGGAAGGCTTCCCACTTGTTGAACCCATACTCCTCCACGAGCCACTGGATCAATTGGACCTGCGCAATGCGGAAAGCGTCGAGGAGCGGGCGGACGCTGCCGGCCACCATGATGTACTCGGAATCCTCCAGCCTGGGCCAGGCGATCTTCTTCCCCTTGATCAGGTCGAACTGAAACGTGACATCCATGGACGTCTCCAACCCGGACCCGCAGATCTCGCCATCCCCCTGAAGCGCGTGTCCGTCGCCGAAGTAAAAAAGCGCGCCTTCATGAAGAATCGGCAGGTAGACGGTTGTGCCCTCGCGCACGTCGGAAGCGTCCATGTTTCCGCCGAAGTATCCGGGCCAGAGCCCGTCGAAAGCTTCCTCTCCCTGCGGCGCAACCGCTACGCGTCCCAGCATGGGCGACAGTTGCACCTCGATCCGTTTCATCCGGCTCTCCGGCAGATCCAGGATACCGACCATCCGCCCCCGGTCGAGCTTCCAGATGAATCTCTTGGCAGGAATCGGGTCGGTGAGCATCGGCGTCCATCGGTCGGCCGCCAGCACACCGAACTGGGGATTGTGCGTCGATACGGCGACATCGCGGTTAGGTCGCAGTCGAAGGATCTTCACGGCCAGCGTATCGTTTGGCGTCGCCCCTTCGACATGGAATGGCCCGACCTCGCCCGGCCATTTCCCCCCCGCCCTTTCGTACCACTCGCCCCAGAGCGTCTCCGTCTCCACGATATCGCCGGGCTTGACATGAAGTACAGGTTCGCGTTTTGCGAACGTAGGATACCCTACTGTTGGTTTGAAGCGATGCGTCTCGGCTCGAGCGCTTGCCATGCATCCACCAATGAGGACAGCCGCGACCAGAGATCCTACAACAAACCTTCGAAAAGTTACCCTCTGAACCATGTTCCGTCACCCCCGTTTGTGCTCGTCACCATACACCGCCCGTAAGCCAAGACTTCGTGTAATTCGTACTACTACGCTGTGAATTCGTGTTTTCCTTACAAGATTTTTGCGGCTCTCCTTTGGAGTGCGCAAGCTTGCTTAGCTTGCTTGCGTTTTAAGGGATGGAGCTTTTCGATCTGCACCAAAGCGGCAGCAAGCTGAGGTTGCTGTCGCACTCCAAAGAGCGAGGTGGGGTGTGATTTTACTTTTGGTTGCGGCTGGGCTGCACCGTGAAATCCGTCGCCAGTTTTTCCGGGGTCAATTCCCTCCCCAGGTCCCTCGCGAGCCGGGCGGAAGATTTCAATTGACGACTGACAATGGACCGTCGACGATCGGGTTTACAAGAACTGTTTCTGAATCAGACTGCCTGGGACTCCGCTCGATGACGAATGTGCTTGAAATCGGAGTAGAGCAGTTAAGAGGCGTGTGGGCGGAGCGCCAGGGGCTCGCGGAGCCATTGGCTGGCGGAGTCTCCGGTGTCGTCGGGCGTTGCGGCTGGATGAACTCGGCCGGAAGTTCGGTCCCTTATGTCGCCCTGCGTGCCCGCATCCCCGGGTGCACGCGGAGCGACGTCGACCTGGAGGTATTCGAGTCGGAAAGTATCATTGAGGCCTTTGCTGTGCGCGCCTGCACGATGCTCCTCCCGCGCGAGGACCTGCCTCTGGCCCTTGCGTCGGCGCATCGGGCTCTCGCGCCGCATTTTGAGAAGGTCTATCAAACCTGCCCCGTTACCGAACGCGATGTGAAGGTCCTGTCTGAAGTCCTGGTTCGGGTTCTGCAAGAGGAAGCGCTCACTCTCGAAGCCATCCGCGACTCCGTGCCTCAACAACTCGTCCGGAGCCTCGGGAATCCCGGGAAACAGCTGGGAGAAAGTACGACCCTTTCATTTGCCCTGCGAAACCTGCGGGTCGATGGCGTTGTGCAGCGCGTTCCGGCAGACCGGCGCCTCGATTCCGATCGATTTACCTTCAAGCTCCTCCCTCACGACATCGCCCAGGAAGTCGCACAGCTGCGCGGCGACGAGACACTCGTTAAGGAGCTCTGCCGCCGATTCTTTCGTTGGGCGTCACCGGCAACGATCAAAGAATTCGCATGGTGGGCGGGCACCAATCAAAAAGAGGCGCAAAAGGCCATGAAAGCTCTCCGCCTCGCGCAGGCGAAGGTGCGGGAATGGAGCGAAACGGTCTGGTTTTTTGAGGACGACACCGCGAAGCTGAGGAAGCCGCCGCACCTCAAGCCTGATGCGATCACTCTTCTTCCCGTCCGCGACAATTATCTTTATTTCCGCCGAGGCCTGGCTGTATTTGTTCGACCGGAAGACCAGGGGGCCGAGGTGCTTGACTGGCGCGGCCGGCCGGCACGCATCGCCGAAATGGAGAACATTCACAATAATGCTATAGTTGCCGGCGGCCGGCTCGTCGGGGTATGGGAATATGATCCCGAGGAAGAAGAGATCGTGTGGAAAACCTTCAATGGCGTGCCCGTCTTCTTGCAGCGGATACTGGCGGCAAAAATAGAAGAACTGGAAAATTTCGTCCGCAATCAACTGGGAGACGTACAATTCTACGGCATGGACACCGGACTCAAGCGCCGACAGCGTATCGCCCGGTTGCGCTCTGGTGGTTCTTTGAGCCATTGAGCCTCGGGGCTTGGTCACCAGAGAAATCACCGCGAAAAGTGCGAAGCCACAAAGGGCTCGGGGGACACGGAACCATCTCCGTGCCCCGGCGGTGAAGGAGGTCACGCGGCTCTCAGCTCGGAGGTGCAGTGCGGGCACCGTGTGGCCTTGATCGGGATGCTCGAGAAGCAGTATATGCAATCTTTTGTCGCGAGAGCCGCCACGGGCTTTGGCTCCGTCTTCTTGAGCCGGTTGACCTGCCTGATCAGCAAGAAGACCGCAAACGCCACTATCAGAAAGTCCAGGACGGTGTTGATGAACACTCCATAATTGAGCGTGGCGGCGCCGGCTTTCTTCGCCTCTTCCAGGGAAGCGTAGGCGCCTCCCGAAAGATTGAGAAACAGGCTACCGAAATCCACCCTTCCCAGCGCTAACCCGAGGGGCGGCATCAGAATATCTGCCACAAAGGAGCTGACGATCTTGCCGAAAGCTCCGCCGACGATAATCCCTACGGCCATATCCAGCACATTCCCGCGCATCGCAAATTCCTTGAACTCTTTCAACATGGCCCGCCTCCTTCATCCCTTTTAAATAAGAACACGGTCTGAGACGACCTGTCTCTCGGGATTATGCTCCCGCTGTACCAAATTCAACCGCGACATCAATGTCATTTGCTTTGTCAAGGTCTTGAAGATAACTTCCAAAGACCAGGACCTTCTTGACCCTGTAAAGGA
>QHZE01000192.1 GCA_003225335.1 Acidobacteriota bacterium
CCTTCTGTCGCTCGGAGACATCAGTTCTATTACAAAGTCGGGACCGAGAGTCGGGATGCCCTCCTGCTCTTCGTTGGTGAGCGCGTCCAAGCGCTCGCGCCTGATCCAGCACGCATCGGGTGCCCGCTTGGCTCCGTTTGGAAGACCGAAGAGTGTCCCACCAAACGCGATTCCCGTTCCATCCTTTTTGGCCCAATCCTCAAGATAATAGCTAATAACAGTGTTGCGCCGGCCCGTCCCTGGTCCTGGCGGACTCATGATCACCAACTCTTTCTGGGCCGTGAGTTCGAAGTTAAGGTCGCGATTGTCGAGACAAAGTTCGACAAATTGTTCGTCGGTTAAGCCGACTTTTTCGACGTCTAGAACCACGCAATCCTCGCCAACTTGTTCTTCCGTCAAAGGGAGTCGCGCCATGTATCTCTCCTGCCCATGATTGTACCGCACACGCCTTTCCGCGCTTCTCCGCTGTTGGGGAATTCTTGGGGAATTCTGCGGAAGCACCTGATAAGTCACCGAAATTGTCGTCCGAAAAGCACGTATACTGATGACATCTCCTCGATTGTGAAGTAATCATCTACGCTGTAGTGTCGTTGCGAATCACGACTCATGGCTGCATCAGCACGGACAGGCCATTTCCCGACTGCCGATGAACGGCCGCGCTGCGACTCTTCCGCGAATGAATCCGCGCCCGCGAGTCGCAGTACCAAACGTTTGTGTGAAACTCTCCTAGCGAAGTGTCCAGGAGAGCTGTATTGCCCGGCTCACGACGCAAGCCCCATCCGGCGGAACAGGTTGGTGAAGCGCCGATCCGACCGCAGCCCGTCAAGGAGGGGGGCATTTTTGTAATGAACTAAGCTCTCAGAGTGAGCATCATAGGCCCGTTCCAGCCACGTGAATGCTTCGTCCTTCTCGTCCAAGCCGGCATAGACGATCGCCACAGCAAACGGGTCCACATATATCCGTTGCGCTCTGCGCCTCATCTCCGCGATCATCTCGTGCGCCTCGCTCCGCTTGCCTAAGGTCGCATAGGCATGTCCGAGATAGCCTAAAGTGAACGGCTGCTGGGGGTCTAAACGCCGCGCCTCGTTGAACTGGGCCATCGCCTCCGCCAACATTCTCTTTTGCTCATACGCCAGACCAAGGATCGAGTGCCCCAAGTAAAAGTCCGGTTTCATCTCGATCAGTTTTAGGCATTCCGAGATCGCCTCGTCGTACTGCCGCGCCATATAGTGCCAAAGGGGCAATAACATGCTCGTTTCGGGTGTGAGGGGATCCAGCCGTTCGGCCTGTCGCATCTCTTCGACGCCTTCCAACCGCCCTTGCTCGACCAAGTATTGACCATAGTAGAGATGAGCGAGCGCATAGTTGGGGTTGAGTGCCAGCGCCCGCTGGTAATGCTTTTCAGCCTCCTTCCAGTTCCATTCGTAGTATGCCATCACCTCAGCCAGAGCAGTGTGAGCTTCAGCTACCTCTTCATCCAACTCCAGTGCTTTCACGGCGGCGGCCTTCGCCTTGGGCATCGCCTCCTGCGGCTGATAGTACACACCTGAAGCGTCGTAATAGGTGGCGGCCAGCCCCGCATACGCGAGGGCGTAAGTAGGATCTAACGTGATGGCCCGGTTCAGGTAGTCCAGTCCCTTCTTGAAGCCGTCGGCGGTCCACAAATTGAGTGAGTAGTACCGGCCCCGCAGATAGAGGTGGTAAGCCTCAGGGTTATCCGTGTAGCTTTTGGTTGATCGCTGCCGCTGTTCCCCGGTCAAGCGGAGCCGCAGCTTCTCAGAGATCTGCTTCACCATATCTGCCTGCATGGTAAGGATGTTCGCCAGCGGCCAGGTAGACTGCTCGCCCCACAGCTGCGACCCGTCGGCCACGCGCACCAACTCGGTCCCGACCTTCAAGGCATCGCCCTGCTGTGCCACCCGGCCCGTGAGGACGGCGCGCACCTTCAGCTTGCGCCCGACCTCCAGTGGATCGGCCGCTTTTCCCTTGTAACTGAACACTGTGCTGCGCGCCATCACGCGCAACTTGGGCACCTGCGAGAGGCTGTTGATCAGGTTTTCCGTGATCCCGTCAACAAGGTACTCGATGTCCGCGTCGCGGCTCGCATTGGCCAGTGGTAAGACGGCCAGCGAATCTATCGCGTCGCCTCGTCCTCTGATCAGATACAGGGATGCGATTAATGCCGTCACCAAGAGCGCCGCCGCAGCCACCCACCTCAGCGCAGCCGTGAAAAGAAATTTGCGGCGATCCATCCTGAAGCCAAACGCCAGGGGCCGGTTTTCTCGCAACTGCAGAAGATCTGTGTAGAGCTCCCGAGCCGAGCTGTACCGTTTTCCGCGGTCTTTCTCGATGCACTTCCGGATGATGCGGCCCAGTTCGCGCGGCGCATTCGAGCGGATTGCGGCGATCGGTTCGGGTTCGGAATGTAGTACCTGATCCATCGTTTCAGTTGCGGTCCCGCCGGCGAAAGCTGGATGGCCGGCCACCATTTCATAGAAAACGACTCCTAAACTGAAGATGTCGCTGCGTTGGTCCACATCATGACCGAGGACCTGTTCGGGGCTCATGTAGCGAGTCGTACCGACCACAAGCCCGGGGCTGGTGAGCGACGAATCTGTCAGGCCCCGCTCTTGGTCCGGTTGCTTCGAACGGACCTTCGCCAATCCGAAATCCAGAATCTTCAACTGCCCGCGCGGCGTGATCATGATGTTGGATGGCTTGACGTCGCGGTGAATGATGCCGTGTTCGTGGGCTTCGGCGAGAGCGTCGGCAGCCTGAAGACCTAATTCGAGCACCCGAGCAAAATCCAGCGGAAGGTCGCGAATTGTCGCCGCCAGCGTCCGGCCTTCGATGTGCTCCATGACGATAAAGCGCGTACCGTCCGCTTCTCCGACTTCGTAAACATGGGCAATATTGGGATGATTCAACGCCGAAGCGGTTCTGGCCTCGCGGAGGAACCGCCGGTTGCTTTCCGGGTCTGCCAGCGCGTTATGGCTGAGGACCTTGAGGGCGACCGGACGCAGAAGCTGTGTGTCGAAAGCGCGATAGACGATCCCCATCCCGCCTTCGCCTAGTTTGGCGAGGATTTCATAGTGCGAGATCTTTTGCCCGGTCAGCGGTGCTTCCGTTCCGCTGATTTGTGAACCGCTCAATGCGAACGCGTTGCCGTGTGAAGGTCGGTCGAGGAATCCTGATGCCCGCTCGTGCTCTGCCAATAAGCGCTCGACTTCGCTGCGAATGACGGAGTCGTCGCCGCAATTCGCTTGAAGGAACGTAGCGCGATCAGCAGACGCCTCCGCCAGAGCTGCATCAAATATCTGTTTGATGCGCTCCCATTGCTGCGGGGTCATTTCCGCTCGGCAATCTCGGCGTGGAGCCACGCCTTGGCAACCAGCCAGTCGCGGTTCACTGTCTTGGTCGAGACGGCCAGCGTCTTGGCTGTTTCTTCCGCCGTAAGCCCGCCGAAAAATCGCAACTCCACGACCCGGGCCTGCCGCGCATCGATTTGCGCAAGCCGGGTCAGCGCTTCATCCAGCGCAACCAGATCGGCGGAATGAGTCCGCGGCGAGATGCCCACCTCATCTAGCGAGACTCTTTGCTGAGGTCCGCCACGCCGCCGGCACAAATGCGCGCGGGCATGGTCTACCAGAATGCGCCGCATCATCTGAGCGGCGACCCCGAAAAAATGGTCCCGATTTTTCCAAGCAATGTCCCGCTGGCCGACGAGCCGCAAGTAAGCCTCATGCACCAGCGCCGTGGTCTGGAGCGTATGATCCCGTCGCTCGCGGCGCATGTAGGCGGCCGCCAAACGGTGAAGCTCGTGATAGACGCGGGCCATCAACTCCGAAGTCCCGCGAGGACTGTTATCGCTCATCTGGGCGAGCAGTTCACTGATTTCCGGCATGTCACCGCCTCATTCCCAACCCGTCCGGCGCGATTCTGCGCCCAATATGCGTTTTTGGCAAGGTTTCTCGGGTCACCACATCACTGATCTCGAAAATCGTTCCCGGAAGTCCGTTATGTGCGCAGCCTCATCCCCAACGCGTCAGGTGCATCATTGTGCGCCAATGTCCGCTTTTCGCAATATTTCACGCGTTACATGATAGCGGGGTGGAATGGCCCCGCTGGAACAGAGAGAGTCCATGACGACATTTAGAAGGGTACAGCGGCAGAAGCCGCTAACTGAAAACTGAAAGGAGATCAGATGAAGAAGAGAGAATTTTTTGAATTTTTCAAGCGAGGTTCCCTAATCCTGACGGTAGCCTCTACCGTGTTTCTAGTCCCGTCTCTCAAAGCGAATATTCCCGGCCAAGTTCCACGGCACACCGGTAATTCCAGCGCCGCATCGCCGCCGTTTGGCAACACATACGACGTGTTGAGCGTGGAATGGTGGCTATGGTATTTCATGGAGCCCAACCCCGATCACCCACAGAACGGCGCGCCTTGTTCAAACGGGCAGTCGGGCAACGTCTGGTTCCTGTTGGGGGGGCCGCCCGCCGTCGACTGCACCATACCGGCCGGGACGGCGCTGTTTTTCCCGATCGTCAATGTGGAGTGCTCGTCTTTGGAGCCGTTCCCGTTCCACGGCGATACACCACAACAGCGGCAAGACTGCGCTAAGGCCTGGATTGATAACGTCACCGATTTGGCGGCGACGATCGACGGGAACGCCGTTGTGAACCTGACGCGTTTGAGGACCCGCTCGGGCGATTTCTCTTTCACGGTGCCCTACGACAATATATACGGCTTACTCCCCG
>QHZE01000119.1 GCA_003225335.1 Acidobacteriota bacterium
ACGAGCGAGGTGTTCCTCTTCGCGCTGCTGCTTCTCCTGTTCCTCCGATAAGCGGAGCGAGAGCGGCAGAACAGAACAGATCTTTCGGTGGTATTTGTCCTCCGACATCCGGAAGCGCATTACCGCTTGGATACTCCCGATCTGCAGGTCTAAACCGACAGGCAGCGAAGTCTCTTCAATATGGATCGCGAGAAATGGCCTTTTTCTGGCTAGCGCGAAGTTGATCTCATTGCGAACGTTGCTGGAATGCGTATTCCGGGCCATCTTGACCACCCATTCCAATCGATGTTGACCACCCATTCCGATCGAAGGTGTCCACTGATTCCGACGCGATGATGACCACTTTTCCGGATTCCTCGGAATGGTGGACAACATCCCGGAATCATGGACACGATCCCGGAATCGTGGACACGATCCCGGAATCCCCGGGGGTTTCGAAGCGGCGCTGGGCAACCGCTGGTAAGGTTTTGCTCCCTTATTGGAGGAAACCGAATGCCAGCAGAGAGGTTGTCTATGCGCAAGATCAAAGAAATTCTTAGGTTAAAGTTTGAACTAGGACTGAAGAACCGGGAGATCGCCCGGAGTTGTCTGATTCCCCACACCACTGTTGCTAACTATTTGCGCCGGGCCCGCGATGCCGGCCTGACTTGGCCTTTGCCCCCGGACCTGGATGAGGGGACGTTGGAGCGCCAACTCTTTGCCGATGATCCCTGGGCGAGACCTCGCGAGACACGTCTTCCCGACTTTGCATCGATCCACGAAGAATTCCGCCGCCACAGGCACGTGACGCTTCAACTGCTCTGGGAGGAATACAAGGAGAGCCAACCGGATGGCTACCAGTACAGTCGTTTCTGCGAGCTCTATAACCGCTGGGTTCAAAAGCTTGACCTGGTCCTGCGACAGGATCACCGGGTGGGCGAGAAGATGTTCGTCGATCATGCCGGTCCGACCGTCCCGATTGTCGATCGTGAAACCGGCCAGGTTCACGAGGCCGCGATTTTCGTGGCCGTCCTGGGCGCCAGCAACTACACCTACGCCGAGGCGACCTGGAACCGGAATCTGTCCTCCTGGATTGGCTCCCACATCCGCACTGTTGAGTTCTTCCAGGGTGTGCCGGCCGTGACTGTGCCAGACAACTGGAAAACCGCCGTCAAAGATCCCTGTTACTACGAGCCAGATCTGAACCCGACCTATCGCGATTTTGCACAACACTACGGGACTGTAATCATTCCCGCTCGCGTCCGGAAGCCTCGGGATAAGGCGAAGGTTGAAGCGGGCGTGTTGATAGTTGAACGATGGATACTGGCGGCCCTGCGCAAGCATACATTCCACACCTTGGCCGAGCTGAACCTGGCCATCCGGGAGCTCCTGGTCAAACTGAACCAGCGCAAGTTCCGCAAGCTGGATACAACGCGGGAGAAGCTCTTCGAGGAGCTGGAACGTCCCGCGCTGAAACCTCTGCCTCCGGAACCTTTCACCTTCGCAGAGTGGAAAAAGGCACGCGCGAACATCGACTACCATGTCGAGATCGAGCGCCACTACTACAGCGTTCCCTATCAACTCGTGCACCAGGAGGTGGAAGCGCGCATCGCCGCTGCCACTGTCGAGATCTTCCTCAAGGGGCGACGCATTGTGACCCACACCCGGAGTTTCGTTCCGGGCAAACACACGACGCTGCCCGAGCACAGGCCGAAGAAACACCAGAATTTGGAATGGACCGCCTCCCGCATGGTCGAACGGGGACTCGTGATCGGCACTTCCACAGCCGCGGCTCTGGAAAGAATCATGGAGTCGCGCAAGCATCCGGAACTCGGCTACCGCTCCTGCCTCGGAGTGCTTCGTCTGGGAGAGCGTTACGGAAGAGAGCGACTGGAAACCGCCTGCCGGCGCGCCGTGGCGTTGAATGCCTGTTCCTACAGAAGGATCAAGTCGATGCTCGAGACGGGGCTGGACCGGCAACCTCTTGAACCGGTGGCAACGCCGGCAGCTCACACGGACGTGCACGCCAACGTCCGCGGCGCCGGCTACTACCGAAAGACGGAGGTGTGCTGATGCTGCGCGAACAGACCTTCGAGAAGCTCTATAAACTCAAACTGCACGGGATGGCTCAGGCCCTGGAGGAGCAGCTCAAACAGCCCGAAACGGCTTCGCTCTGCTTTGAGGAGCGGCTGGCGATGCTCGTCGATGCGCAATGGACCTGGCGGGAAAACCAGGCTATAGCGAACCGACTCCGGAATGCCCGTCTGAAGCAACAGGCCTCGATAGAAGACATCAACTACCGCCATCCTCGGCAACTGGACCGGGCGCTGATGAGGAGCCTGGCCGGCTGCGACTGGGTTCGGCAACGCCACAACGTCACGATCACCGGGCCTTCCGGGGTGGGTAAGACCTATGTCTGTTGCGCGCTGCTGGAAAAAGCTTGCCGCGAAGGCTTCACTGCCCACTATGTTGCGGCGTCAAAGTTCTTCCGGAAGCTGGCCCTCGCCTATGCCGACGGTAGCTTCGACCGGTTGCTCTCGAAACTGGCAAAGATCGACGTGCTGGCCGTTGACGACTGGGGGTTGACCGCGCTCAGCGACACGGAAAGGCGCTACTTCCTCGAAGTGCTGGAGGACCGCTGTGGATCCCGCTCCACGGTTCTCACGAGCCAGTTTCCTGTCGAAACCTGGCACGATCTGGTCGGCAGTCCCACGCTGGCCGACGCCATCATGGAGCGAATACTTTCAAACAACCACGAGATCGCGCTGAAAGGCGAAACCCTGCGACCGGTTCGAAAAGCGGGCAACGGGAAAGCAACAGCTTCATCTCAGCGGCGAGAGGAGGAACCATGAGTTCAACAACACCTCTCGTCTTGAAGAATCCGAAGGGATGGTTTGCGGCCGGGGCCGAAGTGGAAAGAGCAATGGAAGTCCTATCCGATGGGGCGTTCAAGCTCTTTGTCTATCTCTGTCTAAATGCCCGAAGGGACACCGGAGTCCTGGCAACAACTCAGACGGAGCTGGCGCGCAGTTTGAAGAAAGGTCCTGTAGCTATCCGCGGTTACTTACGCGAGATGGAAACCGCCGGCATTTGTCGAAGCCGGTTCAGCCATAGTCGCCTCGGCAGGGGTATGGTGGAAATGGCTGAGGGATACTGGCCTTACCAAAAGGGTGAACAAGAGATGCTCGACGACGCCGCGGACGCCTTCGTCTCTGCGATCAAGAAACTGCTCCAGGCTCGGGCCTGCGTACAGACGACGTCTCTCTCGACCGCCGACGAAATCTTGGCACGAAGCTGGTTCAAGCGTGGGATTTCGTTGGAGCGCATCGAGCAAGTTATCTTGCTGGGATGTGTTCGCAAGTACACGTCCTGGCGCAACAACCAAAATCACGGCCCGATCCGCAGCCTTCGTTACTTTGAGTCCATGCTTGCCGAACTGGACCAGCAAAACATCAAGCCTGACTACTGGGATTACCTGCGCTCCCGACTCGGTCGGATAGAGAAACTGTGGATCGAAAGCCACCCGAAGACGGAGGGTGCAGCGTGAACAGCAATTCCATTGATCGTGAACAGTCGTTCCAAACGACGGTGAACAGGGATTCCGATGTGGTGGTGAACACTTCTTCGAGCCCGATCGGAATAGGTGTTTCACGATCGTGGACATGTGTTGACGATATCGTGAAATCGGGGTTGTGTGTGTCGGCTGAACCGCGGCATTCCGCTTCCACAGGTGACCGGAATCCAATCCTCTGGATCGAGGTGGTCGGCGGCACCCTCGATCCGAAAAATTGGACGAAAGACTGCGGAGGAGGTGGGCGGGCGCGCACCTGCTCGGGAATCCCCTCGTGGGTCGAGCGCATTGGTCAGGGTTGCGGACGAAAGGATGTCTCGTGGCACAACGTCCGTGCCACGGAGGAGATCCTTCGAAATTCAAGCACGGAGGGCTTCCGTGATGCTGGGGCGTTTTAGAGAGCGCTTTTCGAAAGGGCTTTGCGAATCCCTGGAGATCCGATCCTCGCGAGGACCTCCATTTCGAGAGACTTGGCTCGGGAATCCAATCTTCTGGATCGAGGTGGTCGGCGGCACCCTCGATCCGAAAAATTGGATAAAAACCTAGGAGGTGCCTTCTTGATATCCAAGGGCGAGGCTCATCATCCTCGGGCGCGCGACGGCGTCCCCCCAGAAGTGAGTCCAGAAGGCACATGACCGGAGGTGTCTCAAATGACACGTCTGGAAGTTAGTCGATCTTCGACTAACTTCCGCGGCGTTCAAAGAAAAGGAGACGATGTTGATGCCAGCTCTCTGATTG
>QHZE01000120.1 GCA_003225335.1 Acidobacteriota bacterium
GTAAACGACTCGCCAGAGCACCGGCCTGTCTCAGCGCCTCGACGGTCGATTCAAGCGTGGTAAAGACAACAGTGATGTCTAACCTGAACTCCGCTTCGCCGGCCACCGGCGGTTCGGGACGGCCGGTTGTCGGGAGAAGGATTTTTTCAAGGGCGAGTGACATCTCATTCTCTTCGTTTCGCACTGGCATCGTTTGCACCCGATTTGAGGGTAGCGCTCAACCCGTAAGGAAGTCATAGTGAAACC
This sequence comes from Acidobacteriota bacterium, assembly GCA_003225335.1. Taxonomy (GTDB): domain Bacteria; phylum Acidobacteriota; class UBA6911; order UBA6911; family UBA6911; genus Gp18-AA60. The sequence goes on from QHZE01000120.1 coordinate 247, forward strand.
ATAAGGATTTTGTGAAACAGCTATCGTAAGACGCGGGCCGGCCCCGAAGTGCCGAATGAACTGCATTCCTTCACTTCTTCATTCGAGCAGTTCCCTAAAGGAGCGTGACGGGAATAAACTGTATGTCCGAACGGATTTTAAGGGGATAGGAGTGCATAATGCTTTTGTTATGAGGGGCGTGCATCGGGAGCCCCGTAAAATGAATCCGGAGGTTGAAACTTATGAGCGGGAGCAAAACTCCAGTCGCGGTTCTGATTTCGGCTTTTCTGCCATTGATTCTGGCCACAACGACCGGCGCTGAGGAGGCCGGCAAGAATGCCGGCTCTCGAAAACTTCAAATCGCTACCTTCGCCGGGGGCTGCTTCTGGTGCATGGAACCGCCGTTTGACAAGCTCGAGGGCGTGATCTCGACCACGTCAGGGTACACCGGGGGCCACAAGAAGAATCCGACCTATGAAGAGGTTTCCTCCGGCGGCACCGGCCACGCCGAGTCGGTGCGCGTCGCATACGACCCCGCCAAAATCGACTACCAGAAACTGCTGGAGGTTTTCTGGCACAATATCGATCCTACCACGCCGAACCGGCAGTTCTGCGACAGGGGGAGCCAGTATCGCAGCGCGATTTTTTATCACAACGAAGAGCAGAAACTCCTGGCCCTGGAGTCCAAGAAGGCAGTGGAAAAACTCTTCAAAGAACCGATCGTGACTGAAATCCTGCCTGCCCCGGAGTTTTACGTCGCTGAGGATTACCACCAGGATTTCTACAAGAAGAACCCGATCCGCTACAAGAGCTATCGGTTCGGGTGCGGCCGCGATCAGCGCTTGAAGCAACTCTGGGGAGAGTCACCGCAAAGCCTCGCAGGCTCGAAGAGTCCCTGACAGGAGAATCCCACGCACTCCGAACATGGTTCGGAGTTCAGCCTTCAGGCTGCGCTCACCCTCAGTTTCTTACGCGCTTCTGTGCAGGCTAAAGCCTGAACTCCGAGCTTGGTTTGGAGGTAGACGTCGGCTGCGCTCACCGTCAGTCTTCTCACGCGCTTCTGTGCAGGCTAAAGCCTGAACTCCGAACATGACCTGGAGTTCGGCCTTCAGGCTGCGCTCACCGTCAGTTTTCTCCCCGCTTCTGTGCAGGCTAAAGCCTGAACTCCGAACATGACCTGAGAAATGAAACAATGCGAAGCCTGCGACATCTAAGGATGTTGTAAGCGGAAGGGGAGGAATTGGAACAATGGAATCAATGAGGAGTCGAGTAACGGCGGCAATCCTGGCGATGCTGTTCGCGGTTCCCGGTATGACGCATGACAGAAACGACCGGGAATCCGCATACCGGTACGGCTACGAGGCAGGTTACCGCGAGGGGTTCGATCACGCACGGGACGACTATCGCCGGGGCGTTGGGTATGACCTGAGGAGCCACGAATATCGGAAGGCGGACTTTGGCTATCAGAAATGGATGGGGAAGAAGGGAGACTATAAGAAAGGCTATAGGAACGGTTACGAGCTGGGCTACCGCGAAGGATACCAGCGCCGGGGCTATGGCCGGGTGAGACGGAACTCCGATCGATTCTATCAGTATCCCGGCCGCTATCCCTACCCGGAGTAGGACACTCTAAAGGGAGTCTGCCCCAGGAGCCGGCGCAGCCTTCAAAAGCTGCGCCCGGTCCACCACGAAGACACAAAGACGCGAAGAGATCCCAGGAACAGAACCTGCGCTGCCTGCGCGGACGTGAAAAAATCGTAGCGTCCCGTGCTGCGGGACATCACCGTATTTAATCCGATACCAAGCTGTCTGACAAGCTGGCGCTGTCGCCGCATCAGATCTAACATGCAATTGAATGCGACAGCGTGACCTCACCCACCGATACATTCCGGCGGGCTCGATACTGCGACCGGCGGGGGCCCTTGCCGCGATCGCCGTCGAGACCTTCCTGTTTCAACGGTGGATCCCTGTCAATATCACTACTGTCGGTTTCCTCTACTTGATTACGATCCTGGCGATCGCAACTGAGTGGGGACTCGTGGAGGCTGTGCTCGCCTCCGTGGCTGCGACGGTGTGTTATAACTTTTTCTTCTTTCCCCCCGTTGGCACCTTGACCATCGCCGACCCGCTCAACTGGGTAGCGCTCCTGACTTTTCTGATCACATCTTTGACAGCAAGCCAATTATCGGAGAGGGCAAAGCGACGCACAAGAGAAGCAGCGAGCCGCCAGCTCGAGATGGAGAGCCTGTACTCGCTGAGTCGCGCAATTCTGCTGGCGGAAACGGATCAGCCGCTCGCCCGGCATATTGCGCGAGAGATCTCGCGCATTTACGAGCTTCCGTCCGTCATCATATACGATCGCGACACCGGGCAGATGCATCGTGGCGGGCCAGGGGAAATCCCCGGTATTCAAAAGCAGATTCTGGACTCGGCGGCGCATGGGACTCACTTTCGTGACGATCAAACGCAAACAATCGTTAGTACCATCAGCTTTGGCGGGCAGCCGTCGGGAAGTGTCGCCTTGAAGGGCGCCTCGCTTTCCGATGTGGCCTTGCAGGGGCTTTTGAATCTCATTGCCCTGGGACTGGAAAAGGCGCGCGGTCAGGAGGCGGCAACTCGAGCGGAGGCGGCTCGACAGAGCGAAGAATTCAAGTCCACTTTACTGGATGCCCTCGCCCATGAATTCAAGACTCCTCTGACATCAATCAGAGCAGCGACAACCGGGATACTCGCTTCGGGCTCGACAAAGCCCGAGGAGTTGCGGGAGCTGCTGGCCATCATGGACCAGGAAGCGAATCGGTTGAGCGCCCTGGTCAACGAGGCGATTCACCTCGCTCGAATCGAGGCAGGCAAGGTGCAGCTGAACAAGCAGGCATGTCCGGCCCGCACAATTGTCGATGCGGCTCTGACTCAGATGGATTCGGCTCTGGAAGGGAGACACATAGAACTATCGGTTGCCAACGACTTGCCGCCGGTCCTCGTTGACCGGGAATTGACGCAAATCGTATTCCGCCATTTGATCGACAATGCGGTGAAGTACTCCGCGGCCCTGTCGCCGATTTCGATTGCCGCCCGGCCCTCGGGTGGCGCCCTTGTATTCAGTATTCGCAACGAAGGTGAAGGCATAAATGAGTGGGAACAGCCGAAGATCTTTGAAAAGTTTTACCGTGGATCTACGGTTCGTCATCGTATCCCGGGGACGGGGATGGGACTCGCGATAACACGCGAGATCGTGCTCGCCCATGGTGGAGATATCCGCGTGGATAGCAGTCCGGGCGAGGGCGCGGAATTCATTGTTTCGCTCCCTCTCGCCGGGAAGGAGATCCCGGCGTGAGCACGGCTCGGATTCTCGTGGTGGACGACGATCCTCAGATCCGGCGGATTATGCGCATGACGCTGGTTGCCCAGGGCTATGCAGTAGGGGACGCGCGTTCCGGCGAAGAAGCTCTCGAGAAGCTCAATGAGGAGAAGTACGACCTGATACTGCTGGACGTGAACATGCCGGGCTCAGGCGGTCTGGAGACCTGCCGGTGGATTCGCTCGACGTCCGATGTTGCCATCATCATGTTAACCGTGCGAAACGCGGAGAAGGACAAAGTAGCGGCTCTGGATGCCGGAGCCGACGACTATATAACCAAGCCTTTCAGCACGCCCGAATTGATGGCCAGGATCCGCGCCGCTCTTCGCAGAGCCCCTCTCTCGGCCGAAGGGGGGCCCCAGATCATCGCTCTCGAAGACGTGGAGATCAACCTGGCAACGCGCCGGGTCACCGTAGGACAGCGCGAAGTCCGTCTCACACCGAAGGAGTTTGACCTGCTGCACTATCTCGCGACCCATCCCAACATCCCCATCCCTCACGCAAGACTCCTGCAGGCAGTCTGGGGACCCGATTACGGGAATGAGGTCGAATACCTGCGCACCTTTGTCAACCAGCTGCGCAAAAAGATCGAGAAAGACCCGTCCAGACCCAGATACCTTCTGACCGAACCCTGGGTGGGCTACCGTTTCCACCTGCCCGAACTCATGAAATCCTGAGCCTTTCCTTATAACTTCTTTATACGCGTGTTCTACCATTTTTGATTCGGCAGGACATCTGCGGCCACCGTCATCGAAACTCTCGCTGACGGCGCCCGGCGGTGTTCTGTGGAGTTCGGTTGCCCGCAATAGTCTCCCAATCTGTCTATTGATTCTCGAGGAGCATCGTAATGCCCGTAGAAACTGAGACGCATGCCGGGCGCGCCACGAAGGTCGTGGTTGCCACCTCGGTCATGCTGACCTTCATCTCTTTTTGGAGA
>QHZE01000121.1 GCA_003225335.1 Acidobacteriota bacterium
TGATCCGAGCCGCGTCATTTCAGGCAGTCAACGGACATCCTCGAAATAACTGTTGAAGGCACCCCTTACCACAAGGAATCAGGATTACGCGTGAACCACATTTGTGGAAGCCCCCGCTCCTCCTGGACGTATTACGCGCTATTCGTAGAAGTGGACCCAAATATGTCCATTGAGTTCGCTTATGAAAGTAAGATGCTTTGGGCGAGGCAATTCGGCCTGCCTTCCCCCCGGGCAAATTCGGTGCCTGCCCCGAACCCTCTCCAGCCTATCCCCGTTTCCTCGCCATCAGAGGTCACTTCGCTCCTGCCGCAAGATAAAAAGTCCTGTCGCTCACCAAAAGAGGCGTCCCGCAATGCTGGCACGGTCGCCGGTAGGCACGTCTTAGGTGACCAATTCGTTGAAAATGTCGTTGTCAAAAGGGACACCTTCGCGGGCGCAGGCGCATTTGACGTCCTCGACGAAATCGATCCCATCATCATCAAAGGGGCAAAAATTCGCAGCCCCCGGCTCTTATTGACTGTCTATAAGAGTCGTGGTACGCTCTTATAGCTGATCTATAGGAGACGTCATGCCTCAATCTGAGCCGGGACTCCTGCAAGGGACGCTCGACCTGCTGATCCTGAAATCGCTGGCGCTGGAGGAGATGCACGGAATGGGGATCGCCCGCCGCATCTCGCAGATCACCAACGGGACATTTGAAGTGAAGGCCGGGTCACTGTTTCCCGCGCTGTATCGCATGGAGCACGCTGGACACCTGGCCTCGTCCTGGGGCGAATCCGAAACGAAACGCAGATCCAAGTTCTATCGCCTCACCAAGAGCGGCCGGAAGCGGCTGCAAGCAGAGTCGGAGCGGTGGGAACGGATCTCGTTAGCGATGGCGAACGCCCTGCGCTCGACATAGGAGGTGGCCTTGTTCGGGAAAAGGAAATTTGAGCAGGAACTGGACGAGGAACTTCGCTCTTATGTCGAACTCCAAGCCGCGGAGAAGGTCCGGCGCGGCATGTCTCCCGAAGACGCTCTCCGCGAGGCGCGGCGCGAACTTGGCGGCATGGATCAGGTCAAGGAGAACGTCCGCGATGTCAGGCCGGGAATCTTTGTGGACACGCTGATCCAGGACATCCGCTACGCCTCGCGCGCCCTGGGACGGGACCCTGCGTTTGCGTTGGTTGCGATTCTCACGCTCGCGTTGGGCATCGGCGCCGATACCGCGATCTTTAGTGTAGTCGACGGCGTCTTGCTGAAGCCGCTGCCGTATCCTGACCCGGACCGTCTGCTGACATTGTGGGAACACTCCCAGGCCGATGGTCTGAAGACTACCGTCGCGCCTGCCAATTTTTACGATTGGCGGAAGCAGAGCCGTTCCTTCGCGAAAATGGCGGCCATCGACCCGTATCCCGACTTCATCCTGGATGGCTCCATCGGATCACAGCGTCTCTCTGGCGCCGATGTCTCCGCGGACTTCTTCTCGCTGCTGGGCACGCGCATGGAACTCGGCCGCGACTTCCTCCCCGAAGAGGACCGCCCCGGCAGCAACTACGTCGTGATCCTCACCTATGCCGCCTGGCAGCGATACTTCGGCGGTCGCGCCGATATCGTGGGCCAGGCAGTGACGCTGAATGGCGCCGCCTACACTGTAGTCGGCGTGCTGCCGCGTGACTTCTCGTTTGTCAGCAAAGCAGCCGATTATCACGCGCGAAATCAATTCGACCTGTTCCGTCCAATGGCGCTGCCCGCGCCGCCGCCGCAGTGGATGCGCGGAACACACTCCTTGTGCGTGCTCGCCCGCATGAAAGCCGGCGTCGCACTGGAACAGGCGCAGGCGGAGCTGGACCTCATCGCGTCGAACCTGGAACGCCTCTACCCGAGTCAGAACAAGGGGAGGGGCATCATCGCCGTCCGTCTGCAACAGCACGTGGTGGCGGATGTTCGGAGCGCACTGCTGACGCTTCTCGCCGCTGTCGCTTTACTACTGCTGATCACCTGCGCAAACGTCGCGAACCTGCTCTTGACGCGCGCGGCAGCGCGAGGCCGGGAGATCGCGTTGCGCGCGGCGCTGGGCGCGAGCCGGACCAGGATCGCGCGGCAATTGATGACCGAGAGTTTGGTCCTCGCCGCCGCCGGCGGCCTGCTCGGATTGATCCTGGTCTATGCGGGTGTGCCCGCCCTGGTGCGCCATCTGCCCGCCGACCTGCCGCGCACTCCCGAAATCGCCGTCGACGGCCGCGTGCTGATCTCCACCAGTCTCGTTGCGCTCCTCACCGGACTACTGTTCGGACTCGCGCCCGTATTCCATGCTCGCGGGTCGCTGCGGCAGGGCGGACGGGGCGTGATCGCAGGGCAGTCCCGGCTCCGCAGCATGCTGATTGTTGGACAGATCGCGATGGCGCTGGTGCTGCTCACGGGCGCAGGACTCATGGCGAAGAGTCTTTGGACGCTGCTGCAGGTTCCGCCCGGATTCCGCACAGAGCGCATACTGACCGCACGACTTTCCTTGCCGCCTCAATATACCAACGGCTACAAGTTCGGCACCGGAGCGCATCGTGAGATCTCCGCCTTTCAGCAGCGGTTGCTCGATCGCGTGCGCGCCATTCCGGGCGTCGAGTCCGCCGCGTTCACAGCGTATCTTCCGTTAAGCGGCGCCGACAACTCCTGGGCCTTCGTGGTGGAAGGACGTCCACCGAAGCCGCCGGGCGAATTTGACAAGGTTAACTACCGTCCAGTCGGCCCAGGCTATTTCGAAACCATCGGCATTCCTATAAAGCGCGGGCGCGGCTTCAACTCGTCCGACAACGAGGACGGTCCGCTGGTAGTCGCCATCAACGAGTCGATGGCGCGCACGTTTTGGGGATCGACGGACCCGGTCGGACAGCGATTGTCTTTCAGCGAAGACAAATGGCGCACGATTGTAGGCATTGTCGGTGATGTCCATCACCATGGGCTCGACACCAAGGCCGCGCCCGAGATCTATATCCCGTATTCACAAGCCCCGAACGTCGAGGCGCGGCCCATTATTGTGCTGCGTACGCTGATGGAGCCGTTGAGTATGGCGGCCCCGCTGCGCCAGGCCGTTGCGGAACTGGATCGTGGCGTGCCCATCGATCGCATCACGACGATGCAAAAGCTTGTCTCCGACTCCGCCGGACAGCCGCGCTTCCGCACCGCCGTGATGCTGACGTTCTCCTTGCTGGTGCTGTTCGTCGCCTCGATTGGGCTCTATGGCGTAATGAGCTATGTAGTGAGTCAACGGACGCCGGAGTTCGGTATCCGCATGGCGTTAGGAGCAACCCGCGGCGCCGTGATGCATCTGGTCATCGGACACGCCGCGAAGTTGGTGGGAATCGGCATCGCGCTCGGTTTGACCGGTGCGGCCCTGCTTTCGCACACAATCGCGACGCTGCTGTACGGTGTTGCGCCGATTGACGCTGTCACGCTGGCGAGTGTGACAACACTGTTGGCCCTCGTGGGGATCGCTGCAGTCTACGTCCCGGCCCGAAGAGCCGCGAAGTCGGACCCGATGGAGTCGCTCAGGCACGACTAGATATTCGGGCCTGGAACGTACGACTCCCGGTTCGGTCTGTCACTTTGACGGAAAACGCGCAAACCGCCGAATTGGTTTGCTCAGTGACATGGTACGTAACAAGTCCCGTTTGCCGGGTATTGAGTGTGTGACAATTCGAGAAGTCACAATCGAAATGTCCTCCTCAGCAATCCAATGTACTGCGGACCGGTCGTAATGATGATTACCGCGAAGTAGCCCACCGCCAGAACGCCGCCGGCGAGGAATTGTGCCCAGTGCCTGACTCCTGGCTGCTGGCGGAAGAATCCTGCCAAACAGGCAATGATGAGCAGGAAGTGGCCGGCGGCAGCGATCACCGCGAGCGCCAAGTCAGGTCTCGGAAGTTGACCCGATTGCAGCAGGATCCAGAACTGTTCAACCCCGGCCTTGATGAACGTCGTAGTGAACAGGTTGATGTAGTTCCAAAATGCGGCGATTATGCAGCCGGCGCCGAACCCCCATGCGCTATTTCGGCGAGTGAGCACGATGACCGCGAAATAGATCAGCGCTTGAAGCGTGTGGAGAAGACGGATCTTTGGGTCAAAGACCGCTGACAGAAACAGGGCAAAGATGAAGCAGACGGAGCCGACAAGAATCGACGCACGAATCCAACGCGGCCCAATCACCTGACGTTTCTCCATGCAGCTATTACGACTCAGACGCGGGAAAAGTTCTGCCACCATGAAGACTCGAGGCGCTAGATCGTGGCCGCATGACGAGCCCGTGCCTCGTTCCCATCACTCAGTTCCCGTGTAACGCGCTACCCGCCCTGAATAGCTGACAGATGCCGCAAAGCTCGGCTTGTCCAAAATCGCACCGCACGACCTTCGCCGATCCTGTGCACGCCTGTGTTACGATGCGGGAGGCGAGTTGGAGCAGATCCAATTCCTGCTTGGCCAGGTCTCAGTGCAGACGACAGAAAAATATCTCGGATGCAAGCAGCGTTTGAAGCAAGCGGTAAA
>QHZE01000122.1 GCA_003225335.1 Acidobacteriota bacterium
GGCGGCGCTCTTTGGCACGATCCGCGGAAACCGCATGGCCAGGGGCGCATTAGAAACAGCTCTCTGGGATCTGGAAGCGCGCAGGATCGGCCTCCCTCTCGCCAGGCACCTGGGTAGGGTCCGGGACGAAATCGAATGCGGGGTCTCCATCGGAATCCAAGACTCCATCGAGGATCTCCTGCTTCTGGTGCGCCGCGAGATAGCCGCGGGTTATCGCAGAATCAAGATCAAGATCAAACCAGGCTGGGAGCTGGAGCCGTTGCGCGCGATCCGCCGGGAATTCCCCTCATTTCCCTTAATGGTGGATGCCAACTCCGCCTTCCAGCTGAGCGATCTTTCGCTGCTTCAGAAGCTGGACGAATTCAGTCTCATGATGATCGAACAGCCTCTGGCGCACGACGATCTGGTGGATCACGCGGAATTACAGAAGGCGATCCAAACGCCAATCTGCCTGGACGAATCGATTCATCACGCCGAGGACGCGCGGAAGGCAGTGGAGTTGGGGAGCTGCCGGATCATCAATGTCAAGCTGGGTCGTGTGGGAGGTCATGCAGAAGCACTGAAGATCAACGATTACTGCTCCAGGAACGGGATTCCTCTGTGGTGCGGGGGCATGCTTGAGAGCGGTGTGGGTCGAGCGCATAATATCGCCATGTCCACGCTTTCCGGATTCGTGTTGCCGGGCGATGTTTCAGCCAGCAAACGCTATTATGCCGAGGACACCGTAAAGCCTCCGGTTACGGTTTCTCCCCAAGGAACAATACGCGTTACCGATTCGCCCGGAATTGGTTACGAGTTGGACTGGGACAGGATCCGGCGAGCCACGGTGCGCGCGGCAAATCTCGCCGTGGAGGGCGCGCCGAAGGGCACCCATGCCTGACAGGATCATCGGAATTCTCGGAGGCATGGGACCTGAAGCGACCGCAGATTTCTTCCGCGAGATTGTCCGCCTCACACCCGCCAGAAAGGATCAGGATCACATACCGGTTTTGATCTACTCGAACAGCCACATCCCGGACCGCACGGAAGCCATCCTCGGGAAAGGCGAAAATCCGCTGCCGCATCTGATCCATTCCGCCAGGGTCCTCGAGGGCGCGGGGGCCGGAATTCTCGCGGTACCCTGCAATACAGCGCATTACTTCTTGCCGGAATTGGAAAGGGCAGTATCGATTCCGTTTCTCGACATGCTCTTCGAGACCTTGGGAGACTTGCAAAGCCGCCTTCCCGCCGTGCGCAGAGTGGGACTTCTGGCATCCGCGGGGACGGTCAGGTGCGAGATCTTCCACAGAGTCTTCCAGACACGAGGGGTTCAAGTCCTGGTCCCCGCTACCGGCGATCAGGAGGTTGTTTCACGGGCGATCTACCGTGTGAAAGCGGGAGACTGCAGCCAGAATACAAGGAGTGCCTTCGCGAGCGCGGGGGAAAAACTGGTCGCGCTTGGGGCCGAGGCGATCATTCTCGGTTGCACTGAAATCCCTTTAGTGCTTCGTGAAAAGGACGTCAGCTGCCCCTGCCTGAATCCCACTGTTGCGTTGGCACAGGCGGCCGTAGACTGGGCCTTGGGGAAGAGGAATTGATTTTTCTTCTAAACGTCTCGGAAATTAAACAAATGACCAATGACCAAGAGAAATCCGGCGGGCAAGCCGGGGTGCAATTGGAAGGGAGAGTCAATTCACGCTCTCGCGAACTCCTCAGAAGCTGTGAAGAATTTAATTCGTGTTAATTCGTGGAATTCGTGGCGGCTTTATTGGCCACGAATTTCACGAAAACAATCACTGTCATTTGGGTGTCATTGGTTTGAAATACGATTTCTCACAGTCTCTCCGGCCGCGCTGCTTGACTCCCACTTTTAATTGCACGCGGCACGGTTCCATTTGTCATTTATCATTGGTCATTTGTCATTTTGGGGAATTGGCGATTTTGCCGAGACCGTGAGCCTCCCCTTTGCCCCTTGACCCCTTTGCCCCTTTAACCCTAGAGTTCCGGAATGAAGCAAGCCAAGCTCAACTGTTGTTTTCTCGACATGGGAAAGGTCCTTCTGGATTTCAATTGGGAACACTTCGGCAACCGCATGAGGCAATTGACCGGAGTGAGTCAGGAGCTGTTACAAGAGGCGATTCGCGGTCTTGCGCAAAGCTACGAGTCCGGCCGCCTCAGCGACGCGGAGTTTCATCAGGCCGTTTGCCAGGGCGTCGGAAAGCAGATCCCGCTGCGAGAGTTCGCCTCTGCGTGGAACTCGATTTTTTCCCCGGACCCCATTTTGCCCGAAGACTTGCTTCGACGCCTGGCGGCAACGATGGACCTTTGGGTGATTTCCAACACCAACGGGATTCACTTTGATTACGTTTCGAAGAATTACCGCTGTCTGCAATACTTCCGCGGGTTCGTGCTCTCTCACGAGGTCGGAGCCCTGAAGCCGGACCGAAAGATATTTTCCGAGGCTCTGTCCAGAGCAGGGGTGCAACCCCGCGAGGCCCTGTTTGTCGACGATCAGATTTCGAACGTCGCGGCGGCGCGCGAGCTCGGCATCGATGCCTTCCAGTTCCTGAGTTCTGAGCAGTTAAGACGCGAAGAATCACGAAGAGGAGCTCCGGGTGTTGGAACAACGATCGCAAGAGCCGGCTGTGCGCGACAGGGTCTATCTGGCCGGGTACCTGCTCCTGGCCGGCATTCTGCTGTTTCTGGGCCGGGACTTCCTTCAGAGCTCGGTCGTGATTACCTGGGGACTGGCCTTCGGAGGCACAACCGCCGCGGGCGTGCTCCTGGTATTGTCCAACCGTCTCCGCCTTCAGTTACAGGCAAGCCGTCACGAACTGGCGCGGAAAGAAGCGGAGCTCAGCTTCGCGCTGGAGGTCCAGAAGGCGCTCTTTCCCCGGCAATTGCCCTGCAATTGCGGGTTGGAATTCTCCGCCGTCTGCGTCCCGGCTCGCGGGATCAGCGGAGACTTTTACGACGTAATCCGGCTCCGGGAAGGCCGCCTGGCATTCGGCATTGCCGATGTCAGCGGCAAGGGAGTGCCGGCGGCAATCCTGATGGCCAACCTTCAAGCGATGCTGCGCATTTTTTCTGAGACAAATTCGTCCCCCGCCGAGCTGTGCGCCCAGCTGAATCATCACCTGCACGAAGTCACCGAACCCTCCAGGTTTGCGACTTTCTTCTACGCGCAGTGGGACCCGGTGAGGCGCGAGATCCATTACGTCAATGCGGGCCACAACCCGCCCATATTGTTGGGCTCCGACGGCAGCCAGCGGCTGTCCACCGGGGGATTCCCTCTGGGTTTGTTTCCGGCGGCAATCTTTGACGTGGGACACATATCGTTGCAAACGGGTGACATCCTCGTTCTGTATTCGGACGGCATCACGGAGGCGTCGGGTCCGAAGGATGAAGAATTTGGCGAGGTGCGTCTCGAGGCGCTCGTGGCCGGGCGTCGAACGGAAAGCCTGAAAAAGGTCCAGGAGGCGGTGTTGGAAGCCGTGGGACGTTGGTCCGGAAAGGAACGGGAGGAGGATGATATGACGTTGGTCATCGTCCGTGCCACTGGGGGGTCCATATGAAAGTCTGTGGATACAGGCTTCGGGACCATATTCGCTTGCTGGTTCCACTCTTTGCCTTATTGACAGGTGTCTGGGCCCTCCGCCTGATCCTGGCCGCGGCCGGCGCCCCAATCGGCTTGACGCGCTATGCGAGCCTCACCGTCATGGGCCCGGCGGTCGTTCTGCTGGCGGCCCTGCTGATGCACGAACGGCGGTTTGGAAGTTATACCAACGTTGTGCTTGCGAGTTTCCTGTTGAATGCCTGGGCGGAGTTGTTGATCGTAGCGGCAATTACCTTCACCAGGGTTACGGGGATGCAGAATATCTATACTGCTCCCGAGTTTTCGATGCTGAGTCACGATCCTTCGCAAGTGCGGCACATTGTCGGGCACCTGACGTTCGGAATCGGGTTTGGGACGTTGGTAGGCGCCGCTGAGGGATGCCTGCTGCTCTGGCTGCTGCGGAAGCTCACTCCGAAAGACCGGGAGCAGCCATTCGGCAGCCGCTAAAACCCCTGTTTTAACCACAAAGACGCGAAGGCGCGAAGGACGCCGTCGCGTCAAGATCTTCTTCGTGATTTTTCGCGTCTTTTCTTTGCGTCTTAGCGGTGAATGCGGGCGCAGGGGGCGCCGCCGGCGATGGCCAGGATAATGGAAAGCGTGTCGTTGTCGCCGACAGGAGTCTGCAGGTCCTTGAGAAAACGAATATCTTCGTCGTTTAGATAGAGGTTCACAAAACGCGAGGCCTTGGATTCGGACGAAAAGAAACGGGAGCCTGCTTCAGGAAAACGCGCTTTGAATTGCTCCAGGACCTCGGCGACCGTTTTGCCATTCAAGACGACCTCCGCCTGCTGTTCGGTGTACTGGCGGATGGGAGTGGGAATACGGACCGTTACACTCATCGAGAGGCTCCTTGATGAATTGAAAGCGGCTCCAAACCGGAGTCCCGCAAGGTTGCGTGCCAGGCCTGAAAATCCTTTAGAGAGGAGGACAGGACGACAGCGCCGTTGAGGCGTTGAACAATGCTGTCGGTCGCCTTGTAACCGTTACCTGTTATTCCGACCACGACCGACTCGTGTCCGGGAATGCGCCCCTGCTCTACAAGTTTCCTGCAAACTGCAAGCGTGGTGCCGGCAGCCGGCTCGGCAAAGATCCCTTCGGTTTCCGCAAGAAGGTGTATCGCCTGGAGGATCTCCTCGTCTGTGGCCGCCTCTCCCCAGCCTCCGCTGGCTCGCACACACTCCAGAACATAGGGTCCATCGGCCGGGTTCCCGATCGCGATGGAGTGCGCGATGGTGTTCGGTTTTACCGGGCGTATTTCCTTCGTTCCGTCATGCAGTGCCTGGATTACCGGGGCGCACCCTGCTGCCTGCGCGGCGTAGATTCTGCTGTCCCCGGTTGCCCAACCCAGGGTTTTGAGCTCCTGGTAAGCCTTGAACACCTTTGGGAGAAGCGTACCCCCCGCGGTGGGGAGAATCGTATGCTGGGGTAAACGCCAGCCCAGCTGTTCGGCTACTTCGAACCCGAGCGTCTTGGCCCCCTCGGTATAGTAGGGGCGAAGGTTGACGTTAACAAATCCCCAGGGATACTGGCTCCCTATCTCGCTGCAGAGGCGGTTCACGTCATCGTAGTTGCCCCGGATCCGCACGATTTGAGGGCGGTAGACTCCGGAACCTATAATCTTCGCGGGCTCCACACTGTCCGGAATGAAAACAAAGCAGCGCAGTCCGAGGCGCGCGGAATGGGCCGCCACGGAATTGGCAAGATTGCCGGTAGATGCGCATGCGATGGTCTGGTACCCGAGCTCCAGGGCCCGCGTGATGCCGACGGACACGACCCTGTCTTTGTAGGAAAGAGTGGGATGATTTACGGAGTCGTCCTTGAGGTAAAGCTCATCGAGGCCGATGGCCTTCGCGAGCCTTGTTGCGCGCACCAGGGGAGTGAATCCGGACTGGAATCCCGTTGCAGGTTCTCCTTCGATGGGAAGGAGCTCCCTGTAGCGCCATATGTTGTGCGGGCGTTGCGCAACGGCATCGCGCGAAGTGGCCTGGGCAATGCCGCCGTAGTCGTAGCTCACTTCGAGCGGCCCGAAGCAATCTGTGCACACAAATTGTTTGCCGGCACGATAGTGTGAGCCGCATTCCTTGCACCGAAGACCCGCAACGAAGCTCATCTGCCTGCTCCCTGATGCTCGAAGCGCCTGTTCGGAGTGTAAGCTTGCCCCTGCCTTAAGGCTGAATCTCCGAGCAAAAAAAAACCCTTTCCGGAAAGAAAGGGTTGGGTAAACTTCTTTCACCAACTCATCTTCCAGAAATTCTTTCTGCAGGAATTAGCACCATGCCATTTACCTGGCTGGTTGCCGTGGCTTCGTTGGGCCAGTCCCTCCGCCACTCTGGATAAGTTGTGAGGAAAAAATTAAAGGACTTCCTTCGCAAATGTCAACTGGAAACTTCGATGTGTTCGATGTGCTACTAGGGACCCGGGGAAAGAACTGACGCCGGAAAGACCTGCCACGAATTATACGAATTACACGAATTTTTCTGGTCCCGGTCTATTCCAATGGAATCTCTCACAATCAAGCGCGTCATCACGCTGGCCTGTTTTCGTGCAATTCGTGTAATTCGTGGCGGTCTTTCGCGCCCTCTGCGCTCTTCGAGTCTTCGCGGTTAATTCGGG
>QHZE01000258.1 GCA_003225335.1 Acidobacteriota bacterium
TTCCGGAAAAAGTACCAGATGCCGGCGCTCCCGCTCCCCAGGAGCGCTAACAAGACCACAACCTTGCCGGCGAATGCAACCGCACGCTTGAACGACATAGTTATGTTATTGGCTCGGATTCCGGGCCATGATCCGCCTCTGGCCCTGATTGGCGAGCGCTGCGATCTGGCCTCTCGTGTCCTTGCTGAGCTCCTGCAAGTAAGGAATGGCTCCATTGTCCCCCACGAGCCCGAGAACTTCAGCAAGCGACTCCCTGACGTCGACGTCCTGATTCCGCACCTGGGCATAAAGGTCGGGGAGCTCGTCCGGGCGGAGCTCGACCAGGTATTGCTTAGCTTCGTTGTGGGCGTGGCGATCCGCCAGGCTGTTTACTACCTCGTCCAGGAATTCCTTGCGTCCCATGCGATAAAGAGCAAAAGCCTCGGCCGTTCGGACCTTGGGGTCCTTTTCGTGTATCCGATCTCGTGAAATCTCCGTCACCAACGCCGGATCACCCGCGCGGGCGAGTCCTTCATTCGCGTGCAGGCGGATGTCGTCGTCCGGGTTTTGCTTTTCCTTTACAAACAGCTCTTTCGAGGAAGGCTCCGCGATGAAGGCCAGGGCTTCCAGCAAACGCGCCCGGAAGGTCTTGTCCATCTCCTTCCTGGAAAGCCGCGACTCTCGCTCGTAGAGCCGATTCAATTCCGGAGCAGCCTCCTTGTAGCGGAAACGCCCTAGGGTGAACACCGCCTCGTTTCGGATTTTTGAATCATTGTAAGTGAGGTAGTTCATCAACTCCCTGCCCACGGAGGGGTCTCCAATCTTGCGCAAGGACCTTATGATCTCGAAACGCACGGTATTGCTTCGGTCCTCGCGAAGACCCTGGAGTATTTGAGGGATCGCTTCCTTCCCTTTCAGAATTCCCAGGGCCCGCGCGGCCTTGACCCGGATGCCTTCGTCCGAATCCTGAAGGTGCTGGCCCAGCGCAGTAGTCACCGCGGGATCTACGGTGACCCCGGGTTCGATGACAACATCCGCCCATTCGTCCGACCAGGGATTAATCAAATTGGCTACTTTCGTGAGTCTCACCACGAGCCCCGTCTCTTGGGGCAGGTACAGGTTTATGATCCCGTGGATGCACTTTTCCCGAATGTCCTTTTCGGAATCGTTGAGTAGGCTGAGAAACGCCGGAAGAGAACGCATGTCCCGCAGGGTATCGAGAGCCAGAACGATCTCCCTACGAACAGACGCGTCTCGGTCGTTAGCCGCTTCGACCAAAGCCGGCACGGCCCGAGGTGACTTGCTTTTCCCGAGAAGCACGGCTGCGTCTTTCCGGCGCGTGACATTCGGATTCTTCAAGTCATATATCAGGGCATCGACAGCCACCTGGCTTACTTCCTGTACGTTCGAGCGGGCGTTTTCCGCGTAGACGAGGGCCGGGAATACTGGGAAGAAAAAAAAGCAGAGGGTGCCGAGCAGAACCCGGAAGAAGGAGCAGGTCCTGAATGAGCCTGCGATACTTCGAGTTGCGTTCATTGGCATCTCCGAGGTTTTACGTAAAGCATCCATGTGGGTTTATCCCATGCCAGAATCTCGATAAAGACGACAGGAAAAAGGAAGGTGTATCGAGCTCCGTTGGGAATGGAGTGGCGGACGGGGATCGAACCCGCGACGTCCAGGTTGGGAAATTGAACGTGGGTTGAAAATAAAGAATTTGGCGTTCACGGTGTTTGATTGCGGCGATCCCAGCCTATTGTTCTAAAGGGGCCGATTTCAGCACTCTGACGATCTTCCCCTTCACCTTGTTGACCTCCTGTTCAAGGCGGTCGAGGCACGATTGGGTTTTATCGCTTTGCAGCGCCTTCGTCAAGAACTGGTTCAAAAGCCCCTGGTATGGCACGCCTGTCTCAGCTGCTTTGGCTCGCAGAATATCTAGCTAGGCCTGGGCAGGCAGGGAAATGTGGATGAGAACGCGACGGAGTCACTCACCGGCCAGACGGTCGAATTTCAGAAAAGGACAGTGTGCGAGCGTCCTGCACGCCGGTGAGACTTTCGTGGCGGCCCCGCTAAAGGAGCGGAGCCGCCACTTCTTTAAGGCACCTGACTAGAAACTAAGCCGGAGCCCGAATTGAATGACTCTGGGCGACCCATTCAAGTAAGGGATTTGGTCGGACTCCGGGTCGACGGGGTCGAGGCTCGGGTATATTCCGAAGTTGACATGATTCGTCAGGTTGTACGCTTCGGCCCGAAACTGCAACACGACGCGCTCGGAAATCGCGAACTTCTTGCTCAGGTTTGTGTCCAGCACATAGTAGCCGGGACCGCGCAAGTAAGGGAACCTCGTGGACAGCGTCCGGATGTGGTTTCCGGCCGGCTGCTCGTCAAAGTTTGTGTTAAAGGCCGAGTGGTTAAACCAACCCCCGTCCCAGGTCCGCTGGTCTTTCGGCAAAACAGCGTCATACATCGACTTTCCCGGGAGCAGGATCGCGTCCGAAACATAGACGGCCAGTCCGCGCTGGGCCTTGAACACTGATCCGAATTGCCAACCACCGAGGAACTGGTTAACTGCTGACCGCCAGCCGTTGCCCCAGCGTCGTCCGCGTCCAACGGGAAGCTCATAGACACCGGCAATCGTGAAAGTCTGGCCCGGGTCAAGCGAGTCGGTGACGTGTTCGGGCGCTGGATCGGTGGGATTCAAGTAATTTATGGCCGACATGTTCTTGGACCAGGTGTAGTTGCCAACCATGGTGAATCCACCTCGCATCCGCCGCTCGATGCGCGCTTGCAAGGCGTGGTACCAGCCCATCCCCGCCGTCGTTATTGCATAAACGCCGCCCGGGTATTGTGGGTAGGGAATCAGCAAGCCCGCATGCGGGATTACGTCGCCTTCAAGGTCCGTGCCAGGCAAGAGCCCCGCGAAGGGATTGGCTACCGGCTGATTCAGGAACGTGAGGTTTTCCTCATCACGCGTGGGGAGGGTCGACAGATATTTTCGTGGCAGGGTGTTGAGGTCCACGCCCGATGGCACTTGCGGAAGCGCCACGCTCTTGCTTCCCACATAGGAGACATCCAGGACAAACTGGCCTGGCAACTCGCGCTGCAGCCCGAATGACCAATGCATCGTGTAGGGATTGCGTACGCCGCGGTAGCCTACAAAAATGCCGTTGCCGGCGTCCAGATTGACGCCCAGCGAGCTTCCCACCGGCCGCAGAAGGCCGTTTGGAAACGGGTTGGACAGCGAGGACAGGTAGTGCAGGCCATTGTCCACACTCGAGACTAATTCGGTCGACCGGGAAAAACCGGGCTGGTTCGGCAGAGCGTTGCGGCCAATACCGAGGGAGTCGAAGAAGAGGCCGAATCCACTGCGAATCACCGTTTTGTCGTTCAACTGATAGGCCAGGCCGAATCGGGGCATGATGTTGTGGGGGTCCAGGTCCCACAGCCCCCGGGTGCCTGAGCTTGCGTATTGGTAACCGCCGCGCACCTTGAACTGGCTGACCGGGAGCTCGGGTATGGGATTCCGCGCATAAGCGGCTTGGGCCTGCGCTTCGATCGCGAGCGGCGTGGTCAGGTCAAAGCCATTCACCATACGGTCGTCGCGCTCGGTCAGCGGCATGTCCAACTCGTAACGTAACCCGATGTTCATGGTCAACCGTCGCGCCACCTTCCAATCGTCGTGGACGAAAAAGCCGTACCAGTTGTTGTGTGCTGTGAAACCGTTGGTGAGGGTCATATTGCCGTCGCTGGGGACACCCATAAGGAAGGCGGCCAATTCTCCGCCAATGGGCTGGCTCGACGAGACCTCGGTCGGACCAGACGTCCAGCCCTTGTTGAAGACTAATCTAGGAGCGATATCTCTGGCCGCGTCCCGGAGATGCTGGTAGGTTGACCGCCACTCCACACCGAAGCGCACGTTGTGCTTCCCCTTTTGCCAGGACAACGTGCCGCCAAGCGATTCGGTCGTATTGTTGTTGATGAAGTACGGGTTCCCGCCAAAGCCCAGGTAGCTGCCAACACTGATGGTTGGAAATGCGGCGACATCCTTCGGAACGAGGCCGACCAAGGACGGGGAAAAGCCCAGCCCACTGTAATCGATGCCCATGCTCTGGGGCCGTCTGCTGAACGGCTGGCGCATGAGGCCCGCTTTCACGTTTAGAACGACATTGGACGAGAACACATACACGTCGTCAAGCCCAACCAGCCGGGTTTCCCGGAATCCTTCCAGGCCGGTCGCTTCGTTAAAGAAATAGTTATTTTTCAGTGACCGCCACTTGTCCAGACTCACGCGCCCGAAAATCCGGTGTTTAGGCGAGAAGGCGTGGTCAACCCTGGCCGTATGGGTGCGATACCAGTCGCCTGTGCCCGCGTTGTTGAAGAAATAGTTGCCCCGGAAATCCGCCGTGCTTGGCGCCCTGTTCGGCTTCGGCCAAAACTGCGCGATTCTCTTCGCCGCCGGGTCGAGCCGGGAGGCGGGAATGATGTTGTTCGGAAACGGCGTGCGGTAGAAGTGCCCGTCATCCGGGTTCTCTTTGATCGACAGCGGATCGTAGATTTGATAGCGCGAGCCCAGCGCCAGCAGGGCCGAGAAATCACCCTGCAGCATCTCGGGTGTCGGCACGGTAAAGTTTTGCGGGACCGGTGTTGTAAACGGGTTATTCTCGAAGGAGTAGAAGAAAAATGTCTTGTTGCGCCCGCTATAGAGGTTCGGTAGAAGAACCGGGCCGCCGATTGAGAACCCGTATCGGTTGTCCCTTAAATCGGGCCTCTTCGAGCCGCTCAGATTGCTGAAGAAGTCGTTCGCATTCAATACCGTATTCTTAAGGTATTCGTGCGCCTCGCCGTGAAACTCGTTGGTGCCGCCACGGGTCACCATATTGAAAACCGCGCCGGGTGTGTGCCCCTGCGTGGCGGCGTAGACATTGGTTTGCGCCTTCACTTCCTCGATCGACTCATTAGGGAGAGCGATTGCGACCTGTGTGTACGAGCTGGCGTCTTCAGCCCCACCCCCCGGTGTCCCGACCGTATTATTCGGGATGCCATCCACCGTGAAGTCGTTTCTGGCCTCGCCTACGCCGTTCGCGCTGACGAGCGACAGTCCTTGCGCGAAGGCCGCTTTTCTTGGGCGCAGGGTGGTCGTGTTTGCCATGCCAGGCGCAAGCACAATCAACTCGGCAGCCGCGCCGTCCTTAATGGGAAGCTCTTGGAGTTGAGACCGGTTGACCACCGCGCCTCTACTCCCATTGGCCGTTTCCAGAAGAGGAGACTCCGCGGTGACCAAAACCTGATCGGAGGGCGAGCCTACCTCGAGCGGTATTTTCAGCTCCAGCGTATCGGCGATGCGCAGCTCGAGGCCGGTGCGGACATAGTCCTTGAATCCCACCATCTTAACCTTCACGGTGTACTGGCCGGACAGCAGATAAGGCACTCTGAAATTCCCGCTCATGTTCGTGGTTACTTCGGTGGAAACGTTCGTTCCGATGTTGGTAACTTGAACCGTCGCTTCCGGGATCGCCCCTCCGCTTGCGTCGGTAACTGTTCCGACAATGGTGCCTCGCGATTCCTGACCGCGGGCAATGCGCGGTATCATCACGCCAATGCCTGCAAGCAGCGTCATGGCAATGATTGCTCTTCTTCTCATGCTTCGATCTCCTGTTCCGAGGCCCTCCTCTTCGTTGGGCCCTGTTTGTTCGTTAGACCGTCAATTTGACCGGTCGGCCAGCTCGCGCAACGATGCGACCACTAAAGCCAAGCCCACGCAGGCCGTTCCCATTCCATAGGTCTTGTCGCCGTCCGTTGTGATACCAGGGTTTGAAGGATCACCAGCTAGGGTGTTCGTGATTCAGTAGAACGAAGTAGTTGCGTGTCCCTTTATGCCGCGGCAAAAACAGCGGATATACCCTCCTCGGATAGGGGCCAAGTGAGGCTTTGTATACTACAGTCAGACTTGCTGCGTCAACGCGTTTTATTGACAAGGGTGGCAATTAGAAGTACGAGTCGATTCATGCGGCCTTTGACTGTCTCAGAAACTGTGGAGAACTTAATTCGTGTTAATTCGTGGAATTCGTGGCCAGCAGAAAACGCCACGAATTCCACGAAAGCGATCCGTGCGGGAATTCCTGCCTCATCGCATCCGCGGGTGTAAAATGGCAGCCGCCGGCGCGGTGAGGGTACTCGTAGGGGCGCCGGAAGTCGCCGAAGAACCTCGACTGGGGAATTAGAAGCGCTCATAGGCGGGCCGCAAACCGAAAATGCGGCTAATGTTTCCCTATGCGCCCAAGAGCGGCAGGGAGCTTCCTCATCACCGGAACTCTTGCTCTCGCGCGTGCGTATTGTAAACGGGGAAATCATGGACTTCTTTGGAAACATCCGCTACGCCTTCCGGCAATTTCGGCATTCACCGGTGTTCACAGCCGCGGCTGTGCTGACGTTGGCACTCGGCATCGGCGGAACGACCGCCATCTTCTCTCTAATCCACGCAGTCATGCTGCGCTCCTTGCCGGTGGCCGATCCCGGCAGCCTCTACCGCGTGGGCGACGGTAACGACTGCTGCGTGGAAGGGGGGCCCCAAGATCGCTGGGGAATGTACTCGTTCCCTCTCTACGAGCGCTTGAAGACGAACTTGCCGGAATTTGAAGAGATCACCGCGTTCCAGGCCGGGCCGAATCGCATGAGCGTGCGGCGTGAGTCGGAGCATGCGGCCCATCCGCTGCGCAGCGAGTTCGTTACCGGCAGCTATTTTTCGACCTTCGGCATTCGTCCCTTCGGGGGGCGGCTGTTTTCCGAGGCTGACGATCAGGCATCGGCAGCGCCGGTTGCCGTGCTGGGCTATCACGTGTGGCAAGGAACGTATGGCGGTGATCCGGCGGTGGTGGGTTCGACGTACGTAATTGAAGGACATCCGTTCACGGTCGCCGGCATCGCGCCGCCGGGTTTTTTTGGCGAAACATTGCGCGGCGATCCGCCGGACATCTGGATTCCCCTGCAGCAGGAGCCGCTGATCAACGGCGAAGGCTCCCTCCTGCGGCAGCCGGTTGCGGCGTGGCTGCGTGTGATTGGCAGGCTGCGTCCCGGCGCGAGCGTTGCGGGATTGTCGCCCCGGCTGACGGGAATCCTGCGGCAATGGCTTCTGAATGACAGCGGCTATCCGGCCGACTGGATGCCCGAACTGAAGCGCCTGCTGCCGAACCAGAACATCACCGTGGTTCCTGCGGGCGCGGGCGTAGCCGAGATGAAAGAGGAGTACGGGCGCAGCCTGCAGATCCTGCTTGCTGTTTGCGGCCAGGTGCTGCTGATCGCTTGCGCGAACGTGGCCAACCTGCTGCTGGCACGGGGGGTGGCGCGGCGCAGCCAGACGGCGGTGCGCGTGGCCATTGGCGCGTCGCGCCGGCAAATCATTACGCAGGCCCTGACGGAAAGCATGATGCTCTCGGTAATGGGCGGCATCGCAGGCCTGGCCGTCGCGATGGGCGCATCGCGTCTGTTGCTGGCGCTGGCATTCCACAGCGCGCATTTCCTGCCCATCAGCACGACTCCTTCTCTGGCGGTCCTGGGGTTCGCGTTTGGACTGTCGCTGATTACGGGCATCGTCTTCGGAACGGCGCCGGCGTGGTTCGCTACCCACACGCATCCGGTGGAGGCACTGCGCGGCGCGGGCCGCGGCACGCATGACACGACATCGTTCGCGCGCAAGGCATTGCTGGTGGTACAGGCGACGCTTTCGGTGGTGCTGGTGGCGGGCGCGGCCATGCTGACGCGCAGTCTCAACAACCTTGAGCACCAGGACTTTGGCTTCCAGACGGCCAACCGCATTACGGTGTCGCTCAACTCGCCGCCGGCGACTTATACGCCTGAGCGGCTGAACGCACTCTATCGTGACTTGGAAGAGAAACTCAGACAAATGCCGGGAGTGGAACAGGAGGGCCTCGCGCTTTACAACCCGCTGACCGATAACTGGGGCGAACTGATTGTGGTCGAGGGTCAGCCCCCGGCGAAATTCAATGAAAATGCCGGCTCCTCCTGGGACCGCGTGAGCGCCGGTTATCTGACGGCTCTCGGACAACCAATCTTGCGCGGCAGGGGCTTCACCGAGGCGGACAACGAAAAAACGGCGCCGGTTGCAATCGTGAATGAAGCTTTCGTGCGCCGGTTCCTTCCCAACGAGGAACCGCTCGAAAAGCACTTCGGCATCGACCTGCCGGAAAACGCGGGCACGTTCCGCATCGTCGGTGTGGCGCGCGACGCCAAGTACGCCGGGTGGGGGTTGGATAAGCCGGCGCGGGCGATGTTCTACGTGCCGCTGACGCAGTACGTCCATTATTCCAGTCCGCTCATGCAGAGGATTGAGCTGCGGTCGCACTTCATCGGCGGAATCGTCCTGGTCACGCGCACCTCGCCCGGCGCGCTTGAGCCGGGGTTGAGAAAGGCGCTGGCCGACACGGACCCGAATCTCACCATCATTCGTGTGGGCACGATGCGTCAGCAGATTGCGGTCGTTTTTGATCAGCAACGCGCGGTCGCCAGCCTGGCGGGGCTTTTCGGGATTGTGGCCTTGCTGCTGGCGGCCGTCGGACTGTATGGCGTCACCGCGTACACGGTGGCGCAGCGCACGAATGAGATCGGCGTGCGCATGGCGCTTGGCGCCGACCGCTCGAAGGTGGTGCAGCTTGTGTTGCGCGGTGCATTCCGGCGCGTGGCGATCGGGTTGGTGCTGGGAGTGCCACTCGCGATCGGCGCCGGACGGCTGATTGCCGCGCAGCTTTACGGCGTCAAAACCTGGGATCCGCTGGCGCTCTCGGTGGCGGTGCTCTCGCTGGGCGCGTGCGCCTTCGTGGCCGCGATCATTCCGGCATTGCGGGCGGCGGCGATCTCTCCGATGGACGCTTTGCGGGCAGAGTGAGTCCGAGCTCTTGCCGTTGAAAGGCGGCCGGGTGGAAAGAAATGAAGGCCTCAGCGGGGGGCCAGATCACGATCCGTACGGCGCAGGCGAAGGATGCGCCACGGCTGGCCGCGCTATCCGGGCAGCTTGCCTATACTGCCACACCCGACGAGATTCTCCGGCGGCTGCCGCGGCTCGCGCGCGACCACGAGCACGTGGTCTTCGTGGCCGAAGACGGCTCCGGGACAGTGATCGCCTGGACGCACGCGTTCGTTTGCCATCTGCTCGAGGCCGACCCGCAAACAGAAGTCAGCGTGCTCGTGGTGGACGAGGCCCGGCGCGGCAACGGCGTCGGGCGGCTGCTCATGGAGTGCGTCGAACAGTGGGCGCGGCAAAAGAACTGCTGGGCCGTGCGGGTGCGCTCGAACGTAACCCGCGAGCGCGCGCATGCGTTCTATGGCCGGCTGGGCTATGAGACGGTAAAGACACAACGCGTCTTTCGCAAAACGCTGCTTCCCAGAGGGTCCGGAAAATAGAACGCGCTCTACCGGCGTAATCCATACCCCGTGCCGACACCCGCAAGAATGGAAAATCTTCCACAAATGTGACCTAATTTTTGTTGCGTTCTTCCTTGCCGGCAAAGATAATTGGCGAAAATCAGATTAGAAAGCTTTCATCAACACGCCGTCCTAACGGAGGGGCGAATACTATGAAAGTCGTCACGTTTGGCGACTCCTTTTGCTCTTGCGTGCCCGGCTGCCATTTTGCATTCCAACCCAGGCCCAATTTGCGCGCCTGGTTGTGGTCGTCTTGGTGAAATTCGTGGCCATTAAAACCGCCGCGAATTCCACGAATTAAATTCTCCACAGCTTCTGGGTAGTTCACGGCGGCATGAATTGACTCCCGCTTCTAATTGCACCGACCGACAGAGAGCTAAAAGCTGATAAGATACAGGTTCCGCTCTTATGTGGATAGTCAGGCTCGCATTACGGCGCCCTTATACCTTTGTTGTAGCCGCGATCATCATCGTGATTCTCGGCGCCCTGGCCGTGTACCGCATGCCCACCGACGTCTTCCCGGAAATCAATATTCCTGTGGTCAGTGTCATCTGGAGCTATTCGGGAATCTCGCCGGAGGAGATGGCGGAGCTGGTCACGATCCGCTCGGAGCGATCGTTCACGACGACTGTAAACGATATCGAGCACATGGAGTCGCAGTCGCTTCCCGGCCTGGCGGTGATCAAGCTGTTCTTCCATCCGAACGCGAAAGTGGAAGCGGCGGTGGCGCAACTGGCGGCCGGCTCGCAATCGATCCTGAGGGTGCTGCCGCAGGGGATCTTCCCGCCCGCGATCATCCGCTACAACGCGTCGAGCGTGCCGATCCTTCAGCTCAGCGTTTCCAGCCGGAGCATGAGCGAGCAGGAAGTTTACGACTACGGCTTCCAATACATAAGGACGCAGATGGCCAACGTGCAGGGCGCGAGCTTTCCCCTGCCCTACGGCGGACGGCCGCGCCAGATCATGGTGGACCTGAACCCGGATGCGCTGTACGCGCAAAGCCTGTCCGCGAACGACGTGGTCACCGCGATCAACTCGCAGAGCCTCATCCTGCCTTCGGGCACCGTGAAAATCGGGGCGCGCGAGTTCCCCGTGCATCTGAACAGCGCGCCGGACGTGGCCGAAGCATTTAACCGCCTGCCGGTGAAGCAGGCCGGCGGCACGACGGTGTACGTGGGCGACGTGGCCCACGTGCGCGACGGCTACGCCGTGCAGACGAATATCGTGCGGCACAACGGCAGCCGCGCCACGCTGCTCACCGTGCTGAAGAACGGCGGCGCATCCACGCTCCAGATCGTCGGCAAGCTGAAGGACCTGCTGCCGCGCATCCGCTCCACGCTGCCGAAGGAGCTGGACGTGCGCCTGCTCTTCGACCAGTCCATCTTCGTGCGCGCGGCGATCAACTCCGTCGTGCGGGAGGCTGTTTCCGCGGCGCTGCTCACGGCGTTGATGATCCTGCTGTTCCTCGGAAGCTGGCGCAGCACCGTGATCGTCTGCATCTCGATTCCGCTTTCCATCCTGACGTCGCTGGCGGTTCTGAACCTGCTCAACGAAACCGTGAACGTGATGACGCTCGGCGGTATGGCGCTGGCGGTCGGCATCCTCGTAGATGACGCGACGGTCGAAATCGAGAACATCCACCGCAACCTCGCGCAGGGGAAGCCGATTGTGGCCGCGATTCTCGATGGCGCGCAGCAGATCGCGGTTCCGGCGTTCGTCTCCACGCTTTGCATCTGCATTGTGTTCGTGCCGGTGATCTTCCTGACCGGTGCAGCAAAATACCTCTTCACTCCGCTGGCGCTCGCCGTGGTGCTGGCAATGATGACGTCGTACCTGCTCTCGCGCACGCTCGTGCCGACGATGGTGAAGTACCTGCTTGCGGCGGAGTTGGACCGCTACCGTGAAGACGACCGCGGCGCGGCGGGCGGGATCTTCTGGCGCGCGCACTACGCGTTCCAGGCGCGCTTCGACCGAGTCCGCGAGGGCTATCGCAACGTCCTCGGCGCGGCGCTGGAGCACCGCCGCCTGGCGGCCGTGTGCTTCTTCCTCATCTGCGCCGCGTGCGTGGCGCTGTATCCGTTCATCGGCACCGATTTCTTCCCGCAGGTAGACGCGGGCCAGATCCGCCTGCACGTGCGCGCGCCCGCCGGCACACGCATCGAGCAGACCGAGATTTATTTCGCGCAGGTGGAAGACGCGATCCGCAAGGTCATCCCGAAAAACGAGCTGTCGGACATTCTCGACAACATCGGACTCCCCTACAGCGGCCAGAACCTCGCGTACAGCGATGCGGGAACGGTCGGGCAATTTGACGGCGAGATCCTGGTATCGCTGAACCAGGAGCACCATTCCACGTGGAACTACATTCGCGACCTGCGCCCGCGCCTGCGGCAGCAGTTTCCGGAGCTCACATTTTTCTTCCAGCCGGCCGACATCGTGGGGCAGACGCTCAACTTCGGGCTGCCCGCGCCGATTGACCTCCAGGTGATGGGGCCGCTGTCGAACGCGGCCGCAAACTATGCCATTGCGAAGAGCCTCGATCGGCGCCTGGCCCGAATTCCCGGAGCCGCGGATGTGCACTTGCACCAGTTGGTCAATGCCCCGGAGATGCGCCTGGACGTGGACCGCACACGCGCGGGACAGATGGGATTGAGCCAGCGCGACGTCGCCAGCAGCCTGCTGATTTCACTCAGCTCCAGCTCGCAGATCGCGCCGAATTTCTGGATCAACCCGAAGAACAGCATCGATTACCCGATTGCGGTGCAGACGCCGCAATACTTGATGAATTCGACCGGAGCGATGATGAACACTCCGGTCCACGCGGCCGCCCGCACGCCGCAGTTGCTGAGCAACCTGGCGCAACTGCGCCGTGGCGTGACCGCGTCGGTGGTCAATCATTACAACGTGCAGCCGCTTTACGATGTGTACGCCAACGTGCAGGACCGAGACCTTGGCGCGGTCACGCACGACGTGGAAAAAATAGTCGCGGAATATCAGCCGAAACTCCCCGCCGGCAGCTTCTTCGAAATCCGCGGGCAGGCGCTGACAATGCAGAATTCATTTCGAGGGTTGCTGCTGGGGCTGGTGTTCGCCATCCTGCTGGTGTACTTCGTGATGGTGGTGAATTTCCAGTCGTGGCTCGATCCGCTCATCATCCTGATGGCTCTGCCGGGAGCACTGTCCGGCATCCTGCTGATGCTGTTCCTGACGCAGACCACGGTGAGCGTGCCGTCGCTGATGGGCGCGATCATGAGCATCGGCGTGGCGACCGCAAACAGCATCCTGCTGGTGAATTTCGCGAACGATTTCCGGAAGGAGACCGGCGCGGATTCGGTTTCGGCGGCGCTCGAGGCCGGTTACACACGCCTGCGTCCGGTGGTGATGACCGCGTTGGCGATGATCGTCGGCATGCTGCCGATGGCGCTGGGGATGGGTGAAGGCGGCGAGCAGAATGCGCCGCTCGGGCGCGCCGTGATCGGCGGGTTGCTGCTGGCCACGGTGGCGACGCTGTTTTTCGTGCCGGTGGTGTACGGTGCATTGCGGCGCAAAGCGCCGTCGGATTTTGAGAGGACGGATGCAGGTTTCCCGGATTAAGATGAAACGGAGCCACGGGCGGATAGCCTGCGCCCCCGCGCGACGTTAAGACACGAAGGTTTGACCCAGGATGGCGGGTGCAATTAGGTCCACTTGGTGGAGACAAAGTTCACAAATCGGTCAAGTTTTGTATCATGGCCGGGACGGCCATGCCACGAAGCTGTCGTGGCACGGGCGTCTCGCCCGTGAATGACTGGGCGGCATGAGAAGGCTCACTCGCTATAAGTAGGAGTCAATTCACTGTCGTGAACTCCTGAGAAGAGTTGGAGAATTTAATTCGTGTTAATTCGCGGAATTCGTGGCCAGCAAAACCGCCACGAATTCCACGAAAACGATCACTGCCATTTGGATGTTGAAAAATTGTATTTCAAACCAATGTGCCGGTGAGAAGCATTGCTTAGCCCAATACAAACCGAGAAGCGGGAGGCGCAGTCCGGCCGCAGAACCGTGCTGATGTTCTTCGGCGTGCTGGCGCTGATCGTCACGCTCGCCGTCGTTGCCGGCCTGCTGCCGCGGCTCGAGCGCCAGCGCACACTTGCCTCCGCGTTGCGCGCCGTGGAGCAGCAGACGCCGCAGGTCGGGGTCGTCGCCGTTCGCGCGGCTGCCGGCAGCGCGCAGTTCGTCCTGCCCGGCACGCTGCGGGCGCGCATCGAGTCGCCGATCTTCGCCCGCACCGAGGGCTACCTGCACAAGCGGCTGGTGGACATCGGCGAGCGCGTGAAAACCGGCCAGGTCCTGGCGGAACTCGAAACGCCCGAACTCGATCAGCAGATCCGGCAGGCGCGCGCCACGCTGGAACAGGCGCAGTCCGCGCTGAAGGAGATGCAGGCCAACCTGGACCTGTCGCGCGCCAACCTGAAGCTCGCGCAGGTGACGTTCGAGCGCGTCAAGAAACTTTCTGACAGAGGCGTGCTCTCCCCGCAGGACAAAGACGACAAGGAAGCCGCCCTGGCGGTGCGAAACGCCGAAGTCACGCAGTCGCAGGCACGCATCAGCACGGCACAGGATGCCGTGCGCGCAAACGAAGCCAATCTGCGACGGCTCCACGAGATCAAATCATTCGCGCGCATCACCGCGCCGTTCGACGGCATCATCACCGCGCGAAACGTCGACAGCGATATTGGAACGCTGATCAGCGCCGGCAACGGCCCGGCAAAGGAAATCTTCCGCATCGCGCAGATCGATGTGCTGCGCATTTTCGTGAATGTGCCGCAAAGCTATGTCAGCTCGATCGCGCCGGGCCAGGTAGCGCAGCTGCGCGTGACCGAGCGGCCGGGGCGGGCGTTTTCCGCGCGCGTGGGAGGCACCGCTAATTCGCTCGATGCAAACAGCCGCTCGATGCTGGCGGTGCTCGAAGTTGCGAATCCGCAGCACGTGCTGCTGCCCGGAATGTACGCGGAGGTGACCTTCACCGCGTCACGCAATGAGCCTGCGTTGATCATTCCGGGCGACACGCTGGTGCTGGGGGAGGGCGGGCCCCGCGTGGCCGTGGTTGGTGCGGACCACCGCGTCCATTTCCGCAAGATTCAGATTGTTCGGGATAACGGTTCGGAGCTGGAAGTGAGTTCGGACCTCCAACCAGGTGACCAGCTTGTGGTCAACCCGAGCGACGAAGTCCGTGAGGACGCCGTTGTCGAGATCCGCAAATAATATTTCGCAGAAAGCGAGAGCCCCGAGCCGGCCTGCCATCAATTCGCTCGATCACTCGAAGATCCTGCCCGGTGACCTGGCGGTAACTGTCAGCGGTGTTC
>QHZE01000123.1 GCA_003225335.1 Acidobacteriota bacterium
CTCCGAACAACCACGCAGAGATTTTTGAACTTTTGGCGGCGGATGACGTCCAAAGGGGGTAGCCGTTCAGTTGGGAGGTGTATCATGTCCCGCACCCGCTTCATTTTTGCCTTCATCTGTCTCGTGCTTGTTTTACCAACCGCCCCGGCCCAGGAGGGCGGGGGCCGCAGCGACAAGGAGTTGAAGCGCGCGGCCCACCGGCTTCACATCGACGTGGAGAAGCTGAAGAACGCGCGCCAGGCGCTGCGAGAAGCGACAGAGTTGGCCCGTAGCCTCGAGCCCCTTCCGGTCCAGCATGTATACCAACTCGTCCAGCTCTGGATCGAGATCGACAGAGCGCGAGCCGCCGAGATCGTCGAATCCATCGCCGGCGACCTTCGTACTGCGGCTCGCAGCGCCAAGGCCCCGGAGGCTTACCAGCAGGCGACCTCTACGGCCTATCGGCTCCTGGCCTATTTGGTCGGGCTTGATCCGGAAAAGGCCGTCGAGCTGGCAGAGCAGTGGCCGGAACCTGCCCCCGCCCTGGGCGAAGCGGCCGCTAAAACGCGAGACAATTTCCTTGCACAATTCCGGTCCGATTACCTGACGACACTGGCGCAAAGCGAACCCGAAAAGGCTGCGGCGCTCCTTGCGCAGCGCGCTCCATCGGCTGGGCCGGCTTATTCTATGCGGGGACAGCTCGCCCAACGGCTGATGAGTTCTGGAAAGAAGGAGGAGGCGCAGAGACTGATCGATCAGGCCATCGCCGATTTTGCCCAAGGGAAAAGCAACGCAAGGTTTTATCAAGACTTCGCCAACTTCGTTCAGGTCCTCCCGAGGCTCGATCGAGAGCGGTTCCCGGAGGCGTTTGGCCTGCTGGTTCAGTCCTCAGGCAAGGACACGGAGGCGCCTGGCCAGGTCGTACAATTCAGTGTGGGAAATCAAAATTTTCCTGTTACGTCCGGACAAGCCGCAATCCTGCAGGTCTTTTCCGGCCTCTTCAACCAGCCGGAGCTCGCACTTCAGGCGTTGGATGCCGCGCCCGACATCAAGGCAAAGGTGAACGAGATCGGAGGGTTGGACTGCTTCCTGAATTGGACGCCGCGGTGCGGCTCCCGAACACCGGAAGCGGCGGGCGGCACTCCGGGCTCGGGCGGCGCGGCGCCGGTGAACACGGGGGCACGGTATGAAACGGCTTGGGGGCTCGTGCAGGAGCTTCGCGGGAAAGCTATCAGGAACCCATCCCTCGTGCGGCAAAAACTGCTTGAAGCTGCGGGGAGCTCCGGGCAGGCGTATTTCCTGACCCATGTGGCCCAAGTGGCAAATCATACGGATGCGGATTTGAGCGTCCTGGCCCTGGAGCTCGCCCGGGACCGCATCTCCGAGATTCAACCCTTGCAGGAGCGTGTCGGGGCGCTCCAGAACCTGATCTCAACTTATCGGCAGGTCGAAGGAGAAGTGGATTCGAAGCTGATCAAGGAAGGATACGTGCTGGCGGACCAGATTCGGGAGGAGGCAGCCGCCGGAGGAGTGCCGGGTGAAGCCACTCGAAGAGGGAGGCAGGGGAGCCCGGCGGATTTCCTCGAGGCCTTCCTCACAGGCGAATACGCGCACGATAACTTTGATGCGGCCATCCGTTTCGTGCGCTCCATGGACAACGACGACGCGAAACTCTCGGCGTTGCTTCAAATCGTTCAGTCGCTGCGCAATTCCTACTAGGCCGTTTCAACCACAGAAAACAGACGAGCCGCGGGGCACGGGTTTGCGCTCATTTGCAGCCTTGTCGGAGAGACAGGTAAAAGTCTAAATCGTCGCCCACGATTTCCCGGATGTCGCCGCGCCAGGGCGACCAGTACGATGAATCTGTGCGGTAATCGACCGTATTGCCGCGATGAATCATTGCCACGTAAAGCCTGTAGTCCGACACCATCACCGCACGGTCTTGGCGGCCCGCCGCCCAGATAAAAGCCGTATCACACAGTTGAGCGTCAGGGAACGGCGCGCGGGACCAGAACTCGCGCCGGTATAGGAAGGAAGCCCCAGCGGGCGAGTTATGCCATAGACTGGGGTGCAGAAGGGCTGGCGTTTGACTGAGCCAAACTTCTCCGCTGGCAATCGCGTAGAACAGTATCAGCGGAAGCCCGCAGAACTCGGCCCCTTCCGCCAGCAACGCACCCACCTGAAAGCTCAAGCGGTCCGCGTGTGACCAGTCATCGTCATCGAAATGGGCGATCAACTCCCCTTTGGCTCTTTCGCACGCAGAATTCCGCTTACTGCCCACGGTGTGGCGGTCGCGGCCCAGATAGAAATAACGGACCCTTTTATCATCACGCGGAATAAGGTCGGACAGATCGTCTTCTCCATCGCAAACGATTACCAGTTCTGAATTCGCGTAGGTTTGCCCCTGAAAACACCTGATCGCCTGCGGCAGAAAGCGCCGCCGGTTGCCCGTCGTCGGCATGATACAGGACACCAAAGGCTGCGTCTTTCCGATTGCATTTAAGTAGCGCCTGCCTTTCGATGTCTCCCAGCGAGAGGCTTGGGCTGGCGGCAGCCGGACGAACCTGGCTTTTTCGAAGTCCCCGCCAAAATAGAACGCCGCAAAGGCGCCGAATTTCGTGTAAGCTCTGCCAGTCCGGATCTCGTAAAGCAAGTTACGGTTGAATCCGATCCCAGTCACGGCGCAGTAGCCCGGCTTTGTTCTTTCCGGGCTATGCCAAACGGCCGCCTCGCCAAAATCTTTTACTTTCCTCCAGCGTAAGGGGCCCAAGATTTTTTCCCAGGTCACACTGCTATCAAATCCGTCCGGGCCTGCAGGGGCTAAAATCGCACCAGGATCAACCCACGCGTTCAAACAGCTCGCACTTTCCAGCAATAACTGCCGCTCATCTTCAGCAATGGTCGGGACATCAGTAAGGTCGCGACCAACCCACGCATAGACCTCGTTGACGTCGCCACACGCGGCAGGTGAACCTGGCAGGACGGTCCAGCTACCCTCCCCGCGGACGTAGGCGAGCACCTGCAGCCTGATAACTCCGGGTTCGCTGGGAATTTCAAACTGGGCCAGCCGCCCGTCCCCACTGGCGGGATTGGGACAGCGATAGTACAGGCGAGTCCTGCCATCAATGCTCGCCTCAGCGGCAGGGAGTTTTTCGAGCAGACCCGACCCACCCTGGAAGTCTGCCAATTGCCGAAACAGCTTCACAACGTCAGCATGGACCAGATCCAGACATTCCAGCCCTCCACTGATCGGGCCGAGCACCGCCGCCAAGCCTAACTGGCCGCCACCTGAGAACCACTTATGGAGTTCTTCCGGGGTTGCAATTCGCCGCTGAAGGTACTCCCTGCAATCAAAAGGAGGACCCTTACTGCCCTGTGGCGCAGTTGCCTCATTGGGCGAAATTGGAATTATCGAGATCCCGGCTTTGGCGTAAGCCAGGGCCAACTCAAAGAGACGAGCATGATTCAATGACTTATCCACGACTACGTTCTTTTCGACTGCATGGGCGCGCTCACTTACACTCCCCCTGCAGTACAAAGGCGGCCCAGAAATAAGGTGAACGCCATCTTTTCTGTTGCCGCATGTCCACCTGCGCAGCTCGAAGTGCTGCGGCCGGCGTCAATCCGCCCTGCAACATCTGCTGATAGAATCGCTTCATAAGCTCGGCAGTGGCCTCGTCATCCACTTTCCACAAACTGGCGACCACGCGCGCCGCCCCGGCATACATGAACCCGCGCACAATTCCGACTAACCCCTCCGCTAGGACCTCTTTGCCCAGTCCTGTGTTACAGGCGCTGAGCACCACCAGATCGACCGGCAAGTTCAGATTGTATATCTCGTGCTGTCGCAGGAAACCGTCTTGCGGCCGGCCCTGCTCGTCTACCAGTGACAGCACCAGGCCGGACAACTCGGGGTGTTCGCTGTCGAGCAGGCCATGGGTGGCGAAATGTACAACGCGATACTGGCCCAACTCAGGGCTGGTCGCCGTCGCCCGACTGGCTCTAAAGCCGGTTGCCATCATGGCCGCACCTGCGGGCGCCAGCGCCATGATAGCCTCGGCCTCCTGCTTAGAGGAGAGCAGGCGCGGGATGCTCAGGCCATCGCGCAACACACCCACGTCGCGCAAGGCTCGATGCAGGTCAGAGGCGGGACTGGGAGACGCGGCGATTCGGCGGCGAGTTTTCCCGGTGTCGCTGCTTCTCCGCATCCCCGTGTCGGCAGCCTTCGCTGTATTCCTTGCAACACGCGGATCATCCGCTTCGAAAACGGGATCCGCCAGCACAGCAACTGCCTTGCCGGCAGGTTGGCGATCGCGGATTTCACGCCTCAGGGCCGCCAGCGTTGACGCCGATGGCAGGTTCACGATCTCATGACCCACGATTAGTGGGTCCTTCCCTTCGCCCCCGGCAGGGGAACCGGGCTGGGGTGAGGGGGCTCGCTCGCCTTTTGCCCTTCGCTCCTCGCC
>QHZE01000124.1 GCA_003225335.1 Acidobacteriota bacterium
CATCTAAAACGCTGCGCTGGACGCAGAAGCGGTCATTGGCGAGGAACTTCTCGACCCAGGCATCCTGGCGTTAATAGGCCTTCGGTCCAGAGGTCTGGTGGGTCGCTGCCACAGGCGACGCTTCGGCCGGCATGGGACCAACCCTTTCGAAAATCTCCGTCACATTGTCGTTGTAAACGACCTTCCAATTCGAGTTGTGCTCGAGAAGATACGACAGAGCTTCTTTGGGTGGAAACAGCACCGACTGAATCTGATACTTATCGAGAATCTTGAGCGAGTCCTTCATGCGAATGGCGTCGAGGTAATCCGCGAGGACGCCCGAGCGCTCATAGATGTCGCTACGGCTGTCGATGAAGGTCTTGAGCTCGGGTTCCTTCCAAGCCACGTACCCTCCCCACATGTAGTGGTTAAACGTCCGGCCGGGAAGTCCGTGTGTCTTGATGTAGGCCATGGCTGCGACCGGAAAGCGCTCGGACACTGTATTCTCAAGCACGGCGCGCGAAGGGAAGCGTGCTACGATGACGAGCAGCATCCCGGCAAGGATCGCCGCATTGAGCCAGTGCTTGTCAATTTCCGGTCGGTAAGGTGGCAGGAAATCCAGAAACTTTGCCAGCAGCGGGGCCAGCAAAATTGCCGCCAGGAAGAGAAATCTTACGTAGGTCAGGCCGGAATAGACGGCGAGCACTGCCAGGCCAAGCTGCCCCAGCTCCCAGCGGTGGCGGCTGAGCAGGGCGCCGACTAAGAGAGCGACCAGCAGGATGAGCACGACCTTTCCCCGCCCGTCGTGAAAATCCACTGAAGCCCATTCCTCAATGTTATTCACCGTCAGTTTCTGTTTGAAGGCCATATCAAACGGGTAGAAGACAAGATGGTAGCCGAACGGGTTCACGAAAAGGGCGGCAACAGATGCTCCCAGGGTTACGAGTAACTGCCGCAACTGTCGCGGTGACCAGCGCACCGCCTCGACGCGTCCCCAATTACCCTGTACAAGACCAGACGCAATGATGATGCCGAAGACCGTCATCCCGATCAACCATGAGCCGTGGCTGTTGATCCACAGACAGAACGCTATGGGGATCATCCACAGGGGAGCTTGACCTTTGGCGCGGAACTGCTGAAGCACAAGCAGGATAATCAGCAGATAGACGTATCCAAACAGGAGGGTGCGCGGGCCGAATGACACGGCTGCCAAAAGCACGCAAAAGCAGGAAACCAGCCACGCTCCTTTGACGTTGCCGCTGCCCTTCGAGGCCAGGTAAAAGACTCCGAGCAGAATCCCTTCCAGGATCACAATCAACGTGACGTAGACACCGACCGGACCGAAAGCGTGCCAGGCGAGATAGTAAGGAACCTCCGCCAACCATTCATGGTCCATCCAGGGATGGCCCAACGTAGTGTACGAAAACGCGTCGAATCGGGGAAGGTGGTGGTGGCTAAACAAGAAGCGGGCATTTTCCATGTGCCACCAAAGGTCCGGGTCTCCAAGGCCCGGTTTCACCACTCCGGACAACCACCAGACGAGAAGGGAGGCCAAAACCACGGGGAACGAAAAGATGGTCTTGATTCTTTCACGAAGCATACCGCTACCTCAGAGAGTTTGAATTATACGGAGCACATCGAGCCACTCAACAGGCAAAAGGTCCGGAGAAGACATCAAGTTCATTTGAGGGTATCCGCCCGATGATTCTTCTTATTGGCCGAACTCGTGACGGGCGCGGTTCCCGCCCTCTCGAAGACCTCCGCCACGCTGTCGTTGTAAACCACTCGCCAGTTGTCGGTGTGTGCAAGGAAGTAGGAAACCGGGTCCCTCGGCGGGAACAGGACCCACTGGACCTGGCGTCTATCCAGGACCTTCAACGTGCCCTTCAAGCCCGTCGCGTCGAGATAATCCTTGAGCACGCCTGTGTATTCAAAAATGTCGGTGCGGCTGTCGATGAAAGTCTTGACCTCGGGTTGCGCCCAGGCGAGATACCCTCCCCAGCCGTAGTAATTGAACATCCGCTCGCCTGCCAGTCCGTGTGACATCACGAAGCCGAGGGCTTGAGTGGGAAATGCCTTGTCCCTCTCATTTTCAAGCGAGGCCTGGGAAGGGAGCCATTTCACCATGAGCACCGCGGCGAAAGCGACTACCCCCGCATTGAGCAGCGGCTTGTCGATCTCCGGCCGGTAAGGCGGCATGAAGTCCAGGAATTTCGCCAGCAGGGGCGCCAGGAGGACTGCAGCCAGGACAAGAAAGCGGATATGACTGAGGGCGCTGTAAGCGGCGAACAGAGCCAAGAGCAGATCCTCCAGTTTCCACTGATAGCGGGCCAGGACTGAACCCAGCAACAGGGCCACCAGCACAAGAAGCACAACTTTGCCCTGCGCGTTGTGGAAATTCACCGACGCCCACTCCTCACCGTAGGCAGTATTCAACTTCTGACGGAACGCCAAGTCAAAAGGGTAGAATACCAGCCGGTAACCGTAAGGATTCACCAGCAGCACTGCCAAAGAGGCGGCTCCGGTCACCAGGAGTTGCCGCAACTGCCGAGGCGACCACCGTACGGCCTCCAACCGCTGCCAAGTCCTGCCAACCATTCCGGAAGCAACGACTAGCCCGAACACAAGCAATCCCATCAGCCAGGAGCCATGGGTGTTAATCCACACGCAGAACAGAAGAGGGATGATCCAGAGCGGAGCTTGCCCTCGAGAGCGAAAACGCCAGAGCGTGAAAAGCAAAATTAGCAGATAGATGTAACCAAATAGGATCGTCCTGGGACCGAACGACACAATAGTCAAGAAGACGCAGAAACAAGTAACCACCCAGGAGCCTTTCAAGTTGCCGCTACTTTTGTACGACAGAAAAAAGATGCCGAGCAAGATGACCTCGAGCAGCAGCACAAAAAGAGCGTTGACGCCAGGCAAACCCCATGCCTGCCAGGCGAGGTAGTAAGG
Organism: Acidobacteriota bacterium; assembly: GCA_003225335.1. Classification (GTDB taxonomy): domain Bacteria; phylum Acidobacteriota; class UBA6911; order UBA6911; family UBA6911; genus Gp18-AA60. The sequence goes on from QHZE01000124.1 coordinate 2,935, forward strand.
GACCTCCGCCAGCCACTCATGATTGATCCAGGGTTGACCCACGGCGGTGTACGAGTACGTGTCAATACGGGGCAGTTGGTGGTAGGTCAGCAGATACCGGGCGTTCTCGAGATGCCACCAGATGTCCGGGTCCGCGATTCCTCCGCTCGCCGCGATATACACACCTAGGGCGAGAATGGCGGCCAGAGCCACATGAAAGGGAAAGAGACGGCGGAGCTGCTCGCGCAACGGCAGGGTCGAGATCGGAACACCAGACTGAGTGATAATAGCGCGAGGACCCACTTGAGTTCCTCGATGACTGTAGCGGCGTCCCCAGCGCCGACCGGCGGCCACAGACCGTCGCCACAGATTGATGCGACCGGCGACACTCGCGGTGCAGAGGTGTTCGGACCTGGGAGCGAGCGCAACCTGAAGCCCCTCGCTTCATTCAGAAGCGACCCCCGGAAGCCATGGATTCTTCCTCGTCGTCGGGCTCTTCCCCAGGCCCGCCTTCTTCCTCAGGCCCAACCTCATCCCCAGGCTCGCCCTTGACCGCGACGCCGGATTCCTCCGAGGAGATATCCAGTTTCTTAAGCAAGCGATGCAAGTAAGAGCGGCTGATTTTCAGTTCGCGGGCCGCTCTGAGCCTGTTCCCGGAATGAGTGCGAAGAGCGGCCAGAATCAGTTCCCGCCTGAAACAATCGACGGCTTCATGGAAAGAGCCTCTTGGAATTTCCGCGGACACTGCCAGTGGCTTGAGTTCCGAAGGCAAGTCCTCGACGCTGAGTTGAGAGCCGTCGGCAAGGATCAGGCTGCGCTCGATTACGTTCTGAAGCTCGCGCACGTTGCCTGGCCACTCGTAGCTGGCCAGCGTACTCAAGAACCTCGGACTGAGGCCACGAATGTCTTTCTTGTGGACCTCTGCGAAATGACGGCAGAAAAACTCAGCCAGAATCGGGATGTCGGTACGGCGGTCCCGGAGGGCAGGAAGATCGATCCTGAACACGGAAATGCGAAAATAGAGGTCCTGACGAAAAGTCCCTTGTCTCACCATGGTTTCTAGATCGCGGTTCGTAGCGCAGATCAACCTGATGTCGACGGGCACGGGCGTGCTCGACCCGAGTCTTTCCAGTGTTCGCTCCTGCAGGACCCGCAACAGTTTGACCTGCATTGAAAGCGCCAGATCGCCAATCTCGTCCAGGAAGACGGTTCCGCCTTGGGCTTGCTCAAAGCGGCCTCGGCGGGTTTGCGCAGCGCCTGTAAAGGCGCCCTTTTCGTGTCCAAACAACTCATCTTCGATGAGAGTCTCCGCCAGCGCCGAGGGAGAAAACGCCATAAACGGCTTCTCCGCCCTGGGGCTCATGCGGTGAATCGCCCGTGCCACCAGTTCCTTTCCGGTCCCGCTTTCTCCCCGAATCAACACCGTCGTAAAGACTGCCGCGACTTTCGTGACAAGTTCGTAGATCCGCTGCATATTCTTGCTGTTGCCGATCATCCCCGCGACGTGACTGAAAGGCGCCAGCGCCCGCGCTGCGGACAGGTTGCGATGCAAGGTCGTGC
>QHZE01000125.1 GCA_003225335.1 Acidobacteriota bacterium
TTGTCAGTGAACCGGCCGTCCGTCAGGTTCAACTCGCGTAGACCCTTGAGGGCGACAAGCGCGGACATGCCCGCGTCGCCGACGTCGACACCGCGCAGGTCAAGCGCAACCAGACCGGTGAGGCCTTTGAGATGGGCCAGACCATCGTCGGTTACATCGCAGCTGGATAGCGCCAGCCGCTCCAGCCCCTTCATCTTACCGATGGGAACCATCGCTTCATTCGTAACGGAGGTTGTGGTCAGGTCAAATTCTTTCAGGGCCGCCCAGCCTGCCAAGTGGCTCAGGCCGGGGCCCGTGACCCTGGTCCCCGCCAGAGCCAGCCGGCGCACCGCGGCCAGCGGCGCCAGGAACACTAGCCCGCGGTCGGAGACGGAGGTGAAGCTCAGGTTCAACTCCCGCAGGCCAGTCAGCTTTGCGAGTGATTCCAATCCCGCATCGCTAAGATCCGTTGCTTCCAGATTCAGTTTTTCGAGTCCATGCAAAGCGGCCAGGTGTTTTAACTGGCCATCGGTGAAAGGGACTCGCACGAGCGAAACCGCCTGAATCCGGCCTTCGGCTATACGGACCTGCCCGCCGAGAGCTTGAATCCACCGGGCAAGCGCCTGCTGGGATTTCCCAGCCGGCGCAGGCGCGGCCGAAGCACCAGACACCGTGGGCGTGGCGCTTACGTATGTCACTTTGCACTTTGGCAGCGCCGCCCGCAACGCCCGCACTCCGGCGTCGGTGACGCCGCTATAGCGCAGGTCGAGCAACTCGAGATTCCGCAGGCTATGCAGCTTCGCCAGTCCTGCGTCGGTGATCCGGCTGCGGTAGAGATTCAAATCTCGAAGCTCTCGAAACTGCAACAGGATCTCGGCGCTCGCGTCCGTGATTTGCGCGCCCAAGAGGTTCAGGCGGCGCAGCGCCGTCAGCTTCCTCAGGTGGGAGACACCCGAATCGGTGACCCTCACGCCGTACAAGTCGAGGTCTTCCAGGCGAGTCAGCTCGCGTAGATGTTTCAAGCCCTCGTCGGTGACGAGCGTGCCAAGCAGGTTCAGCCGGCGGAGGTCTTTCATGTTGGCCAGCGGCGACAACGAATCGTCCAGGACATACGAGTCCCCCAGGTCGAGAGACTCCAGGTTGACCAGGGCCTGGAAACAGGCAGGGTCTTTGATCGTGGTGTTGTTGAGCCGAAGATGCTTCAGCTGCGTCAGGGGCGCCAGTCGTTTCACGCCCTCGTCCCCGATGTCGAGCCAGGCGAGCGTGGTCAGGCCGGCATGGAATTTCTCCAACTGCTTCATTCCCTGGTAATACTGGAAGGACTCGTCCGCGAACGGGGCCTTGACGTCGCTCACCGGGCTCCAGACCCGTGCCGGAATGTAGAGTTCACGAACGTGGGTGAGCTTGCTGAGCGGCTCCAGCTCCTTGGGCTCGGTGATCGTGCCGTGCATGTCGACGACGACGATTCGGAAGTCGCGCGCGGGCAGGTCGAACGGATCGCTGATGGGTTTCTCGAGACCGTCCACTATGACTTGGCCGCCGCGGCGGAGGATCCACAGAGCAATGGACCGCTCCTCGGCGGGCGTAATCTCAGCGAGCGCGGGAAATGCCAGGAAGCCAGCCAAGACTGAAACCAAAAGAGTCCGATGTGCGGATTTCACTCGAAGGTCTCCCAACTCGTCCGTCCACATTATACTCTATACTCTATATACTCTATGGGCCGGCTTCAGCAAGCCCGTGGGGTTTCTACATTAAGCCCCAAAGGGGCGACGCAGGAAAGCCCAGGGCGTGAGCCCTGGGAATGAGTGAGGTAACAATGGAAGCCCTGAAGGGCGAAGCAGTCTGCGCCGCCCTTTCAGGGCTTCCTCCCAGGATGCTGTACCTGAACCCAGGGCTCGCGCCCTGGGCTTTCCTGCTGGACCCCTGTGGGGTCCTGAGTTTCGCGACAGAAACTAATTAAGAACGCCGGCAAGATGCCGGCGCTACCTGATGTGGTGTGATCGAGTGGTAAAACTCAAGCAGACCGTATGGCTGCTGTTTCCGTCGCTCGTCGTGGCGCTCTCAGGCCGCGCCGCCCAGGATATTTCCGCGGGGCTTGCTGCACTCGAGGAAGGTCGCGCCGCTCTGAAGGCGCGCAACATGGAAGCGGCAGCCGCAGCCTTCGGCAAAGCATGCGCCCTCGCTCCCAGCGAAGCGGACTCGTGCTACTATTCCGCACAAACTCTGCACATCCTCGGCCGGTTCGACGAGTCTCAGCGTGCGTTTGAACGGGCTCTGGAGCATGCCACCGCCACCGCTCAGGGCAAGGCCAGAATCCACCGTGCCGCGGCGTTAAACCTCGTGGGATTGGGCCAGCCGGAGAAGGCAGAAATCCAGTTCCAGGCCGCCGTGCGATCCTATCTAGATCATGCGCCCGGCCCAGAGGACCCGCGCGTGGACTATGGCGCTTTCCTGGTGCGGCAGGGACGCACCGAAGATGCTCTGCAGCTGCTGGAAAAGGCCGCCAAGGCGAAACCAGGTTCCGCCCGCGCGCACGCTGAGCTGGGGAAAGCGCTGCTCGACGCAGGGAAAGCGCAAGCTGCGGCCAAGAGCCTCGAGCGCGCTTTAGCTCTCGATCCTTCGGCATGGGCCATTCGGCTGATCCTGGGCAGAGCATACCTACAACTTGGGCGAACACAGGAAGCGGATCGGGAGTTTATGTTGGGACGGGAAGGCTGGAGCAGGCACCAAAACTCACCGGCTGTCACTGGGGTTCGGTGATCGTCAGATAACGGTCGCATCCAACGTCCTGCAATCGCTGCCGCACGCCGCTCGGCCATTGGATCTCGACCGACTTGGCAGTGATGTCATTGGCCATTCCGAAGTGCACCGTCTTGTCGCTCGAGGAGCCGTAGCCCACTGCCGTGGTGACACGGTTCCACAACTCCCGCCCGGAGGCGCCGGTTACGCGGATGAGCGCGCCAATCGCATCTCGATTGCTGCGGGTGCCGCGCAGGCGCAATCCGAGCCAGTGATTCGACGCGGGGGTCACGTTGCGGAACAACTCGGCCGGCTCGCCGATACGGCTGACCACGACGTCGATCCTGCCGTCGCCGTCGTAGTCGCCGAACGCGGCGCCGCGGTGCCGTCCGGCCGTATGAAAATCCGCGCCCGCGCCTGCCGTCACATCGGCGAAGCGCTTGTTGCCGAGATTGACCAGCATGAGGTTGGGGTGGCGCGATTTGCGATGCGAATAGGCCTCGACGTTGTTGTCAATCGCGCCGCAGGCCGCGAAGAGGTCCTTGTTGCCGTCGTTATCGAAGTCGAAGATACCGTTGCTCCATCCGGTATATGCCAGGGTCAGCCGGCCGACACCGCTGGGGTATGTGAGGTCGGAAAAAAAGGCTTTTGGCAGACCGCGGAATAACGGAAAAGTGTCGTTGTTGTTTGCCGTCACGAACAGGTCTTCTTCGCCGTCATTATCGAAGTCGCGGGCATCCACGCCCATCGAACTGACTGCCCGCCCGTCGTCGTTGAAGGCCACGCCCGCCCGCAGCCCAACTTCGCGAAACCTGCCCTGGCCCTCGTTCTGGAACAGGAAATTTGGAACCGTATCGTTCGCCACGAACACATCCAGGCGGCCATCGTGGTTGAAATCGAGGAAGCTGGCGGACATTCCCTTGCCCACGTGCGACCCCACGCCGGATTCGGCGGAGACATCGGTGAATGTGCCGTCGCCGTTGTTGTGGAAAAGCGCATTCGGCAGGCCGTCGTAGTATTTTGGATGGCAATACGTGCGCGTCTTCCCGATGGTACACACGGGCTCCTTCTGCGCGTTCCAGACACAGTAGTGAACGACGATCAGATCGAGCCGACCATCGTTATCGTAGTCGAACCATCCCGCGCCGATCGCCCACGGTTTCCTGGCGCCGGGCGCAGGCCCTAGCCCGGCCCGCACGGTTACATCTTCGAAGGTACCGTCCCCGCGATTCCGGTAAAGAATGTTCCGGTTGACACCGGCGATAAACAGATCCACGAAGCCGTCGTTGTCATAGTCACCGGCTGCTACGCCTGTCGCGAAGCCGTCGCCCCGCACTCCAGCCTCGTCCGTCACGTCGGTGAAGGTGAAGTTACCGTCGTTGCGATACAGCCGGTTGTAATAGGAGGGGTCCGGCTTGTTTAAGAGAGGCTGCCGGGCGCCGTTGACGAAGTAGATATCAGGGCGGCCGTCATTATTGAAGTCGAATACCGCCACGCCGCCGACCATGGGCTCGATCTGGTGCCTCTCGGGCGTGGAGCCGTCCAGGAGCACGAACCTAACGCCTGCCTTCGCGGCGATGTCAACGAACTGGATGATTGCTGGTTCGGCGGGCTGTGCT
>QHZE01000126.1 GCA_003225335.1 Acidobacteriota bacterium
TCACTTCGCTGGTCGCATTGCGCCCGCCGCTGATGAAAGGCGACGAACCGGGCGCGGGGATGACCCCCGGGCTGAGCGTCGCCAGCGAGAACGGGTTGCGGCCATTGATCGGCAGGTCAACGACGCGCTTGTTTTCGATTGTCTGGCTGACGGTGGAACTCACCGATTCAATCGCCGCCGCGCCTGACTCGGTGACTGTGACCACTTCGCTGGTCTCGCCGACGCTCAGCGTCAGGTCAACGGCGCGAACCTGCTGCACGTCCAGCTTGATTTCATCCACGGTCGCCGACTTGAAGCCGGAGAGCTTGACCATGACTCGATAGGTGCCCGGCTTCAGCTGCGGGACGACGTAAATGCCGTTGTCTCCTGTCACGACGTTGCGAGCTTCGTTGGTGCTCTGGTTGACGACGGACACCTCGGCGCCAGGGACGACCGCGCCGCTCGGATCGTGAACAACGCCCCGAATAGTTCCCGTGAACTGCTGGGCGGGAACCGGACCTCCCAGCGCGACCAAAAATACAGGCAGCGATAGAAACATCCCATAAGCCGACGAGTTGTTTCTCATAGCCAGATCCCCCTGCGCGACTGACTCGTAAACCGCAAAAATGAAACCACCGATGAACACAGATGGGCACAGATCTGTGTTTATCTGTGTTCATCAGTGGTTAAGCAAAAAGAATTCGTGTAATTCGTGAAATTCGTGGCAAGTCTTTCCGGCGGGTGCCCTGCCTCCGGGCGACCCGTCAGGGGTTAACCAGACTGTAGCTTACGAAGGCCAGGTTGCGGCTGTCGGGCGACCAGGACGGGACGTTGATCGTCCCTTGTCCGCCGAAGAGTTTCGCCAGCACTTGAATTTCGCCTCCGCCCACGGGCATGAGCCGGAGCATCACGTCCTTGTTTGCCGGGTGGCCCTTCACGTCCTTTTCGTACGAAAGAAAGGCGATCCATTTGCCGTCGGGCGAAGGGTGCGGAAACCAGTTGTTGTAGTCATCGGAGGTGATCTGTTGCGGATCGCCGCCGTCGGATTTCATGCGCCAGATTTGCATCGTCCCTGTCCGCTCCGAGTTGAAGTGTATGTACTGGCCGTCAGGCGAATAATCGGGGCCATCGTCCAAACCGGGCGCCGCCGTCAATCTCCTCTCTTCTCCGCCGTCGGCCGGGATGGTGTAGATGTCAAACTCGCCGTTTCTTTCGCCGCAGAAGGCCAGGGTCTTGCCGTCCGGCGACCAGCCGTGCCAGTAGGACGGACCCAGGCGTGTGACGCGGCGCGGCGTTCCGCCGCCGGCGGGCAGGATATAGATGAGCGACTTGCGCTCCTCGGACTGGTCGCTCACGGCCAGTTGCGTTCCGTCGGGCGACAGACCGTGATCGTTGTTGCAGCCCGTGGCGGACCCGGTGTCGAGCGACTGAGGCTCACCGCCGGCGACGGGAAGCGTGTAGATGCGGCCGCCGCGGTTGAACAGAAAATATTTGCCATCGCGTGACCAATTCGGGGCTTCGATGTGATCGCGCGTGTGATAGACCACGCGCCGGTCCTTTGAAGCGACCGCAATCGTTTCCAGCGTGCTTTCCAGCACTGGCTTGCCGGCGGCTTCCCGTTTTCCGCTCATGATTTCGACGTTTGAAAAGACGGCCTTCTCCAGCGCGTTGTTGTCGTGGGCGCAGACGCCCAGCCCGACGAAGAATGGTTCGCTCAGTTTGATCTTGAACGACCCGCCGGCGGCGTGAAGCGCTTCGCCCTCGCGGGCAATCGACATGGAAACGTAGCCGCCCTCTTTCTCGATGCGGATTCTTCGCGGCGCGGCAACGTTGGATTGAATCTCGCGCGTCGGACCGCCGCGCGCTTCGCGGTATTGAAGCGACGTGAGGCCCTCGCCGTGGACGACGGCGTCGGCATAGGCAGAGTCCGGATCCAGACTCTGACGGATGAGCAGGCACGCCTTGCGATGCGGCTTGCCGCCGGCGCCCATCCAGCGGATGTCCGCTGCGAGCGAGACGTCGCCCGACGCCTGTTTCCAGACGAAGTGAAACGCGTCGCTGGCGAGCCACATGTTCTCCCCGCCTCCGGCAACGAGGTAACTCTTCCGCGCGGCATCGTATTCAACCGCACCGGGCTTGCCTACGGCGCCAACGTCACCGTGCGCCTCGAACAGTCCGAGCGCTGAAACCTGGGAAGAGCCGGGTCCAGGTTGAAGGAAAATGCCAAGGCTCAAAAGAACCAGGGAAGTCGGGATCGAGCGTTTCATATCGGGCTGAATGAAACCACAGATGAACACCGATGAACACAGATAATGTTATCTGTGTTCATCGGTGTTCATCTGTGGTTGCACTTTCTGCAGTTAACGCGGACTAGAATTTTAGCCGCTCCAAATAGCGCAGGCTTTGGGGGATTTGTTCAACCGAAGCCGGCGATTCGTCTTCGATGAAATACCATTTCACACCGGCCTTTCGGGCAGCTTTCAAAATGGCGGCCCACTCCATGACGCCGGTGCCGAGCGCCACGTCGTTGCTCACATCCGATTGCCCGGTGAGGAGTCCGGTCGGCGTCCCCTTCTTCATGTCTTTGACGTGCATGAGCTCGAAGCGGCTGCCGTATTTTTCGAGCAGCTTCACGGGATCCTGGCCCGGGTGAACAATCCAAAAAACGTCCATCTCGTAACGAACCCATTCAGGCTTCGTCTCGGCCATCATCAGGTCGAACAATGTGCCCTTGCCGTGCGGCTGAAACTCGTAGCCGTGCGCGTGGTAGAAGAATTTCAGTCCATGTTTGGCGAGCGCGGCACCGGCACGATTGAAGACCGCGGCCGCCTCGCGACAGGTCTTTTCGTCGAACGGGTCCTTGTGCGGAATCCAGGCGCAGCCGGCGTACTGCAGGCCGAGCGTCTTCGCCTCGCGCGCTACGTCTTCGAGGTGGTCGCGCAACTGTTCAAAGGGGAAATGACCGCTGACCGGTTTCAGTCCCTTGGCGTCGAGCTGTTCTTTGAATTTCTCCGGAGCGAGTTCGTAAGTGCCGGCCAGCTCGACGTACTCAATGCCAAAGCCGCGGACGCGGTCGAGAGTCGACGGAACATCCTTGGCGAATTGCTCGCGCAGGCTGTAGAGCTGAAGCCCGACCGGCCCTTTGAAACTGGGTCCGGCGCCGGCCGGATGTTGATCCGCGGCAATGGCGGAGTTGATCGAAAAAGTCAAGACGACGGAACCGAGCAGGGAAGGCAGTAAGTGTTTCATGGGGAGATAGGGTTTCGAGTTCACCCTAAACCTGCGTTCAGAACTCTGGCTCTGTGGGCAGGCTAAAGTCTGAACTCCGGACAAAAATTATCGAAGGCGTGACTCTATCAGTTTGTGAAGGGAAAATCCGCAAATTTGTGAAGGCTCAGTGCGTGGGTCGTTCGGAGTTCAGGCTTTGCCCGCCCGGGTCGAGTGCAGCCTGAAGGCTGAACTCCAAACCGCGTTACTCCAATCCCAGGTACAGTCGAAGTCCGACGTCAATCGCTTCCATTTCCCCGCGTTCGACTCGGCCAAGAGTGTGTCCAACCGTTCTCTTATCGATGGAACGAAGCTGATCGACGAGCGCGAAGGACTTTTTCAAGAGGCCGCTTCGGCCGGCTGAAAGCGATGGATACAACGCGCCCACTCCCGCCTTGCCCGTCACAGGCACCACGCAGAGAATCGGAAAGCGCTGATCCCCGGCGACGTCAGGATCGCTGACGATGACACAGGGCCGGAGTCCCCGTTGCTCGTGACCAACCGTGGGATTCAGATCGACTAAGACGAGTGTGCCGCGATGGAGCTTCACTTTCTGCGAGTCCAGCCCCGCCCGGGTATCCACTTGACTGGTTTGTCGGCTTTGGGATCGATCAGGGATGCGTCCTCATCCCGGAGTCCCTTTACCCAATCCTCCAGCCCCGCCTCGGCGAGTTCCGAGCTATCGGGGTGCGGATTTTCGAGCGACAGACGAAGC
>QHZE01000127.1 GCA_003225335.1 Acidobacteriota bacterium
CCAGGTATGCCGGCGATGAGGTTAGACATTTTGTGGCGGCCCGCCGCGCTGAGGTGTCCATCGAGTTCATGTCCTATGACTGGTCGTCGAACCGTTCCCGGTGAGCCAACAAGGCGCCAATTTGGACGAGGCGCCGAGGTGAAACCGGTCACAAGTGTTAAAGAGCTGGCGACAAATCAGTACCTTTTGCTAGATACTTTCTTCAAAACATAGGGAGCAGAGAAACAATGATGGCACTAAGGGACAGTCAGGTTTTCCATCGTCGAACAGTGGAATTTGAGGAGGGTGGAATTCATTTTGTAGTCGATCCCGACGCGCCGAACTGGGTGGCCACCGACCGCCGCGGTTCGTCCATTCTTTCGATGGTGGGTGAAGCCCTGCCTGTAGCCGGCATCGTTCGCCGCTATGGGGTGGAAAATGGGCTGGACAGCGCCAAGGCGTGGCTTCACGTGCACAGCTTCTTGCGGGAGGCCCTGCGCGCCCGGATCATCTCGCCGGCCGCTATCGAGCGCGAGCCCTATGCCGGCCGGTCAACGCACCTCAAGCCGGAAAAGCTGCGCGAGCTCTGGATCCATACCAACAATTCCTGCAATCTGACCTGCACGCACTGCCTGGTCAGCTCGTCGCCCGCGGGGGATCGCGGATTACCGGCCGCCGGTATCAAGAACATCATCGACCAGGCCGTCGAATGCGGCGTCGTGCGGTTTTATTTCACGGGGGGCGAGCCCTTTGCTCGGCCCGACATTTTCGAGCTGATCGACTACGTCGTCAACCGGAAGGCGGCCGAGCTGATTATCCTGACCAACGCGACGCTGTTTCACGGCGACCGGTTGAAAAGGATCTCTGCTTTTAACCGGGACCTTGTACGCCTGCAAATCTCGCTCGATGGCGCGCGCCCGGAGACCAACGACCGGCTTCGCGGCGAGGGGACGTTCTTCAAGATCCGGGAAGGCACGATCAATGTCACGAGGATAGGATTTCCGGTCTCTCTGACCACGGTGGTGACGAAGGAGAACCTCCGGGAAATTCCGGAGATCACGCAGCTCGCAAGAAACTGGGGGGCGCAATCGCAGCATCTGATGTGGATGCACCGCCGGGGGCGCGTGATGGAAACGGCGCCCGGCTTGTTCCCCTCGACAGCGGAGCTGATCGAAATGGTGCGCGCCACGAGTATGCGCGCCCGGGAGCAGAGGGTGACGGTAGACAACATCGAGGCGATAAAGCTGCGCGTCAACGGCCGGCCGTTCGTGAAGTACGACCTTGGAAATCAGTTCTGGGACTCGATGTGCGTCTACTCTGACGGGTCGGTCTATCCATCGGCCGCCATGGCAGACTTCAAGCCGCTGCGGGCAGGCCTAGTCTCAAACGGCAACCTGCGCGGAATCTGGCAAGATTCCGAAGTAGCGCGACGGTTTCGTGAGGCCTCGGTCGTGCGCAAGCAGCTTCCTCCCGGTGATCCGTTTAAATTCATCCTCGGTGGCGGCGATATCGAGCATAGCTACTTTTTCAGCATCAACGCGACCAGCGACGGAGACCTCCATGCCCCCGACCCGTATTACGAGGTCTACACTGCTATCGCCCGGGACGTGATGTTCGATCTGGCGGATGAGAAGCGGCAGGCCTTCAACCGGCGCTCCGGCTTCGACGCTCCCATTCTGTTTCATTCCATGGGTGAGGGGGCGATCGACTGCGGCACGGACACGGAAGCGATAGACGTGCGAAGCGACACGGCCGTCGCCACGCTCCATTCCAACTGCGTGCTCGCGTTCGACATCAAAAAATCGCGCCAGGCCGTCCAGGAGTTCTACAGCAGGGCGGCCGAAGAGCCGCAGGCCGAGCTGTGCTGTCCTGTCAGTTACGATCGCGCCGACATCAGTCACATTCCTCAGGACGTGATCGACCGCTTTTACGGCTGCGGCTCGCCCGTGACGCTGGCCGCGGCCGGGCCGGGAGAGACCGTGGTCGACCTCGGCTCGGGGGGAGGGATCGACTGCTTTATCGCCGCCAAGAAAGTGGGTCCTGGGGGTCAAGTGATCGGAGTTGACATGACCGAAGAAATGCTTGAAGTGGCCACTCGCAACAAGAAGCCGGTGGCCGGCAACCTTGGCTACGACGTGGTCGAATTTCGCCGTGGGTACCTGGAGCAGATCCCCGTTGAAAGCAAGACAGTCGATCTCATCACGTCAAACTGCGTCATCAATCTGTCGCCCGACAAGAAAAAGGTGTTCCGGGAGATGTGGCGCGTTCTCAAAGACCACGGCCGAATCGTCGTGAGCGACATCGTGAGTGAAGAGCAGGTCCCCGCGCACCTGCGCGTCAACCGCATGCTTTGGGGGGAGTGCATTTCCGGAGCGCTCACCGAAGAGGAACTCCTTGCCTACCTCGAACAAAGCGGGTTCTACGGCCTGCAGGTCTTACGGAAAACCTACTGGAAAGAGGTGGAGGGCTACCGGTTTTACTCGGTCACGGTTCGCGGTTACAAGTTCGAGAAAACCTCGGGGTGCGTGTTCAAAGGACAGCGCGCGATCTATGTCGGGCCGCAGAAGGGTGTGCTGGATGAAGAAGGACATCTCTTCCTCCGAAACGAACCGATTGAAGTGTGCACCGACACAGCTTCGAAGTTGATGAATCCTCCGTACAAAGGATCGTTCGTAGTCCTCGAAGCGGGCGCGACTTCGCCCGAATACTCCTGTTGCGCCCCTGGCGATAGCTCATGTTGTTCTTCGGAGGATTCGGAAGTGCCGGGCTCGTGCTGCTGAGGAATCGTCATGTCATTGGCTGTCGGTCTTTTATTGTTTCTGGCTCTTGCCGCTCTGGCCTACGCCAACGGCGCCAACGACGTCTCCAAGGGGGTTGCGACGCTGGTCGGGAGCGGGACCAGTCGCTACCGGCAGGCTCTCGTATGGGGGACAGCCTGGACCGCGGCCGGGTCGCTGGCAGCGGGAATCTTTTCGCAAGCGCTGATCGACACTTTCAGCAAAGGCATCATCGGTCCTCATCACCAGATGTCCGGCACTTTCCTGCTGGCGGCGCTGATCGGTGCGATCATCTGGGTCCTCTTGGCGACTTGGACAGGCCTGCCGGTTTCTACGACTCATGCTATCACCGGCGCGCTCTGCGGGGCGGCGCTCGCCGCGTTTGGCTGGCGCGGCGTTCTGTGGACGTCGCTTGAGCACAAGGTTGTTTTTCCGCTCCTTTTCAGTCCGCTGGTCTCGCTCGCCGGGCTTTGGCTTCTATTTCCCGCCCTGCGGGCGGCTCTCGGACCGCTGGACAGCCAATGCGCGTGCGCGGAGGCGCGGCTTCCAGTGAGGTCAGCCCTCACCGGCATTGCCGTCGGAGATGCTGCGCTTCCGGCCGTACGCGTCGTGATCGATCACGTCGACAACTGCCGCGCTCGCACGACGACCATAGCCGGCATTGAGATCGGTGACGGCCTGCACTGGATTTCAAGCGGCCTGACGAGCTTTGCGCGAGGCCTGAACGATGCCCCCAAGATTGCGGCGCTCGGCGTGGTGCCGGCATTGACGCTCGGGCGCGACACCACACTCCTGTTCATCCTGGTAGCGCTGGCCATGGTTTTCGGGAGCCTGAAGACCGGGCGGCGCGTCACAGAAACGCTGGCCGAAAAGATCACTCCAATGAGCACGGTCGAAGGACTCTCTGCAAACCTCGTCACGGGTTTTTTGGTCGCCTTTGCCTCGCATTGGGGGCTTCCCGTCTCGACAACACATGTGTCGGCCGCCGCTATCATGGGTATAGGCCTCCGCCGAAATGAGCGTGTGGTCCGGTGGAAGACCGTTTGGTCCATGCTTCAGGCGTGGGTGATCACGTTGCCCGCATGCGCAGCGCTAGGCGGTGCGAGCTGGTGGATCCTGGAGACGATTCTGCGTTCAGAAATGTAACAACGGCGCGCCACCTCCCGGTAGCGGCCCGTGGCGCGCGCCAGTT
>QHZE01000128.1 GCA_003225335.1 Acidobacteriota bacterium
CGATTTCCCTCACGTCATTTCCGCAAGCACGGGCATTCCATCTCAGATCCTGGATTTGCTCCAGCGCATTAAGGCAGAGTTACCCGCTTCTGCGAATCGCGCACGGCTGGCAGTGAAGACCTATTTGAAGATGATTTTGATGCTCCTCGTGAATCACTACACGGCTTATCTGGGCACTCATGAAACCTTCAATCGAAAACAGGCTGCAATCCAACGGCTGCGTCCTGTCTTTGATTACTTGGAGGAGCACTACGATGAGGCGATCCGCGTGGAAGATGCCGCGCGGATCTGCGCCACCAGTAATTCCCATTTCATGTACTTTTTCAAGCGAGCAACGGGGCAGTCTTTTCTAGCTTACCTCAATCACTTTCGAATCGCCAAAGCTCAATCACTGCTCGCTCTGACAGACCAGTCGATTTCCGAAATCAGTCAGGCCATTGGATTCTGTGACCAGAGCCATTTTGGCGTGGCTTTCCGAAAGCTGGTCGGAATGACGCCGTTGTCCTACAGACGGTGCTTCGGACAGGCTGGAGAGGAAGTGTCTCATGTCCCAGTCAAGCCCGCGGCTCAGCTGGAAGCTCCTCGATACGAGAAAAAGTCCCGTCATACCACAGGTACTAGGTGAAGTTTTCATCTTTGCGAGGACTGAAAATTGAAACCGGCCCCCCTTTGAAGAGGGAGCTGTGATAATCGTAGTGACGACTTCAGTCGTTTCAGAGTCGGGTTGAAAAGAAACGACTAAAGTCGTCACTACAAGCCCGCTGTAAACCCACTCTTCAACTTTTTCACACCTTCACGCAGCTGTGAAAAATTCCGAATGGCGACACGGTAGGGATGCGCTGCCGCGCGTCCATTTTCCAAAAACCGAACGTGGACGTGCAGCACCGCGTCCCTACCTCTCCTTCATTACTAACAGGCGTCAACACCTAAACCGCTGTCTGTCCTCCATCCACGGCATAGAAACCTCCGACGCAATATTGAGATTCATCAGAGGCCAGGAAGACGGCCAATCCGCAGATGTCTTCCGGTATGCCTAAGCGCCCTGCGGGAGCCATTGCAATAAAACGTTGACGCGACTCCTCATTGGCGAGTTCAGCAGCATTCATGGGGGTATCGATAGTACCCGGCACAATGGCATTTACCCGGATGTGCTCCGGAGCGTAATCCGCAGCCATGGCACGCGTCAATGCAAACACGCCACCTTTGCTGGTGCTGTAAGCGGTCAGAGATGCAAAGCCGAGCATGCCCGTCGGAGAGGCAACGTGAATAATTGATCCCTGCCGCTGCCGAAGCATGTGCGGGATAACGTACTTCGAGCATAACCAATACCCTCCCAAGTTAACCGCCATGGTTCGATCCCACACTTCAGTGCTGAGCTCGTGGGCCCGGGTGTCCCGGCCGTGAAGCAGTATGGCTGCATTGTTGAACAGGATGTCAATCCGTCCGAAACAGTTAGACGCAGCAGTGACCATGGCCTTCACGTCGTTTTCATCGGAGACGTCTGCCCGCGCGAAGAGAGCAGCGCCCTCCGAGCGCTGAATCGCTTCTACCGTCGCCTGGCCGTTGCCGCTGTCGATCTCCGCCACCACCACTCCAGCGCCTTCCCGGGCAAACCGCAGGGCTACAGCCTGGCCAATACCGGCTCCGGCCCCGGTAACAACTGCCACCTTCCCCTTCAGTCTCATAGTTGCTCCCTATTATCCAGACTATCCAGCCGAGACGCTAGCGCTGGCAACGAGATAGACCCCCCCTCTGGTCCCCCCTGGAGCTGTGAAAAAATGCGCCGGGTCAGGGGACCCTGCCTACAACACATTGGCAAGACCTTTGGAATCATTGTAGGCCACGTGCCCTCACCTGGCGTTTCCTCCGCATTTCGAACTTTTTCACAGCTCCCCTTGTCCAGGGGGGACTTAGGGCGGGTTCCCCTCGCCCCCGTTAGTCCCTAGTCTCTAGTCCCCGCCCACTAGTCCGACAACTCAGCGAGGCGAAACCAGCGTCTTAACATGCTTGTGCTTCTCGGTGAGAAGTGGACGAAACCCTTCCTCAATGAGATCCTGCAAACGGATGCGTTGGGTAATGATCACATTGCCTTTGAATCTAGGATCACCCATCATCCGGATCGCTTCATCAAAGAGACCGTAGCCACTCATACTGCCTATCACTGTCTTCTCCCGAAACACGAGGTCGGTGAAGTCCAGCGGAGCAGGCTCCTCGAAGACACCCATGACCGCCAGTGTTCCCCGTGTCCGCGTCAATCGGCCTGCCAGCAACCCGGTGGACTGCTGGCCCACGCACTCCACGACCACATCGAAACCCTCCCCTTCAGTCACTTCCTCGGCTCGCTTCAGAGGATCCTCTCGGTTGGGGTTGATGACCGCAGTCGCCCCACACCCGGCTGCCGCTTCAATGCGGCGCTCCGCCACCTCTACGGCCACGACTCGCTTAGCCCCCCGAATTGCCGCGGCCAGCAGGGACATAAGGCCAATGGGCCCGGCTCCGAGGATCGCTACGTTATGCTCGGAATTCACTCCAGCACGAACGACCGCACGGGCCGTCGATGCGAAGGGCTCAACCAGGGCCCCGATCTCATCGGGCATTGAGTCGGGCAGGTGGTAACATTGGTACGCATAGAGGTTCAGCCTATCTGAGAATCCACCACCCCACCACGAAGTTCCCAGGAAAGCCACTTTGTCACATTGCGCCATGGAGCCTGTCCTACACCAACGACACTCGCCACAACCGATGATGGGACAGGCGGCAATGCGGTCTCCAATCTTGAACCCCTCCACTCCTTCACCGAGAGCCACCACCCGGCCCGACATTTCATGCCCGATGATCACGGGGGCCTGAACCCCGGTTACCGGGTGGGCTTTGTTTGCAGGGATATATAAAGGGCCTCCCGCGTATTCATGCAAATCGGTGCCGCAGATTCCGCACCAGGCTACTTCGACTTGCACCTGACCTATCTCCGGAAGGGGTGGGTCATGCACCTCTTCCACACGCACATCCTCCCGCGCGTGCCACACTGCTGCTTTCATTTTCGGACCTCCATATCAACCAGCTAAGGTCTGCCACCCTTGATATCCTGGTATCTTTGGTAGCCACGGTGAGCGCTTTTGCGAGCCGTGGGCTTTTCGCCAATGTAACCCGCACCCACGCCTCGCAGAGCCCGCTCAGCGTCGCTACCCATGCGATTCCCGAAACGTGAATAAAGTTCTCGGAAGGTCACGCATAACGAACTAGGCTTCAGGAGTCCCGTACGTCTGCCTCGATTTTGAAGACTTCCTCGACGGTTCCGTTCCGAATCCCGAACGCACGGCGATGCAGATTGATAGTTCCATCGTGGTAGTGAACCCAGAGCTCAATTTTGTCTCCGACTTCGACAGAGACCGATCGATCTTGAATCTCGACCACTCCGTGCTCGGCATGCAAGGCTTTCAGGCGAAGGCCGTGAATCGCTTTTACTAACGGCATTCCCCGTTCACCACTGAGAGCCTTCACACCGGCGTCTACAATGATTCGCTCCCCAGGTGTCTTGCTGATCACGGTCACCAGCAGGCTCAGGGCGAGCTTGAACTCCGGAGCGTAAGCCTTGTACCAGGCATCCATGAGCAGATAGGAGCCGGCCTGTATTTCGGTCACACCGGGAAATGAGGCCATGATTGAATAGGTGCCTGTGCCGCCACAACTAGCGATCGGGGCGCGTATTCCGGCTGATTCAATCCGGTTCTTCGCATCGATGAGCAACTGCATAGAGGACCTCACCGTCCGCTCTTTCTCAGCACCGGGCACAATCGGTTGCAGGTGGCCTTCGTATCCCATTATGCCGCGAAGCTTCAGTCCGTTTTCCATTACGATTTGGGCCAGACGAAGGGCCGCCTCGGTTGTCGCCACTCCACAACGTTTCAAGCCGACATCGATGTCCACCAGCACATTGACCGGCGTATTGTGGTTACGCGAGACCCTGGCCATGTCGGCAACGACTTTCTCATTGTCCACGGCCACAATGACGTCGGCACGCCGGGAAAGCTCGACGAACTGTTTGATCTTGGCTTCACCTGCAATTTCGTTTGCGATCAGGATATCCTTGATTCCGTAGTCGACCAACAGCTCGGCTTGGCGGAGCCTGGCGCAGGTCATCCCAATGGCGCCCGCCTCGATTTGTCTTTGTGCCAGCGCCAGAATCCGGTGATTCTTGAAGTGAGGGCGAAGCTTTGCCGGAGCGTGGCTGAGAAAACCAGCCATCTGCTTTAGATTGCTTTCCATGCAATCCAGATCCAGCAACAGGGCAGGCGTGTCGAGCTCGTTGGTGTTCATAATCGAGGCGGTCCAGCTGTGAGCCGTCAGCCGTCAGCCGTCAGCGCTCAGCAATCAGCTTTCAGCCATCAGAAAATTAAAGGGCAAATGTTGTTGTAGCCGGGGGCGGCGCCCCCGGCCTCAACGCAGCCCACTGAGGTGATTTTTCGAAGTGTGCCTTGATGTATGGCATGTTGCAATGAAGGTCAAAATCTTCCTTGCTGGCGAACTTCTCGATAAAAGTGATCACTCTGGGATTATCGATGTTCTGGTTGAGCTCGTAGCGGATACATCCCTTCTCTTTGTGCGTCGGCGCCATCAGGCTATGAAGCGCTGCAATGAGCTCATCTTCTTTGCCGTGCTTGGCCGTAAATTGGGCAATGCAGACGATTTCTCTTTCTGCTTTTTTAGGCATTGTTTCTCTCCTCTCATCAAACAGCTTTGGTAGCCACGGCGAGCGCTCTTCTCGCCATGGGCTTTTTCAGGCCCTCCGGATAAAGCTCCCGGGTTGGTTCCCGCCACAAAGCACAACCCACCCTGCACCCTCCACCGGAGGGGAATATTCTTATCTTGGCAGGCTAACGAAAGCGTTAGCCTGCAGATCTTCGCCGCGCGTATGGCGTTCGCTCTTCAGACTCTTGTACAGCTCAAATGCTTTCTCTGGCGTTTCGTTCTGATGCACTACGGCCCGCACTGCCTGAATCATGGCCACGGGAGCTTCCGACTGAAAGATGTTTCTCCCCATGTCAACACCGGCTGCTCCCTGGTTTACGGCTTTGTAGGCCATGCTTAGCGCCTCCAGTTCGGGGAGTTTCTTTCCGCCAGCCACCACAATGGGAACGGGACAGCCCGCCACCACTCTTTCGAAGCCACTCTCCACAAAATAGGTCTTCACGAAGTGAGCGCCCAACTCAGCCACAATCCGAGCTGCCAAACCCAGATACCTCGCATCTCGCACCAAGTCCTTCCCCACACCATTGACTCCAAGCGTTGGAATTCCAAATCGGTTCCCGGAGTTAATGACGGTGACCAGGTTCCGGATCGACTGGTGTTCATACTCACCCCCGATGTAAACTTGGACAGCCATAGCAGACGCATTCATACGCGCGGCGTCCTCGAGGTCGACCGCCACCAACTCGTTGGAGAGTTCCTTCAGAATGCTTTGTCCGCCACTACAACGCAAGACCACAGGTCTCCCACTCTCGGGTGGAATACAAGTTCGCAACGCCCCTCGGGTCGCCATGAGAGC
>QHZE01000129.1:0-4442 GCA_003225335.1 Acidobacteriota bacterium
GTCCACAAAGAAAAGGGTTCCCCAAAAGACGCTCAGGGTCGGGTCGATGAACACTTTGCGTTCGACAATCCGCTGGATCAGGCGGCGGGCTGTATCACCGCTTATGTCCAGGCTGTGGCGGTCGCGCGGATCGGTGAGGAGAAAACCCGAAATCGATTCGATGTGCTCGATGCAATCGATGCCGTCTGCGAGCGCGTCCTCCACCCGATAGCTGCTCAGGTGTCCCGTAACCACGAGGCCGTGCCGGTGTCCCTCCTCGATCACCTTGCGAGCCACGTCGGGGGAGCAGCCGGCGTAGATTTTCAAGGTCGTTACCCCCCACATCGCCATGTCTGCGACGAAGGCAGGGACTTGATCCGGCCGCGTGACGGGCCATCCAATGTCCCGGTGAATGGGCGGATCGCGGTCGATCAGAGGGCTGCACATGAAGAGACGCGGCGAAACCTGGGGGTGCTCGAGGGCGTATTGTCGAATCAGTTTTTGCACCGCAATCCCGTCCCCCGTATTCCGGATCGCTGTGACCCCATTTGCGAGATAGTAGGGCAGGGTCTCGTCGCCGGTCATCTGAGCCCAATAGAGAACCGTCATCACGTGCGCATGGGCGTCGATTAGCCCTGGGATAATGTACTTGCCTCGCCCATCAAGAATGGTCGAGCCCTTGGGAATCTTCACCTGTCGAGTCTCACCCACCGTGGCGATCCGCTCTCCCAGGACAACGATTGTCTGGTCGGGACGCATCGCTTTTGTTTCACTGTCGAACAGGTTGGCTCCGCGGACTACCAGCGTGCTTGCGTCTGTCGAGCGATTTACGATGGAGCCGGTCAGAAGTAGCAGAAGCAGCGAGACCTTAGGATTCATTCGATATCGAATCCACCGCCACACGAGAAGCCACAACGTGCAAAAACAACGCGCTCGCGTGAGATGATTGAGGTGCAATTAAATGTGCGAGTCGCCTCAGGTTACGCTTGCGTCAGGTGAAGTTGAACAATCACAGCTCTCTTGGACTGCGGCGACTTGTCGCCGCTATGGCCCCGCCGTCAAAAGGAAAGCGGCGACAAGTCTGACAAGTCGCCGCACTCCATAGCGCACTGGTCATTTGTCCGTCTTTTGCGCGCATCCTGACTCGCACTTTTAATTGCACCCAGATGATTGTTGTCAATAGCATACTGTATTATGTATTGAATAGAAGAGGAATTTTGTTCACTTGGGCCGGTTTCTTCGCCGAATTTTGGGGGCCCCGAGCTCTTGCATCGGGAGTGCTGGTCCCAGCTTAGAGGACATTGGCCTCGAAGTCATAATTCCTCCTCGGGCTGGTTAAGGTGATGGGAAGGAGGAAGGGCTCATGCCGTTGAGGATCGGGGTGGATGTTGGTGGGACCTTTACCGACATTGTTTGCTTTGACGAAGACCGGAGCGAGCTCAAGCTGCTGAAGGTCCCCAGTAATCCCGCTGAGCCGCACCGCGCCGTCGTCGAGGGAATCGCCCGACTGCTTGAACAATCTCGGTTATCCGTTGAAGGCGTTCACTTCCTCATCCACGGGACCACCGTGGCTACAAACACACTCCTGGAGCGAAAAGGGGCGCGGGTGGCCTTGCTGGTCACCGAAGGCTTCCGCGACGTGCTCTACATCATGCGCCAGGATCGGCCGCGCCTCTACGACTACTTCCTTCAGCGACCCGATCCCTTGGTCCCGCGCGACCTTCGCCTGGAAATCCAGGAACGTATGCTCTATACAGGGGAGGTGTGTCTCCCCGTGCAGGAAGAACCTGCGCGTAGGATCATCCGTCATCTCGGTTCGCTCGGCATTCGAGACATAGCGATCTGCCTGCTCCACTCCTATGCCAATCCCGCCCACGAGCGGTTCTTGCGAAGCATGGTTTTTGAAGAGATCCCCGACGCGAGGGTATCCGTCTCAAGCGAGATTCTCCCGGAGTTCAAAGAGTTCGAACGGATGAATACCACCGTGGTCAACGCGTATGTGCGGCCCAAGGTGGGAGAGTACGTGCGCAGCCTGGAAGCCGGTCTCGCCTCGCTCGGGGTGCCCTCGGGCCTCCACATTATGCAGTCTAACGGCGGCATCATGACGGCAAAAACCGCGCAGACCCACTGCGTGCATACCATCCTGTCTGGCCCAGCCGCCGGGGCCGTGGGCGGATTGGTTCTGGGCCGCCAGGCGGGTGTCCACAACATCGTCTCCATCGATGTCGGCGGGACAAGTGCCGACGTCGCCGTCGCCTACGACGGACACCTCCACTATGCCGAAGAGAGCGAGATAGGCGGACAGGTCTTCAAGGCGCCTGCGATCGAGATCCACACGGTAGGAGCCGGAGGTGGGAGTATCGCCTGGATCGACGCCGGGGGTGCGCTGCAGGTAGGTCCGCAGAGTGCCGGCGCCGATCCCGGACCTGCTTGCTATGGCCGGGGAGGAACAGAGCCTACCGTAACCGACGCAAACCTGGTTCTCGGACGCCTTAACCCGGAGTACTTCCTGGGCGGCGAGATGGCTATCGACCCTTCCCTGTCGCGAAACGCTATCCGCGAGAAAATCGCACAACCCCTCGGACTCACGCTGGAGCAGTCGGCCGAAGGCATCATTCGCGTGATCAATGCGGTCATGGCCAAGGCGATGCGGCGCCTGTCGGTGGAAAAGGGGTATGATCCGCGCGAGTTCACGCTCGTCAGTTTCGGCGGCGCCGGTCCATTGCACGCGATGAAGCTCGCCGCCGAGCTGCAGATCCCGCGAGTCTTAATCCCTCCCGCGCCCGGCGTCAGCTCCGCGCTTGGACTGTTGACTGCCGATTTCCGCCATGACTATGTGCGCACGGTCTTGCGAACCAGCTCACAAATCACGGTCAGCCAGTTGAGCGAGCTCTGCGCTGAACTCCAAGTTCAGGCTCTCGACCAGATGAGGCACGAGAGCGTGGATGCACGGAACGTGGTCTTGCTGTCGTCGGTTGATATGCGGTATCAGGGACAGGGATTCTCACTTGAGACACGTTTCACGCTGCCGGAACTCGAGAGCTCGAGCAGCCTGGGCGAGCTCCTGAAGAGGTTCCATCAGCTCCACCGAACAACCTATGGCTACAGCGATGAGAGGGAGATGACCGAGATCGTCAACATGCGGATGACAGCTATCGGCAAGCTGCCGATGCCTGAATTCCAACGATTCGGCGAGGGAACGCTCGATGCTTCGGACGCTGTGAAAGGTTCCCGGCGCGTTTACCTGGATGAAGAGTTACAGGACTTGACGGTATATGAACGAGAGCGGCTACGCTCGGGCAACCGGGTAAATGGGCCCGCCATCGTGGAGCAGGTGGATTCGACAACAGTGATCTATCCCGGCCAGCGCCTCGTAATGGACGAGTTCGGCAATCTGCTCATCACTCAGGAGAACGTCGTATGATTAAAAAAGATGTCGGTGTTGGCGGGACCAAGGTCGATCCGGTCACCCTTCAGATCATGACCAACGCCATTTACTCGGTTGCCGATGAGATGGTGGCGGCTCTCATCCGGACCTCTTACTCCACGAACATCAAGGACCGGCGCGACTGCAGTGGAGCCGTGTTCACGCGCGAGGGTGAAATAGTCGCACAGGGAGAGATCGGCACCCCCTTGCACCTGGGTGTGATGCTGCCGGCAGTCCAGACGGCACTCCAGGCCATTCCACCCGAAACCCTGCAGCCCGATGACGATATCATTATGAATACTCCATACCCGGAAGGACCGGGCCATCTCAACGATATGGCCGCCATCTCCCCGGTGTTCTACGAGGGCGAGGTGGTGGGTTATGTCGCAAACATGGCGCACCACGTGGACATGGGTGGCTTTGCTCCAGGATCGATGCCTTTCGGTGTCTGGGAGCACTACCAGGAAGGGCTGCAGGTTCCTCCCGTGAAGATCTCAAAGCGAGGTCGGCTGGATGAGGAGCTGGTCAGGCTCATATCTTTCAATCTGCGCACGCCCGTAGAATTCAAAGGTGATCTGGCGGCACAGGTGGCGGCTAACAATGTCGGAGAAAAGCGGCTGCAGGCACTCATGGGAAAGTACGGCAAGCAGACCGTGTTGCTGTATATGACCGAACTCATGAACTACTCAGAGCGCCGAATCTCCTCAGCGATACAGCGTTTGCCCAAGGGTTCCTTTTCTTTCGAGGACTACCTTGAAGGAGACGGGATAAGCACGGATCGAATTGCCCTCCGCGTGACGGTCACGGTGAGGGATTCTGAAATTCTGGCCGATTTCAGTGAGAGCGATCCCCAAGTCCTGGGACCCCTGAACTGCCGTCCCCCTTCGGTGAAGGCCTGCGTGTACTATGTGATTAAGGCCCTCTTGGACCCGGGTCTGCCGCCCAACCTCGGTGCGTTTCGCCCCATCCGAGTGATCACGCGGCCGGGGACGCTGCTCGAGGCCCAACATCCCGGTGCGCTATGCAACGCCAATAT
>QHZE01000129.1:4554-8427 GCA_003225335.1 Acidobacteriota bacterium
ACCAATACGCGCAATGCCCCGGTCGAGGTCATTGAGTCGACCTATCCGCTTCTCATCCGAGATTACAGTCTAGTTCCGGAAAGCGCGGGTCCGGGAAGATTCCGCGGCGGCTACGGCATGAAGCGTGAGTTCGAGATCTTGGGCGACCGGCTTACGGTCACTTTGAGCTCCGACCGTTTTGAGCTGGCTCCTTGGGGCGTATTTGGCGGGGCAGGCGCACGCTCAGGATCCTGTACGGTGATCCATACCGATGGCTCCGTTGAGAGGCTGGGGTCCAAGATCACGCGCACCGTCGAAAAGGGATCCCGCCTGACCAGTGTCACCCCTGGAGGCGGAGGATGGGGAAATCCTTGCGAACGGCCTCCGGAGCGAGTGCGGCGGGACGTCATTGACGGATTGATCTCCAGGGAATCAGCGCTGGAGATCTACGGGGTGGTTCTAAACGATGACCTGACTGTGAACGAGGTCGTCACGGCCCAGCGTCGCACCCAGAGGTTGGAAGCCCTTGAGTAGCGCCCTGGTTCGGCGCTTCCCTCTGCCGGGAACCATTCCTGCAGCTTAGAATTCTCTCTTCAGTGGACATATGCCGTCCAGACCTATCCCGTTATCCTGCCCCCTTTTTTGAATCCCGTTTATCGTGTCGGTGCTCTTCTTTTGACAGGATAACAGGATTAACAGGATTGTCTGACTAAAACTGCTGTTGAGCAGCGGCAAAAGGTAAGAATCAGAAACTCCAAACGTGGCGTTCGTCCACACCAGGCCGCGTACGAGCATCGCCGCCATACTGGAGATCGTGAACGGAGCGATTTCAACAGTTGGGACGATGGATGAGACAGGACATCAGCCGTTTTGCCCATGCACTTCCATGGTCGTCAGATTATGAGCGAAATGCAATATGGGCTCCCGCCGTTCCCCATCCTCTGGTGTAGAAACGAGCGTTTTCTCGTCAAGCTACGTCTCTCCCGTGCAGGCAAAGCCGGCGACTCGCACTGGATGCTTCGTGATTCTACCCCTGTTTGCTCTAACTCTAACGGGGCTAAACTCCCAGCTGCTTTCCCAGTGAATTTGGAGTACAGTATATTGTATAATGAGCTAACAACCAGTCGGATCGCGGACTTTTTAGGGAAAGGGTAACCCGTATTCTTTTGTCTCGTGCGAACCAATCTGGCGCTTGACCTCGTCTCGAGGTGACCATTGCGCGTTGCGAGGGAACCATGACCGCATCTCATAAAACGAGCGCTGGGGTCTGTGCGCTCCTTCTGGGGATTTGCGCTGTTCTCGGCTCCGCATGTAGAACGACCACTTCCGGGCCGGGAGCGACACTGGAGAACCCGTTTCTCCGTCTCACCTTTGACGCTGACAGGGGCGTGCTCGCCAGCATTGACAATCGACTGACTTCCGAGCACCTGGCCGTTGAGGGGGACGAATTCGCTGTAACGACGGAAGAGTTCCACGCGACACCGCAGAGTTTTCGGCTGAAATCGCTGGAAAAGAAGTCGGAGGAATCTCTGGTGGCAACCTATGATGCCGACGCGCGAACGGTCCAGGCGGTCTACCAGTTGGGGAGCAAGAATCACTTTCTCGAGAAAAAGCTAATCGTGAGTTCACATTCGAGCTATCGCCTGAAGAATCTGGTGATCAGCCGGGCGCGCTTCTCCGGCCCGGCGCTCGCTATCGTGAAATATCCCCATCAAAAGACCGTGACCTACTTTGGCCGCTCCGAAAAGGGCGGGGTTTTCCTTGGAGTGGAGAAACCCTTCGATAACTCGTCGCTTGAGGACCAGACCGTCACGCTGGGATACGCCCCGAGCCTGAAGGTCAAGGCGAACGAAACAACCGAGTCCGAACCGATCTACTTGGGGGTATACAAGCGCACGCCCGGAGAGAAACCAAAACCCGATTTGCCGCTGCAGTCAGAGTCGGACGCGATGGTGGCGATGACGACGGCCGTCCTGGGCCCGCCGCGCCACGGCTTCGCTCCGATGGCTTGCGGTTGGTGGTGCGAGATGGAGCACTATACCTACAAGGATGCCGCTCGCGTCGAGGCGGACAACCGCTCGATCGATTTTCTCAAGGACATCGGGATCGACTGGGTTTCGGACAATCATCCCTGGGGTGGGGAAACCGAGCGGATGAATGCCTTGCGAGAGACCGACGGGTATCACCCGGGACCGCTGGTCTCGAAAAAATACGAGCACGCCCGCAAGGTGGGGGTACGGGTCGTCTTCTGGCCCACGATGAACAACACCCACCCGTGGTGGAGCGGGAAAGGCCAGCCATTCCTCTTCGAGAAGAAGGAGTGGCTGCAGTTTCCCGAGAAACGAAGCCTGAAGGGCATGATGCTCTCGGGCGTGACCTTCACCCAGATCGTTCAAGGGAATTGCATAGCCAACCGGCCGTTTCTCAACTGGATCAACCGCCTCAGCCTGGACGGAATGCGTACGGGTTATTTCGCTGGATGGGTTATGGACGGCGATTTCTTCGGCGGCGGCGGAGTCATCACACCGGTCGACTGCCCGTCGGCTGACCACGACCATCTTCCGGGAGACGCAACCTGGGCCTCGGAACGGGCCCTGGCCGAGCTGATTACCAACGTTCGCAAGTTCAAACCGGACGCCTACATATTTGTTTGCCGCCCGCCGATGGACCTCGGCGTCTTCAACCAGAAGAACGTCGATGCGGTGTTCACGATAGACGAGCTTGCGGAGCCGACACCGCTGCCCGGACTCGGCGGGCAGCCGGTCAATGTGATGCTCGGCGACAAGGTGCGCAAGTGGTCCCGTGTCCGCGTCCATCACCACTTCTTCCCGCATTACATCGACCAGCCACAGGTGTTCGTCGGACCCAAGAGCATCGGGAAGCACGGCCGCGATTGGCAGACCGAGGCGATCGATTACGTGATTCTGAGCGCGCTTTCGAGCTCGCCCAACCAGCTGTACTACCTCCCGACAAAAGCAGGCATGCCGGAGGTCGACAAGCAGACCATCCACAAGTGGATGGATTGGGGGAGGAAGAACGAGTCGTACCTCCTCGTGCGGAAGGATCTGCCGGACTGGCCGCAAGCGGGGAAGACCGACGGTTCGGCGCACATCATCAAGGACCGTGGCTACGTTTTTCTCTTCAATCCCAATGCTAAGCCCCTCGAAGGTTCCTTTGGGCTGGATGATTCCATTGGATTGACGGAGGGAAAAGGATTTCGAGTTTCTTCCGTTTATCCGAGTCAGGAAACTAGGAGCGGGTTGAGGCGAGGAGACACGGTCCGCTGGCCCGTTCCACCGCGGGGCGCGATGATACTGGAGGTAATGCCGGAACAGTGAGGTGTTGGGTGGAAATGACCCTTCCGCTTTGGCGCGAGCGGGCTCAATCCAAAACGGGATCGTTGATGCCCAGGGGATGAAGCCGTGCCTTATAGACGAAAGCCATGACAGTAGGGACGGCCCAGGAGAAAGTGCCAAGGCCCGCGAGGCTACCCCGCCGCCGGCCGGAGAGCAGGAGTTTATGCCCAAATGGGGATTTTCTTTCGAGCAGTCGATCGCGGGCGCGCGGACGAACGTTGTCGAATTTACGGAAACGGGGTATTGGGCGTTGCTTTCACGATCGCGGTTGGAGTTTTCGCCGCGGATAGGGAGGAGCGTGATGCGAGCAGCTTTCATTCTTACCGTTCGCGAGGGAAAGGAGGCGGCCTACCGGGAGGCTCATCAGGCCGTATGGCCCGAACTGATCGCCGCGGCAAATCGAGCGGGTATTCGAAACCATAGTTGCTTCATGAACGGACGCACGGTAGTGGCCTATCTGGAGGGCGACAATATAGAGAAGTCCTCGGCCCAGCTCGCGAATGATCCGGTCAAAATCCGCTGGAACGAATACATGGAG
>QHZE01000059.1 GCA_003225335.1 Acidobacteriota bacterium
GCCTCAAGCGTCAAGGTGCGGGCGCGCGCGGCGGTGAGCCGGAAATTTCGTGCAGCAATTTGTCCCG
This sequence comes from Acidobacteriota bacterium, assembly GCA_003225335.1. Taxonomy (GTDB): domain Bacteria; phylum Acidobacteriota; class UBA6911; order UBA6911; family UBA6911; genus Gp18-AA60. Next base: position 68 of record QHZE01000059.1, read on the forward strand.
CGTGCTCTCCTGAATTTGCTCCACGTTCTTCAGCTCTGCTTGCGCCCGTTCGACTTTACCCTGCGCGCGAAAGACCTCTGCCAAGCGGTAGTGGGCGTCGGCGCGTTTCGCGTCGAGGTCGATCGCTTGCTGAAACTCAGAAGTGGCCTGATCATATTCCTTCTGTTGGGCCGCTAGAACGCCAAGGTCGTAGTGGGTGAGGCGATACTTGGGATACAACCGTGCCGCCTCTTCGAGCAGGGCTCGCGCCCGGCCGCGGTTCCCCTGCCGCAAGGCGATGTCTCCAAGGTAGGCCTGGGATTTCGCCACCGAGCCGCCGGCTTCGATTTCACGATGAAACTCAATGGACGCCCGGTCGTACTGGCGCTGCTCCCAGTAAAGATAGCCGAGACCAAAATGCACGTTCGGCTGTTTGGGCGCGATGGCTGCGGCGGCCTCGAATTCCTTGATCGCTTCATCGGTGCGGCCGAGACCGTCATTGGCCTCGCCCATGAGCATGTGTACGGTAACCGAATTGGGCGACTTTTCCAGGACATGGCCGAAGAAATCCAGCATGTGCTGCTCCTGTCCGCTCCACAAATAACTTTCGGCCAGGAGGTATTGCACGGTCGGGTTATCCGGCTGAGCCCCGATCAGTTTTTCGAACTCCCGGCTCGCCGGCTCGAACTCCTTTTGCGAATAATAGGACATCGCCAGCAGTGATCGAGCCTGGAGGTTGTCAGGTTGAACCGAAACAGCCTGCTCGAGGGGCTTCGCCGCGCCCTTGAAGTCTCCGGCCTTGAAGTAGCAAAGCCCCAGGTTCAGCAGCAGCGGAAACGATCGAGGTTGAAGACTTAACGCCCGTTGGTAAGCCTGAGCGGCTTGGGTGTATTTGCCCAACTGCACCTCCGCTACGCCCAGGTTGCTCAGGGCTTCAAAGGAGTTCGCATCGACTCGGAGGATCTGTTCGTAGAGGCGTGCCGCTCCCGAATAGTCCTTCCGGTTGAGGAGTTGGCGCGCGCGCTCAAGTAGCTGCTCCGGACGTTGCGGAGCGCGTGCCGCTCGAGCCTGAATGGGCGCGCAGAGACTTTCAGGAAAGGGTGCGGCGACGAGGGAACATAGACCGATGACGCCCCAACCTACTGTGTCAACAGCAGCACGGCATCGCCTTCCTCGATTTGAAATCCGCAAGCTCAATCCCTTGTGGGGGCCGGGGCTTGCCCCATCCTGATAGCGCCTGGCTGACATCCAAGCCGACGCAAGCGGCGGCCCTACGCTGAACCTCGACGGCGTTCCGCCTGGCGAGCCTGTGGTTGTCGCAAAACTGGCACCCGATCATTTTTGCCGCGACTCACATCCATTTTCAAGCGTGGAATTTTAAGGCGAACCGCCCAAACTGGGCGCGCGGGAAAATGACCCATTAGGCTGCGCAAGTTGGGTCTAGACAAGCGAGCGGTAAAACGTTTAATCTCTTGCTCGCGTCGAGTGCCTGCACGAGGGACAACTTATGAAAAAACGTGGATTCGGCTTCCAGCCGCGTCATGTCTGGGCGATTGAAAGCTCCCTGCTGTGTTTGGCCGCTCTGCTCATGTCCAGCTCGGCCGGCCTTTGGGCGCAGGAGAATGGAACTATCGTCGGCACCGTGACCGACCCAAGCGGAGCGGTCATTCCCGCCGTCACGATCACGGTGAGGAACCAGCTGAAAGGGTCCGTGGCGCGCACAACGACTACCAACTCGGGTGGGAACTATACCCTCCCCGGCCTTCCGGCTTCCACCTACTCGGTTCGCGCCGAGAAGACAGGGTTCGCGCCCGCCACACGCTCGGATCTGGTTCTGAACGTTGGCAGCGACGTGCGCGTGGATATCGCCTTGACGGTGGGCGCAGTGTCTCAAGAGGTCAACGTCACCGCTGCGGCGATAGTTTTGCAGACGGAAAACGCCCAGGTCGGTGAGTCGGTCACCGGCAAACACATTGAGGCCATCGACACGAACGGACGCAACTTCATTCAGCTTGCCAACCTGGTTCCCGGCGCGGTTGGGCCGTCGCTCGTCGGGTCCTTTAACACACCCGTGGGTGTTACTGCGAACGCAGGCATCAACTTCAACGGCGAACGGCAGGCCCATAATGTCTTTTCCGTGGACGGCCAGGAAAACTACGACCGCGGATGCGGCGGGTGCATCGAAGTGGTCCCCGACCAGGATGCCATCCAGGAATTCAAGGTGCTGACCAGCAACGCCCAGCAAGACTTGGGGTTCGGCTCCGCCGCGCACATTCAATTGGAAATCAAGAGCGGCACACAGAACTACCACGGCGAGGCCTTCGAGTTCAATCGCAACCGGGTGCTCGAAACTCAGCCCTTCTTCACCAACAAGGCCGGCCTGAAGAGGCCTTATGAAAACTACAACGACTTCGGATTCAACCTCGGCGGTCCCATCGGCCGTCCCGGGAAAGATCACAAGAGCTTCTTTTTCACCACCATCGACTGGCGCCGGCTCCTTCAGGCTAACTCGTTCAGTGGGAACGGCACTCCGGCGAACTGGACGACGGGCGACTTTTCCACCAGCGTGAACGGCATTCCCAATCCGGCTATTCTAGACCACTCGGCGGCGGGTACGCCGTGCACGTACATCGACCCGAAGCTTGGCCCTCTCGCTGAGACCTGCTTTCCCATCATCAGCAGCAACGGCGTTAACAACGTAATTCCCGCCACACCAAACCTCGGCTCCACATATCACTTGAGCCAAAACGGGCCGATTCTGGGCAAGTCGGCCTTTCTTTTCCTGCCCCCGAACAGCGGGACGCAGGCAATTGGCGGTGTGACGGCCCCGGTGAACGTGAACGAACAGATCGTGAAGATTGACCATCAGTTTTCCGAGCGAACTTCCTTGATGTTCCACTATATCCGGAACGGCATCACCCAGGTGGTTCCGCGTGGTTTGTGGCAGACGGGAACCTTTCCCGTGGTGGCGACGGACTTCTTGAATGAGCCGCAATCCGTCTTGCTCAAGGTCACTCACAGCATCAGTCCGACCCTCTTGAACGAATTCGTGGTCGGGTTCAACCGCCAGCCGCTGACGCTTCTGGATCTGGGGACCTTTGCCAAGCCCGCGGGGTTGACGCCCTATGAGCTCTTTCCCGAGAACCCTGAAAGCCGCATGCCCACGATCACCATTCAAAATCCGCAACCTGTCAGCTACACCGCGGCGTCCTGGCCCTGGACCAACGTCCTCAACACCTGGACGTGGCGCGACTCCCTGACCAAGATCGCGGGCAGTCACACGCTAAACTTTGGCTTTGAGGACCTCCATTACCTCAAGCAGCAGAAGTTGTTTGGGCTCACCCAGGGTAGTTTCAACTTCGATGGCAGCGCCACCAACGGTTTCTATCTTTCAAGCGACGCGGCAGCTTGCGCCGCGGCCAAACTCGCTGTGCCATGCGTCCTCTCCACTAGTGGAAATAGCTTCGCTGATTTCATTCTGGGCGACGCCCAAGCGTATTCGGAGGAGCAGACGCAGACTTTGCCTGCCTACGTGAACAACCACATCGGTTTATTTATAGGTGACGACTGGAAGGTCCGAAAGGGTCTCACCCTGAACCTGGGCTTGCGGTGGGAAGGAATGCCGCACGCCTACGAAAGGCACAACAATGCGGCGGTATTCGTTGAAAAACTCTTCGACAAGACCTTGGCGGCCACGGTCCTCAACAGTGAGGGCCAACTCCCTGACTTCACGACCCATCCTTATCTGAACGGCATCGGGATTGGCGGCAAGCAAGTGCCGCGGGGGTTCGTCGAAAACCACTGGACCAACATTGAGCCCCGCCTCGGATTCGCCTGGCAGCCACGGTCGGGCGGCAAGCTGGTGGTCCGCGGCGGAGTGGGGCTCTTTTACGAGAACATCCAGGGGAACGACGTCTATAACATCGGACCCAACCCACCGTTTTCCAGCACGCCGCAGATATTCAATGCGTCCCTCGACAATCCGGGCGGCGGCACGAAAGTGGCTCTCCCCGGCAACCTCCAGAGCCTGGAACCGAGCTATCCCCAACCCTACTCTGCGCAGTGGAACTTCGGCGGGGAGTACCAGTTCACGCGGAAGACCATTTTGTCTCTCGCCTATGTGGGAAACAAATCAACCCACCAGGCCGTCAATCGGAACATCAACCAGCCGCTGCCCTCGGTGGCCGCCTACCCGGCACCCGGCATCAACGCCGCCAGGCCCTATCTCG
>QHZE01000060.1 GCA_003225335.1 Acidobacteriota bacterium
GAGGTAGGAATCGTGCTCGTCGTGATAGGGCGGCGGCATGAGCATGTTGACGTTGTGTCCCACAACCTCGTTGCCGGCATAGCCGAAGATGCGCGACGTGGCCGGGTTCATCGTGCGGATGATGCCCCGTTCGTCGATAGTGATGATGCCGTCGACGGCCGTTTCGACCACGGCGCGCAGAAGGCCCTCGCTCTCGCGCAAGGCTTCCTCGGCCCGCTTGCGCTCGGCGAACTGACCTATCTGGCTGCCGATCGTCGCCATCATCTTGATCAGGTCCTCGTCGGGCTGCTGGATTTCGCGGCCGAAGAACTCGATGACGCCGGTGATTTCGTTGCCGCAGCGAATCGGAAAACCGAACGCCGCGTGCAGACCGTCCTGCGCGGCGAACGGCGCGCGTGGGAAGTTGCCCTCTTTCACCACATCGGCGATCCAGACGGGGCTGCCGCCGGCCCAAACGCGGCCAGGCAAGCCGACCCCGGAAGCAAAGGTGGACCGGCGGGAGACGGCTTCGAACGCCGGAACCGGAGCTGAGGGGCGATGCCAGATTTCAACGGAGCGCAACACGCGCGCGGCGGTGTCCACGCTCCATATGCTGCCCACGTTCCAGCCCAGCGCTTCGCAGATCGCCTGGAGAATCCGTGGGCTGGCTTCCACCAGCGAAGCGGCCTCCGACAAAATGCGCGTCACGGCATGTTGCGCGGTCTGCCGCTGCTCGGCCCGTTTGCGCTCCGTGATGTCGGTGATGAAACCGCAAAACGTCACCACATCGCCGGTTTTCTGCGGGCTGATGGATAATTCAATGGGAAACTCGCTGCCGTCGCGGCGCAAGGCGCTCAGCTCGACGAGCCGGTTCAGGACAGGGCCTTCGCCGGTGGCCAGGTAGTGCGCCAGGCCGCGCTCGTGCGCCTCCCGATACTGCGGCGGTATAATGATTTCCGCCAGTTTTTGTCCGGCCGCTTCAGCGCGCGTCCAGCCGAACATGTTTTCGGCCCGGGGATTCCAATCGATGACCCTGCCCGCCGCGTCGATTACCACCACGGCGCTGAGCGCCGAATTCAGGATGCCGCGCAGGCGTTCTTCGCTTTCTCTCAGGGCCTGGTTTTGCCCGTGGATCTGCGTGAGCATGTGGTTGAAGGCGTCGGTGAGAAGGCCCACTTCATCCTGGCCCAGTTTTGTGGCACGGACGGAATAATCCCGGCGGTCGGAAACGGCTCTGGCGGTCTCTGCCAGCGCCAGGATGGGTCGCGAGATCTGCTGCTGCAGCACCCGGGAAAGCGCGTAAGCGACCAGCAAGGAAACGGCGATCGCCAAAAGGGAGATAGTGCCGTAGAGCCGGAACCGCTCGTACATGGCCTCCATGTTGGATTTCAGATAAAGCGTGCCCAGGCGCTTGTTGCCGCCCTGCTCGACCGGCTGAAAGCCCGCCAGGTGCGAGCGCTCGAAACGATAGCCATCGTTCCCCGGCGCTGTGGGAAGGGCGCCGGCCGGCAGGTCCGCCGGATATTTTGAAAACAGTTTTCCTTCCTGGTCGTAAAGGCCGGCGGCGACGATATGCCGCTCCGCTTTGAGCGCGCCCAGGATTTCTTTCGCGTCGTCCTGGTTCTTGAAAGCCAGCGCGGCGGTGCTGTTGGCGGCGATGATTTCTCCGAGCGTGGAGAGATTCCGCACCGCGGTCTGCGGAAACGTCAGGAGCTCGTAGGCGAAAAACGCCGCGCACGTCAGCAGCAACACCGCCCCGCTGGTCAGCAGGATGATCGTCGTCAGCTTGCGGCGGATCGGTCTGTCTCTGAGCAACATCGGCTACTCGCCTCCGGGGCCGACAATCTCGGCCGGCCTGAGCAGCTTGGAACTGATCGTCAGGTTTGCGGCTTTGGCGGCATCGAGGTTGATTTTCAACCGGATTTTGTTCTTTTCAGTGACGAATCGGATCATGCCGCCGTGCTGGGCAAAACCGTCGGCGTCGCTTACAGTGAGGATGTTCCGCCCTTTCAAACCGGCGAGGATCTCGTCCAGCCGGTCGCTCTCCGAGCGGCTGATGAACAAGACATGACATGACTTGATCTCTTCCACCCGGCGATAGCGCTGAACGGCCAGGGGCCGGTTGTTGACTTTTTCATCGCGCACGGTCTCGTCCAGGTAAGCGCCGAACGGGTCTTCTCCCAGGACGCCGATGACCAGCGGTACTTGCCGATCCGGAAAGGCCTGCGGCGGCCATTCGACGAATTGCGCGAAGTTAAACAGGAAGACCGCTTTGAGCTGGTACTCCTGCGCGGGCGCAGTTTGTGCGGGCAAATCCCGCCAGGCCGTGAGCGCCGGGGCGAACGCGACCAACCAAACTGCGGACAAACCTCTCAGCTCACGCACCGCCCACGTCCGGGCGAATGCCTTCAAAAAATGCGCCATACAATCTTCCCATACACACTGCGTTCAATTTCCTGGCGCGCCGTTGGGTCGCCAAATTCAGCGTGGTGATTGTGTAAGAGACTTTGACCGACGATGGAAAATTCCAGCTTTGGCGACAGTTGCCAGCCCAGACGCACATCCAGCTCGGTATAGGCCGGGACGCTCTGATTGGCGATGCGAGTCACATAGCGAAACGCGGTGTCGAATTCAAAATGCCTCGGCAAATCCAGCGACGAACGCAGGAACAGCTGATGATTCGGGTCATTCGATTCGGAGCGGCCGGAAGGGGCGTCCGTGCTGCCCGGTCTGGGACGACTGTGGACTCGCAGTTCCGTGTAGCCGGCCCGCAGCCGCCACCGATCGGTCAGCGTATAGTCCGCCGTGAGCTCTGCTCCATACGACTCCCCTTTCAGCCCGTTGGCTAGGACAAAAGGAAAGGCCGCGGGTGGATTGAGCCGTTGGAGGCTGCGGAGTTTGTCGTAGTCGTTGTAAAACGTCGCCAGCGAGAAAAAAAGCCGCTCGACAGGTTGAATGCGATACCCCAGTTCGTAGGCCGTCAACTCTTCAGAAACGAAATTGGGACCGCCGGCAAGGAGAAACGGCGGGCTGGCGGGAGCAAAAAGCTCGCGGTCAATCCGCGACGGCGTTCGGACCGCGCGCGAAATCGCCGCCCACGCGGTTTGCCGGGGACTCAGCTTCCAGGCCAGGCGGCCGCTGGGCTGAAGCTCAAGGCCGGTGTAATCGTTGTGCTCGATCTTCGTCCCCAGCGTCAGATGCAGCCGGTCCTTCACCAGCGCAATTTCATCCTGCCCAAACGCGCTGAACCACTGGCGTGAGACGCGGGGCGGGAGAAAGGCCAGGGCGCGGGTGTTGCCGACGTCGTCCTCGATCAGCCGGTAGCCGAGTCCCCAGACGAAGTCCTGGCGCTCGCCCAAAGCGAAACGGTGCTGGACATCGACATCGTAAGTGTCGAGGTCTTCGCGAAACGTGCCGGGAATGTCGCGATGCGTCCGGTCGAAATAAAATTGCACTTTGAGAGCGGAGTGTTCGGAGAAAATACGCGACCAGCGGCCGATGACATTGCCGCCTTCCACGGCGATGTTGTCAAGGCCCGGCTGAGCAATCCGGCCGCTGTAAAGGTCCCCTTGCAGTGTGAAGAAGTCGCCTCGCGGCGCGTCCCAATCCAGGCGAAAACCGCCCTGGCCCATGTGCCAGTCATTGGCCGCGTCCCGGCCGCTCGGAAGAGCCGTGCTGTCACGGTCAAAATATTTGCCATAGACTCGATAATGAAGACCGCTGCCCAGCGCGCCGCCATATCGAACGCCGCCGAACCCGCGCAACTCCGCGCCGCCGCCGCCCACCAGGAGAGCGCCTTGAGTGTCCTTCGCATTTTTGGTCGTGATGTTGATCACTCCGTTGACCGCGTTGGCGCCCCACAAGGCGGCACCCGGCCCGCTGATGACTTCAATCCGGTCGATGTCCTCCAGGAGCGTATCCTGCGCGTCCCAGAACACGCCGGCGTACAACGGCGTATAGATCGTGCGCCCGTCGATCAGCACCAGCATTTTATTGGCGGTCGTGTTGTTGAACCCGCGCGCGCTGATGGCCCACTGGTGCGAATCGACCTGGGCGACTTCCAGATTGGACGCCAGGCGCAACGCCTCGGGAAGGCTCGTGGCGCCAGAGCGGCGGATGTCCGCCTGCGTGATGACCTGGATGGCCGATGCCGTTTCCGACAACTTTTCCGGCCGCTTGGAAACCGACGTCACCTCGATGTCCATCAACTGTTCCATGCTTAGCGTTTTCAGTTTGGCGGCCGATTGGGGGACGGATTGCGTTTGTGCGAGGATGCTGCCTGTGAAGGCAAGCAAGACCAACCATGCGGGCTCTGGCGATACGAACATTTCCTTGAACAT
>QHZE01000061.1:0-7477 GCA_003225335.1 Acidobacteriota bacterium
TTACATCAAAAGTCTGGGCAATAACCTGAGAAGGTGTGAAAAAAAATCGACATCCCCTTAGGGGCGACCCTATCTGATCGCCCGCACAGTAATGGCGGGGACTTGCGGGCTGCCACGCAGGGCCGCTCCTACGACACGTGGATTTCTTCACACGTAGTGAGGGGAGTGGGGCGAAGCCTCCGCGGTTTGCAATCCGCAATCCGAAATCCGAAATCGGAAATTGACAATCGGAATACCGTGACACTAACATTTAGCCCGGTTGAGTCCGGAAATCAAAAAAAGGCGCGCTTGACAGAGGTCGTTCTCCAGGGAGTTCTATTTCAGTACCGAGGAGAAGCGATCTGTTCGAGGTACGCGGCCGCCGAAGGAAGACACGGAGGTTCACGAGCATCTCTTGTTTCCTCAGTGAATCTCCGTGTTCTCCGTGGTCGTGAGAAAAAATGTAGCGCCGACTTCCAGCCGGCAAAGGTCCTGTTGACCCAGAAGGAGTTGTCGAGGCTCAGATGCCGGCGAGACGCCGGCGCTACGATTTTTTCTCACGACCTGTGTCTCCGCGGTGAAAGAGATGGCCGGTCCTTCTTCTGCCCTGCCCCTTTCAACTGAGGGGTTACACGAAATGTCGATTCACGATTCGTCTCCCGTCATTCGCCATTCGTCAATCGAGCGAGGAGCTCAGGTTGGATAGGGGAAAGCTGGAAAAATCGGCGTTCTACGATTTGGACGGGACGCTGCTGTCGTGCAATCTGGTTACCGCCTACGCCTACTACGCGCGCAACGACCGCTCTATTTGCAAATCCTTGTTTTTGTTCGGCAGATGTCTTCTGTGCGTGCCGGTATTCATCAGTCTTGACCTTTACTCGCGGACGGCCTTCAACCTATTTTTCTTCAGAGCTTACCGCGGCATGCATCGGGACCGGCTGATCGGTCTGGCCGATGATTTGTTCGAGGTCACTCTCAAGCCCTCGATTTACCCGAAGTCGTATGAGCTTTTGCGCCATACGCGCGAGCAGGGGTATCGCAATGTGCTCGTCACCGGCGCCTTGGACTTCACGGTGCGGCCCATCGCGCTGCACTTCGGCTTCGAGGAGATCATCTGCAACCGGCTGGAGTTCAAAAATCATGTCGCCACAGGGAGGATTTTGCAGCCCCTGGTTGCCGAAGGGGAAAAAGCCAGGATAATCCGCGCCTATGCCGCCCGAGAACGGATTGACCTCGACCAGTCGTGCGCCTTTTCCGACAGCACGTCCGACATTCCCATGCTCACAGTGACCGGGCACCCGGTCGCCACGAATCCGTCCCACCGTCTGCGCCGCGTGGCGTTGCGCAACCAATGGCCGATTGTCTACCTGGGAGGCTCAGGTGGACTTGGCGGCGAATCGGATTTTCGTCCTCCTTTCTTGAGACCGAGAACCCATTTGGAAACAGCGGGGACACTCTGATGCCGGACCACGGTGGCTATGATCCGGAGAAAGCCGTCAAGGATTGCGTCGTTTACCTGGAAAGAAATTCGCCTCCGCGCCTGTTGTTCAGCGGCGAAGATCTGGTGGAGGTGAGCCTTCCTGCCGGCGCTCGCGTGGTCTACGCCAAGCCTCCCATCCCTGGCCTGCGTGACCCGGAGTCAGCCATCCGGCACGCCATCGACCATCCGGAGAACATGGAGCCGCTGCGGGCGCTGCTGAAGCCCGGGATGAAGATCACCATAGCGATAGACGATATTTCGCTGCCGCTGCCGATGATGAAACTGCCGGACATCCGGCAGTCCGCGCTCGAGATCCTCCTGGGCGTGCTGGCCGCTTCCGGAATCGAAGATATCCACATCATCATCGCGACCTCCGTACACCGGCGGATGACCGCAGGAGAGATGAGACGATGCGTCGGCGCAAGGATCTTCAAGGCATTCTATCCCGATCGTTACTACAGTCACGACGCGGAGGACCCGGGGGGGATAGTGGAGCTCGGCCGGACCGCTCTCGGAGAGAGGGCGCGGGTCAATCGCAGGGCGGCGGAATCCGACCTGTTGATCTACGTAAACATCAATCTGGTCCCGATGGACGGGGGACACAAGTCCGTGGGCGTGGGGTTGTGCGATTATCCGACGCTGAGGGCGCACCATACGCCGCAGGCCATTCTGGCTTCCGATTCCTACATGGACCCGGGGCGCTCCGCCCTGTCGCACTCGTGCGATCGCATCGGCAGGATTATCGACAGGCATCTGAAGGTATTCCACATCGAGACGGCGCTGAACAACCGGATGTTCGATCCCGTGTCCGCATTTCTCGGACGCAACGAAGATCTGTGGTCCGGCACGGATCGTCTCAAGGCCAGGGCTGCCCGGTTCGCCCTCTCCAGGATGTCCGCTGCGATGAAGCGGAAAGTGTTCTTCAGCATCCCCGCCCCGTATGAGATGATCGGGGTCTACGCCGGCGAAACGGAGGCCACGCACCGCAAGATTCTGCAGCACTGCTACGATCAATATTGCGTTCCGATTCAGGGGCAGTCTGATGTGATGATCACCGGCATCACCTTCGTCTCGCCCTACAACGTAAACTCCATCATGAACCCGCTGCTGGTTCACGTGATGGCACTGGGGTACTTCTTCAACTTTTACCGGAACATGCCTGTGGTGAAAAAGAACGGCGTCCTTATACTGACGCATCCGTGCTATGACGAATTCGACCCGCTCTTTCATCCTTCTTACATCGAGTTTTTCAACAGGATCCTGACCGAGACGCGCGACTCCTTTGTCATCCAGCAGAAATACGAAGAGGAATTTGCGCGTGACCCGGCGTACATAAAAATGTACCGCGAAGGTAATGCGTACCACGGCGCCCATCCCTTCTACATGTGGTACTGGGGGGAGAACGGACGGGCCCACATCGGAAAGGTCATTGTCGTGGGAGCAACGAACAAACGTGTCCCGTCGATCCTGGGATGGGAGACGGCGGCAACGATGGAGGAAGCGATTGAGATGGCGGAATCCCACGTGGGCCGCAAGCCGAGCATTACCCTGATGCACTTTCCTCCTATCCTGATGGCCGACGTCGCCGGGGTTCCGGAATCGATCCCAAAGCATGACCTCGAAAGCGTTGGAGCGCCGGCCTCATGACAGACCCCGGCCCATGGCGCTTTGATCCGGTGCAAGGGGAGTATCGGGTGGCGGGTGGGTTTCCGGAACTGAAGCACCTCGTCGTCCAGGTGCGCAGGAAGAAGACGCTTTCCGGCGAGGGGCGTTTCCACTCCGAGATTCTGCAGTCCCCGCCGCTGCGCAGGGTCGTGGAAAAGTTCGGGGAAGAGTACATCCGGCGCAAGGTCACGATCGTCGAGGGGGATCTGAGCCTTCCCCTGTGCGGTTTGAGCCCGCAACTTGTGGGCGAGCTGCGCAGACGAGTGGACGTCGTCATAAACACCGCGGGCCTGGTGGAGTTCGGTCCCCCGCTCAATGAATCGCTGATCACGAATGTGTACGGCGTGCGGAATTTGATCGAGCTCGTGCAGTTGCTGGATGCGAAGCTCGTTCATATCTCAACGTGTTATGTCGCCGGAAAGAAGAACGGCCGCGTCCCGGAGCAAACCCCAATCCCGGGCTATTATCCCTTTCTGGAGAACGCTGAGGACCAGCGTTTCAACGTCGCCGAAGAGCTGGAGTGGTGCGAGAAATTCATCAGAGAGGTCGCCGGGCCGAATCCCGCCGAGGCGTTGCAGAAAGGCGCCGTGCAGGAAACGCTGCGGAAGGGCGGCATGGATCGCGCTGACTCCTGGGGATGGATCAACACCTATACGTATACCAAGAGCATGGGCGAGCAGTTGATTGCCAAAACGCCGTGGCTGCGCTATTGCATCGTCAGACCGGCTATCGTCGAATCGGCGCTTCGATTCCCGTTCCCGGGCTGGAACGAGGGGATGACCACTTCCGCGCCCCTGGTGTTGATGGGGGGCGAAGGCTTCAAGAGCTGGCCGGTGCGTAAGGATGGACCCCTCGAGATTATTCCGGTCGATCTGGTTACAACGGGAATTCTGATCGCCACAGCGGCGATTCTTTGTGACCGGCATCAGACGGTCTACCATCTCGCGACGGCTGCGGATAATCCGGTCATGCTCCCCCGTCTGGTTGCTTTCCTCGGAATGAACTCCCGGTACAAGCACAAGCACAAGAAGGGGGGCAACAAGCTGGCCAATCTGTGGAAGACCTATGTCGAAACCCAGGTGGTCAGCGTGGAGCAACTTCAGGCGCAACGGCGGCGCCTCCATCGAGGTCTTGATTTTTTCCACGCCACGTTGAATTTCTCGAAAAAAGTTCTGAGCAACGGGTTCGTGGATCCTTATTTGCGTGGCCTGCGCATTACCCGCCGGCAGATCCGGCAGCAGGAACAGACCCTGGACATGTTTCTCCCCTTCATGGTCCACAACAGTTTTATCTTCGAGACGAACAATATTCGACAGGCCTTCAACATGCTCGCCGATGCGGACAGGGAGCGCTTGCTGTGGGATCCCGAGAATATTGACTGGGCGGATTACTGGGTCAATATCCACACGAAAGGGATCGAGAAGTGGATCCGCCCTGTCTTTGTGAAGCAGCAAGACCGCACAAGCACAATCCGCTAGTTCTCCAGAGGAACCCGGGGAAAGAATCGACCCAGAAAAAGACTTGCCACGAATTACACGAATTAGACGAAAAGAGTCTGGGGCCAGCGCTCAATGGTTCCCACGCCCCGCTCCTGTGTCGGGGCCGGTTACTTTCGTGTAATTCGTGAAATTCGTCGCCAGGCTTGGTTGTCCTTTCACTTTCATGAAGAAATTCTTGGTCACGGGGGCGACCGGTTTTCTAGGCACGCACCTCGTTGATGCTCTGCTTCGAAGGTTTGCGGACTGTTCCGATCTGACTTCCATCCGAATCCTGAGCCGCGGAGGAAATCCCTGGAACGAGAACCCGCGCATTGAAGTTTTTCACGGGGATATCCTGAATGCCGGCGCCGTGGATCGGGCCGTAGAGAGTGTCTCTGGAATCCTCCACTTGGCCGGCTTTGTCACTCGGGATCCGGCCAACGGTGCCGATCTGTATCAGACACACGTTCAAGGGACGCGCAACATCTGTGAAAGCGCCCTGGCTCACGGAGGACCCAGGGTCGTGGTCGTCTCCTCTTCCGGAACCATCGCCGTCAGCCGGCAGCCCAAAATTCACAACGAAGACTCCCTTTATTCCAACGATGTCGTTGCGTTCTGGCCCTACTACCTCAGCAAAATCTATCAAGAAAAACTGGCGCTGTCCTACCACGCGTTGAAAGAGCTGCCCGTGGTAATCGTCAATCCCAGTCTTCTACTGGGGCCGCGAGATGAGAGATTTTCTTCGACCGGCGACGTTCGATTGTTCCTGGCCGGCAAGGTTACCAACATTCCTTTCGGCGGTCTGAATTTCGTCGACGTTCGAGATGCCGCGGAGGCTCTGATTCAGGCGATGCTTGCCGGGCTTCCGGGACGCCGGTATCTTGTGGGTGGTTACAATATGACGCTCGCGGAGTTTTTCTCGATGATCCAGCGTGTCTCAGGCGTTCGCGCTCCGCGGTTTTCGATTCCCGAGAGATGGTCCCGGCGCGGGGCGCGCGTGCTGCGGGCTCTTTATTCGTGGTTCGGAGGACATTTCCCGCTCGACGACACGACTGTTGAGATGGCCTATCGTTTTTGGTATCTCGACAACTCGCGCGCAAAGGCGGAATTGGGTCTTACGACCCGGCCGCCGGAAGTCACCCTCCGGGATACCGTGGAATACCTGAGACGTATGAACGAAACCACAGATGAACACAGATGAACACGGAGCAGCCCATCCGCAACCCAAAAGCCGACCGCGGAGAGAGATTTGGCAAATGACCAAGGAAAAATGACCAATGAAAAATGACAAATGGCAGTTGGTTGTCAGGACTTCGATTTGTCATTGGTCATTTGTCATTTTGAGCGTTGTATGACACAACCCTCGTGGATCAAGGGCACGGTTGCTGCGATTGTGAATCCCAGGTCCGCGAACGGGCGTACCGGCCGGATCTGGCCGCGAATCCATGCCGAGTTGCGGAAAGTTTTGGGCGAGGTCCGGGTCTTCCACACCCGGTCGCCGCGGCATGCCATCGACCTGACGGCCGCGGCGCTCCAGGCGGGACACCGGACCATTCTCGCCATCGGGGGCGACGGGACGGTCAACGAAGTCGTCAACGGGTTCTTGAGTAACGGCCGGGCGCCGGTTTCCGAAGCGGTGCTCGGGGTTATCCCGCAGGGAACGGGCTCGGATTTCCGAAGAGCCTTAAGGCTTCCGCTGGACGAGAGGGCCGCCATCCGCGCGATCCAGACAGCAGATGCCCGGCCTATTGACGTGATGAGTGTCACGTACCGCACTTCCGAAGGGGTTGCGCTGTCGCGCTACGCGGTGAACGTGGTCAGCTTCGGGATGGGCGGAGCCGTGGCTGCCCGGGTAAACCGAACTTCGAAGGCGCTGGGAAAAGTTTCGTTCTTGATTGCCACCGTAGCCACTACGTTGAGATTCCAGGGCAATACGGTATCTCTGCGAATCGACGGCGCGGAGCTGCAGAATGTTTCCATCAGTAACGTAGCCGTCGGAAACGGCCCCTATCATGGCGGCGGGATGTGGGCTTGCCCGCGCGCTGTCATGGATGACGGAGTGTTGGAGGTCACGATCATCGAAAACATGCCGGCATGGGAAATCTTCCGAGACATCAGCTACCTGTACAACGGAAGAATCTACGAGCATCCTAAGGTGCGTTATTTCCGCACAACACACCTGGAAGCCACCTCCGACCAGCCGACACTCCTGGAGATCGACGGAGAGCCTCTCGGACAACTGCCGCTGGAGATTGAAGTGATCCCGAAGGCCATCAGGGTCCTGGGCCTGTAGGTCAGGATCTCGGCAGCTTCAGTAATTTTGATTTATTGAAAATGACAAATGATAAATGACCAATGACAGATGACAAATCTCCAGAGGGGCTACGCGGTCCCGGTCTATTTGTCATTTATCATTGGTCATTTGTCATTGATCATTTCGATCCAGGGAGGTCTTTTCTTTGTGGTCCTTTGCGCCTTCGCGCCTTTGTGGTGAAAGGCTTATTTGGCCGAGATTTCACGCAAGTTAGGGATGTGGCGGAGAATAATGATGGCCAGCGCGCCGCAGGCGAAGAGGCCGGACTGCAGGTCTCTCCGGACAAGAATCAGCGCCGAGATGACAAACATGGTCGAGAGCGAAGCGATGGCTCCTTCCTGCGTCCAGCCCCGTCTGCGGCCGAGCACGCGAAGCGAGGGATAGAGCACCAGGCAGGCGATCGTGATCCAGAGCTCGAGAAAGAGCAGTATCCCTACCATCGTCGCGACCCCCTTGCCACCGTTGAATTTCAGGAAGGGGCTCCAGCAGTGTCCCATCACCGCCGCCAGGCCCAGGGCCCAACGAAGCCACTCGGGATCGCCAGGCGCAGAGAGAAAGAAA
>QHZE01000061.1:7616-12469 GCA_003225335.1 Acidobacteriota bacterium
TCATTTCGCGGCATACCGAGAGAATTGTGACGCCGCATTGTATCTTAACCCGATTTAGCCACAGAGACACCGACACAGCGGCTGGGGGAGCAGACGGGCGGAGGAGCAGGGGTGCAGAGGGGAGGAGACTTTCCCCTCCGCTCCCCTGCCCCTCCGCTCCCCTGCACCCAACAGTTTCTAGATTGGTGAAGTTGATCCGTCGTATTCAGCGGAGTCGCGTTTGAAATGGCGCCGTTTCTCTTTGAGATGTCCGGGCGATGGGTGAAAGCTTTCCTGGGAGTCGCCACGGAAAGCGACGCTTTTTGACGCCTGTGAAAATCTCTGCGATACAGATCTGCGATACAGAATAGCGGTCTCTTCTCGAAAGTTTTTGCCGGGTCCGGCCCCGCCCGTGAGGGCGGGACTGCCATTTGAAATCTCAAATGATCTCAAATTTCAAATTTGTAATTTCAAATCATTTCAAATGTTTCCCCGGCAGCTGAATCTGCTTTTTGCGACCTGGGGGGCGCACGACTTCAGTCGTGCCGTCAGGGAGGGTCCTTTAGTCGGCTTTAGCCCCTGAGGATTTCCTCGGAACATTGCTTAAAGCCGCTAGCTGGCCTCCAGAGGCTAGAGCCTCTTGAATGTAACGTGCATCTTCCGACGGCACGACTGAAGCCGCGCCCTCCCCCGTGGCAGGTTTGGAGTTCAGCCTTCAGGATGCTTCAGAGCTCTCTGAGCAGGCAAAAGCCTGAACTCCAAACAGATCGCAGAATTCTTAAGGATCGATCAAACTGGTAACTTCGCGCCGGCTCAGTTCCACCTGAGGCAAGGACCTGATAGCCATGAGGAGTGCCTTGTCGTCCAACTTGAAGCTGCTGCTTCCCGAGACAGTAATTTTAGGGGTCCCGAAGGGAGGATTCCCGGACTGGAGATTCACCACGTAAAGGCCGCCCTCAACGGCAGCCATACCTCCAGTCGTGTCCACGTAGCCCTGCCCAATCACCAGAATGAGACCCGACCAACGAAGGGAACCGCTTATCGAGAGCTTTCCTGTGACGAGCAACACGCCGGCGCCGGAAAAATTTCCGCTGACAGACAGATCCCCGTTGACGTAGGTGATCTTGAAGCGTTGTGATGGGGCATCCAGTGGTTCCGAGGGATCGTAGTATCCAAGGTCCACAGCGGTTCCCGCGGACCACGATTGGTTGCCCTGATAGACATTATCGGCAAATTTGGGCATCAGATTGTAGGCGATGTTCCCGAGGAAGTTTGGATCCAGCAGGAGGCGTTTATCAGGGTTGAGGCCGACGGTCGTAGTGATGTCGCCGATGGCGGGCTGGGTCGGGCCGCAGCATTTCCCTTTGATGTTGCGGAATCGCTCAGGGCTCAGGCGTGCCTTTATCTGATCCGCCGGATGGATGGTGTTGGAAGTATTGGTGTCGATGGTGCCAATGCCGTAGAGAGTGCCAATGCTGTAGGGATTTGGGCTGCCGTCGATGTTGAACGAGCTCCCGGTAAACATGGTCGTAGCGGCCGGCAGAACCCCATCGCCCTCAACCACAACAGGCGCATCAAGGTCAAAAGTTCGCAACTCCTTGAATTTCGCTTCGTAGACGGCTACAGAGTTGGCGCGAACCGGTCCACCCGTCTCCCGGATGGTTCGAGCAACACCCGTCGAGCGCACGATAACGATCCCGTCGCAATCGGTAAAGGGGTCGGTATCGCAGTCCTCGGGGTTATCGGTCACCTTCAGAAAATATCGAGCGGTGGTGACCGTGCCGGAACCGTCGGGGTCAGGGGCTGTGAGCGCGATCCCCGTACGCGGGACGAGGGGCGTACCATCGGTGCCGCCGTACTTTCCGGTATTGATCAGGCCGAGATCATCACTGGACAGACCAGTGAGGTCGCTGGCAGGATCGAGGATGTTCAACGAGCGAGCCGTGGACCAGTCCATCCAGTTGCGAAAGGCATACTGCAAGGAGCGGGTAGAGGGATACTTCGATGGATCGTCGATCGCCTTCGGACCCTGCAAGAGGTCGTTGAGCTGCAATCCTCGAATCAGCTCGCGCGCATGATTGAGGCCTGCCCTGGCCGCAAGGTCGGCCTGTTGATGGCTTTCATAATTTTCGCTGATGCGGACCTCGGTGGTGGCGTTTAGGCTGAGGTACAGTCCAAGAAGGGAAAATACGGAGAGTGCGGTGATCGCGATGAGCGCCGCAATGCCTTCTTGTTGACGCCAGAAATTCGAAGCATGCTCCTGTGACGTGTTCGGCTTGTGAAATCGGGTGAGGGAAATAAAGCGCACCTAGACCTCCTGTCTGGGTTTTGTCGCAAGGCGCTACTGACTTCCCGACAGGGGGGTCAATCTCGTCTTTAGACACATTTTGAAATGATGCGCACCTGGGCCTCCTGTTTGGTTTTGCTTGCATTCGCCGGAAGGCGTACTTTCGCCGGAAGGCGCTACTGACTGCCCGACAGGAGGATTAGCCCGGTGCAGTAACGTTCCTTAAAACGTTAGCATTATCGGCAGTTTCGCAGATTAACGTAACTACCTGAAGGTGTAATGAGAGATGAGACCCGTGCCATACAATGCCCCGGAGGAGGATAAACGACCGGAGATTTTTAACATTCAGTTCGCGGCTAAGTACGCTTGTTCGCAACGTATTTCCACAGTCGAGGGGCGGTGAAATCCTCAGTCTTGGCGCTCTATGGGACACGGATGAGCGCGGATTAGCTTAGAAATTGGTGTAAGTGTTTTCAGGATGAGGTATAAGGAAGTCGGGAGCCAATCACTCGATATGAAGGGAGCGCAAGAATGAAGGGAGCGCAAAATGAAAGGAACTCTGCGCAGGGCGTCATTTGCGGCAAGGGTCTTCAGCGGAACGGCCAGGATAATGGCGTTGTGGGCAGTGCTTGGTGGCGGACAGCCTGCGTACGCCACTCACTTCAGGTATGGGCATATCAATTGGGCGCCGGTAACCGGCAACACCGTCCAATTCACGATCCAGAACTCTTTCAGGCGATCTTTCCAACCCGGCAGCCCCGAGCTTGATGCCTATAGGTGCATCGATCCGGCCACACTGGCTACGGTCTCCTGCTCGGCGGCAGACGGCCTGCCCGGGCCAGGCGATGTGTTCCAGGAATACATAGGCTTCACTCAGTTCCTTACAGGCGACGGAGCTGTCATAGGTTCTGAAATGGGGCTCTTTTACGTGGTCACTTCTATCGACCCTGTTAATGAATGGCTCTTTGCCCTCGCGTTAGACCCTGCGAGCCTGCCCACCGTTGACACCACCATCACCCACACTTACGCTTCGGCCGGCAACTTTACCGCCGCTATTGATTCCGGCGACCGCATCTCATCCGCTTCGGCCTCTAACGTAAATGCTCATATCAACAACCCCGATGGCGGTTATCGTGTGGAGACGCTGGTCAACGTCGGGACGGGGAACAGTTCACCTGTGAGCGCCTTGCCACCGATTATCCTGTGCCCGGTAAATGCGCTATGCTCGTTTGTCGTTCCCGGCGCGGACCCGAATGCGGACCCACTGCACTTCCGCCTCTCAACCTCGACTGAGGCGAGCTCTTTCCCTCCGAATCCTCCGTGTTCATCCAACTTCTGTCAGCCCGGGCCGCCCTTTGCGTCGAACGCTGCCAGCATAAGCAGCGCGGGCGTTTACACCTGGGACACGACCGGCGCGACCCTGGGCCCGGCCGGTTCCAACACCCTTTACTCGACCCAGGTAACTATCGAAGACCTGAACGCCGCGGGGAACGTGGAGAGCAAGGTTGCCGTTGACTTCTTCATTCAGCTCGTATCGGTCGAGGTATGCGGCGACCACATTGACAACGATGGTGACGGACAAATCGATGAAGACTGTAATCCGCCGGTCTTCAACAACCCTGTGTGCGGATCTACCACAACCGTTAATGCCGGGGGCACACTGAGCTTCACAGTCCAAGCATCGGATCCCGATTCCTCCGGTGACCAGCGTCTTCTCGTGGACGCCCACAGCGGCTGACGTGGGCACGCACGTGATCACCTTCACCGCCACGGATAACAGCGGGTTGCAGGCCGGGCTCCAAACGCTGTGCTCCAGCACGCTGGTTGTAGCTCCAGCCACCAAGTGCCCGTTAACACTCGACTCCTGGAAGACCCACCACAAGGATTGGCCGGTCACTTCCCTGAAGCTGGGAACCCAGTCCTATACCCAGAAAGACCTGCTGACTATCCTGCGAACTCCGGGCAAGTGCGACGCGAGCTGGATCCTGGCCCAGCAGCTGATTGCGGCCAAGCTCAGCATTGCGAACGGCTCCGACTCGACACCGGTCGCCGACACCATCCAGGACGCGGATAGCTTGCTCGCTGGTTTTTGTGGCAGGCTGGCGTACAACGTCAAGACGTGTTCGAAAACCGGAAAGAAGATGGTCAAGGCCGCGAACGTTCTCGACAGTTATAACAACGGCCGGTTGACGCCTAATTGCGGTCACAAGCCAAAGGAGTGTGATCCGTAGTTAGGGCTTGCACAGAAATAGATTCGCATTTTGCTGCAGGCCCGCAGGGGCGCGGGCGGCGAAGGGCGCGTATCGGCGTTGTTGCCGCTCCTCGACGATGTCCGGCAGCGCCTGACGTCGCGGCCCGGCCCTCGCGCAAAAATGTGAATTTATTTCTATGCGATCCCTTAGTTTTGGGGAAAGCCGCCGCTGGCGCGCGTTGCCAGGTTCGTTCATACTTACCGCACGGGCCATTTTCATTCGCTGTGGTGAGCCGGAGGTCCACGGAAACTCTGTGGAGACCGGATGACCTGAGGCGAGACCCGTGTGGAACGTGGAGTTGATCTATCTCCTAAAGAATTTCATTCGAGCCGCCG
>QHZE01000062.1 GCA_003225335.1 Acidobacteriota bacterium
CATCAATCCGCCGCTGTGCGCCCTTGGATCGAATGCGCCTTCGGCGCGTCAGCTATAAGAATTTGTATCGCGTCGGGCGTGGGAGAGCAAGTGGTTTTAGAACATCCCTCTTGCGGGGCGTTGCCGGATGCGATCGGGGGGCGCAATCGGAAGTGCGAGTCAATTCATGCTCCCTTTAACCTCATCAGAAGCTGTGAAGGTAAATTTAATTCGTGTTAATTCGTGGAATTCGTGGCCCGTAACAGTAAAACCGCCACGAATTCCACAAATTTCACGAAAAACAATTACTGCGATTTGGATGCGATCGGTGTGAAATACTTTTAGGGGGGTGGACGGTTAGCTCCTCATACACCGCCCAGTCATTCGCAGGCAAGACAGATCTTCGTGGCATGGCCGTCTCGGCCATGACCCAGGTCAGGTTAGATCCCCACTTTCCACGGGCGGGATGCCCGTGCCACGAATTCCTCCTACCAGGCCCTCGACCAACGATTACCGGGTTGATCTTTCAACCGGAGCGCCGCGTTTACTCCCGCCTTGAGCTCCAGCAGCCGCCCCATGAGCCAAAGGAGATCGGAGAGCCGGTTGAGGTAGGCGAGGATCCGCGGCTCGAGGCCGGCTGTTTCGTGGAGCCTCACGGCCAGCCGCTCCGCTCTGCGGCATGCCGTGCGTGCGACGTCGAACGCGGCGGCGCTCGGAAGCTCGCCAGGCAATGACCAATCGTTCAGGAGGCCGGGTGTGGCTTCAATTTGACGCACTTTCCCATCCAGAGCCTCCACCATTTCGCTCGTAATCTCCGGCGCCTTCTCGCTCGATTCCGGCGGTGTCCCGATGGCAGAGCCGGCTTTGAACAACTCGCGCTGAATCTGCTTCGCGAGATCGTGGATCTCGCGATCCTCGCAGATGGAGCGTGCAAATCCAAGCTGAGAGATCAGTTCGTCGATGGCGCCATAACATTCCACCCGCAGGTCGCTTTTCGAAACTCGAACCCCGCCGGGAAGATTTGTCTGGCCTCCGTCCCCTCGTTTGGCCGCGATGCCCATCGCAATCCCCTCCTTGGTTGGTGTCCCAATGCCTTGTGGCACTATGCCTCCTGCAGGAACCGCCGATGCACGCCGATCCACGCCGATCTTCGTCGGACCCATCTGCGTGAATCGGCGTGCATCGGCGGTTTCATTCCGCTTTCTATCAATCATGCGGAATATTGTTGCTCCCGCCGCAAGAGCCACAAGAAAAATGGCCCTCCGAGAATTCCGGTGACGGCGCCCACCGGAAGCTCGGCCTGGCCGAGAACAGTCCGGGCCACGGCGTCCGCCAGTATCAGAAACACGGCGCCCAGGACCAGGGAGCAGGGAAGCACGATTCGCAAATCCTGGCCAAAAAGCAACCGAACCATATGAGGCACAATCAATCCCACGAAGCCGATTGCGCCGCCGACCGATACTGTGACCGCGACAAGCAGCGATGAAACGGCATAGATCAGCCGCTCGCACCGTTGCACATTCACGCCGAGGCTGGCCGCCGTCTCCTGATCGACGGCGAGGAGTTGAAGGTCACGGCTCAACGCGAGCAGACCGAACCAGCCGGGGATCAGGAATGCGAGCATGCGCCAGATGACTCCGAAGCCGATTGCGTCCAGACCTCCCATCAGCCAGCGCAGGATCTGAAGCGAGCGGGTCGGGTCAGTCATGTACTGCACCGTCAGGACGCCCGCCGATGCGATGAGATTGAGGACGACTCCGGACAGCAGCAATGCTCCGGGCAATACAACTAGGCCGGTTCGCGCGATGCGATAGACGATTACAACCGAGCCTGCGGCGCCGGCGAATGCCGCCAGGAAGACCAGCGGCATGCCGGAAACTCTTGCGCCCCAGCCGAGCGCTATGGCGACGCTCGCGCCGAACGCGCCTCCTCCCGATACGCCCAGCGTGAATGGGTCAGAGAGAGGATTGCGGAACATCGCTTGCAGCGCTGCTCCGACCAGCGCCAGAGTCGCTCCGATAATTCCCGCCATCACAACCCTGGGAAGCCGGAGGCGGAACAAGATGTTGCGCGCCAGTTCGTCGTTGCGCAGCATTGCAAGATTGATTTCGCGATAACCGGCCCATAACCCCAGCATTGCAGCGCCTCCCAGGACCGGCAGCAAGATCGCCAGGGCCCTGCGCCGCCGCTTCTTTGCGGACGGCTGCGCCCCTCCGGCGGAATTCTTTCGCGCGGCAGACCGGGATGCCTTCAACCGTTCCCTTGCCGCGTCGATGTTGTGCCCGATCATCAAACCTCCGACCACACGAACGTTCTGCCTTCCACACGGCGGGTGCGAATGTGACGATCGCTATACAGGTCCCTCAGCACGGAGTCGCACAGGACTTCAGAGGGCAATCCCCGAGTGGCCACCGTCCCGCGGTTCAGAGCGAAGACGATGTCGAAGCCGGGATCAAGCAGCGATAAGTCGTGAGTGACCATCAAAACTGTGAGTCCGGTACGGCTGCGAAGCTCGAACAGAGTGCGTATGAGGCCGGCGCGATGCTTCAAATCCAGCGAGGCGGAGGGTTCGTCCAGAAGCAGGCATATGGGTTCCTGCGCCAATGCGCGAGCGACCGAGACGAGTTGGCCCTCGCCGCCGGAAAGCTCCGTGACCGGGCGCTGCGCCAGATGCGAGATGCCCACTGTTTCCAGCGCCGCGCGGGCCTTTTCAACGTCCCTGTTGCTTTCAAACTGAAAGCGGGAAATATGAGGGCTCCGTCCCGTCAGCACGACCTCGAGCGCAGTAAAGGGAAAAGTCCTGGAGGTCGTCTGCGGCACGTAGCCGATTTGCTTCGCCAACACTCGCTGGTTGATAGAAGAAAGCGGCATTCCACCGAACTGAATGTCGCCCAGGGACGGCGTCAGCAGCCGGGCGAGGAGCCGGATCAACGTGGACTTGCCGCACCCATTTGGACCGATCAGAGCCCCCATCGCCCCGGCACGCAGCGCGAGCGACGCCCCGCAGATCACAGGACGGCCGGCCGCATAGGAGAAGCGCAGGCCGCGCGCCTCCACCAGGGCATCCCCGCTCATTTCGTGCCTCCGCCGAATGCCTCCGGATGAATCAGCTTTGCCAGCAGCTTTGCGGTGTCCGCCACAAACTGGGACGCATGAGGAAGAAACTCGTCGCGCAGCGGGCAGAGGCGGCCCTCCCGAACCGCCCGGAGCTCCGGAAGATCGTGCCAAACGAGCTCGGGATGTTCGGCGAACCTGCCTTTCGACCAATGCACCAGGTCGATGATCACTTCAGGATCGAGAGTGAGAATCGCATCCTTGCTGACATTCAGATACCCGCTCTTTGCCGGTGCGGCAGTGATCCGCCCTCCAGCGATGTCGATGAGATCGGCCAGAAAACTGCCCTGCGCGGCAACTGTCATATCCCGCAGCGTTCCAGGAGTCCGATCGACAACAAACAGCACGCTCGGCCGGGGCAGGTTTCTTGTCAGTGCGCGCGTGTTGTCGAGGGAAGCTCGTGTGCGCCGGGCGAGATCCGCCGCCCGAGCTTGGGTTCCTGTCGCGCGGCCGATCTCGTCGATGCTGACAAATATGTCCGCCAGCGACCGCGTGGGGACTGCCACGGATCGTATTCCCAAATCCCGCAGCTTGTCCTCGAGAAAAGGGGCTTGGGCGTCGGTGAGGATTACAAGGTCGGGACGGAGTGCCGCAATTTTCTCGAGGTTGCTGTTCTCCCAGCCTCCNNNNGTAAAGAATCTCGGTGACGTTGGGCGAGACTGAAATGATGCGCTGCGGTAACGGCTGCGCCGAACTCGCGCATGACGCGACGGGCGTGAGGCATGCCGCTAGAAATAGCGAAGAAGCCCCATACCGTCCAGCAGGTAGGAACCGCCGATGAGCGCCGATGGACGCCGATTTTCGTCGGTTCATCCGCGTGAATCGGCGTTCATCGGCGGTTTCATTCCTTTTTGTATCATTCATGCCTCTCGAAGGAAACTTCACCATGTAGATTCGCAGCGTCATTTTAAAATTCGACCTGGACGCCGGTGACGCCTGTAATGCCCGGTGTCCGGAAGCCGCTTTCGTAAAAATTTTGGTTGAACAGGTTGCTCAACTTCGCAAACCACCGGATCGCCCTGAGCTCTCCGCACGGGATTCGATAGCTGCCGGCCAGATCGGCTTTGCTGATCCCTTCAAATCGAAATACACGGCTGGGGCTGCTGATCGGCGCCAGGTAACTGCTCGAGGCGGTGAGATCGAAGGTGATTGAAGCTCGCCGGCCCATCCGCTGGGTCACCACGATGGATGTCTGGTGATTCGGAGTGATGAAGCTTCTCAGAACGTCGCCGATGAGCGGCGTCCGCTCGATCGCATTGGTATAGGTGTAGGCGGCGGAGACGTCGAGCCCGGGACCCGGCGAGAAAAGGAGACTGAGCTCCACGCCGCGAGCCAAACCGCCCTTGGCGTTCCTGTATCCGCCGGCGCGTCCGAAAGGATCGGTAAAAGGGTCGATGAAGGTTGTTGACGGATCAAACAGGATTACATCTTGGAGCCGGGTGTAGAAATAAGTCAGGGATGTTCGCAGGCGCCGGGCGGAAAATGCCTGGTCGATCCCGCCGTCGACCGCGATGGAGCGTTCTGGACGAAGGCGGGGATCTCCGTAGACGAAGTAGCCAAAGTCGGGGTCGAAGCCGGTTCCGAATCGCTCGAACAGGGAGGGAGACCGGTATCCTCTGCCGGCGTGCGCTCGAATCTTCGTGCCGCTTTGGTTCAGGAACCAGGCGATGGAGCCGTCTCCCGTGTATGCGGCCGGCGAGGACGAAACTACGGCGCTCCGATACGGCGCCGTTGCCGCCGGGTTGAATCTCGGGCGTTGGAGCGAAAAACTTTGAGCGCGGAACGCGGTGGAGACTTCCAACCGGTTGTCCAAGAGGCGCTCCTGGACCTGTACAAAGCCCGTATTGCTGCGCTGAGTCACATCGGCGGCCGATGCGGCGGCGGAATTCAGTGAATCCAGAGAAACGGTTGCAAAGTATTCGTCTTCAAACTCATAGCCGCCGGTGAGGAGAGTGGAACTTCCGGGTTGGTAATCGAAACGCGCAAGAAGCGTGTGAATCCGCCCGCTGAAATCGGAGCGGGTGCTACCTGCCGATTGGAGTCCGGGACCCGCGGGACCATTGCCGAACGTTCGATTGATTGCCAAACCCTGATAGCTGACCGTGTAGCCCAATGCGGCCAGCGGGCGTCCCGTTAAAGTCAGCGCGCCGGAGGCGAAGCGGGCGGCCCGCGTGGCATCCGGATCATTCGCGGAAGGAATGAAAGTGGCATTGCCTACGGCCAATTGCGAGAGAGGCTTGCCATTTTCATAAAGCAGGAGCTCCGCCGGCGAGAGCGGCCGCGCGTCGATAATTCCGCTTGCCGGCGGGTTCCCGATCGTCCTCGGGCTGATATTCAGTTTCGTGAAAGAATCGGCGCCGTAGAAGCGCGCGACGATCTGTGTGCCGGGCGAAGGGCGGAAGGCGATCCGTCCCTGGCCGCTGGTATTCCGCGCCGGGTCATCATTCAGTCCGCTCGTAACGTCGAGGTGCGCCAGTCCCAAACTGTATTGGACCCGGTTGTCATTTGTTCCGCCGGAAAACCGCGCCCGCCCGTGGAACATACCGAGTGATCCACCTTCGAGAAGCGCGCTGCCGCGGCTGCGGCCGCCGCCTTCATCTGTCAGGACGTTGATCACCCCTCCGATCGCATTCGTGCCATACAAGGATGAGCCGGAGCCCCGCAGAACCTCGATGTGATCGATATTGGTCGTTAGCAGATCTTCCAGAAGTCCGGAGGCATCCGCCTGCGTTGACGAGGGGTCGCGGAAGCGAAGGCCGTCGATCAAAACCGCGGTGTCCTGATCGCGCAGCCCGCGAATACGAATCGCGGTGAATGCTCCGGGGCCGCCAAGTTGCTGCACACGGAGGCCGGGGGTGGTACGGAGAACCTCAGAAATCGCAGATTCATCCCGTTCGTCAAACGCCTGCCGGTCGATGACGGTAATAGCTTTGGAAACTTCTTCGGGCGCCTGCGGCGTGCCGGAAGCCGTTACGACAACCTGTTGCTCGAGACCGGCGAGCTGAAGCGGCAGGTCTACTTTCAGGCTGGCGCCGCGATCGATCCGGACGGCTTCCGTTACGTAGCGCGCAAAACCTCGGGCCCTGGCTTGAATGATGTATGCGCCTTCGGGAAGATGATCGAAATGATAGAGACCTTCCGGGTTCGTCGTGGTGATTCGGTGCATACCGCCGCCGCGCGCGAAGATCTCCGCGGAGGCGCCCGCGATGGCATTCCCATGCGGGTCTCGCACCGTGCCGCTGATCGATCCCGCAGCTTGGGCCGGAGCCTCGGTTGTGGCCGCGAGTAAGAGAAGAAATGAAATGAAGATCCGTTTATTTGCGGGCTTCATGAGCTGAATATCCTTGGTTTGGAGTGCGATCGGCGTCTCGTGGAGTTGGCGATCGGGGGCTTGATCTGAAGCGGAATGCCTGCGACCATTTGATAGACGAAGTCCGCCTGGCCGGCCACGTACTGGTTCATCAATCCATGAAGGTCGCGGAATACTCGGCCCACCTTCGATTCCGGAACGATGCCGCCGCCGACCTCATTGCTGACAGCGACAATATGAGAAGCGGCTGACGCGGCAGCCAGGCGGCTGATTTCCTCTTGCACCGCGGCTTCCAGCGAATCGGCGGAACTGTCCCGACGCTCCGAACAAAAATTGCTGAGCCAAAGCGTGAGGCAGTCGAGCAGGATAAAATCCATGGACGACGCGTGTGCCGCGACTGCGTCGGCGATTGCCAGCGGCTCTTCAATTGTGATCCAGCTTCGGGGACGCGCTCTGCGATGGCGGGAAATTCGGGCGCGCATCTCATCGTCATCGAGCCGCGCCGTGGCGATGCAAGTCACCTTCGATCCGCTTTCGCAAATCGACTGCGCGATCCGGCTCTTGCCGCTGCGGGCGCCACCAAGCACCAGGGTGAGCATGAGCGAGGAACCCCCTCGATTTCAGCCGCGGCCGACGCTAACGGATCAAAAGCGAATGGAGGAATTGGAGGAAGGAGAAAGGGAGACGCTCAGTCTCACTCGCCCAACACCATCCGCTTTGATGCGAAGCGTGGCGTAAGCAAATCGTCCCGGGCAGGTCTCCTGACTCGCAGGTCATCGCAAACCGGCAGCCTTCCCGTTCAAACCGCGAACAGTGGCTATCAAGCGCCGGCGCGCTCGCTGCTCACAGTGGCGCATCCGTGCGGGAATCGCACCCGCTTCCCTTTTCACTCGCCGCTTTAAGGCAAGCACCTCGGGAACGGACGGCTGTTTACCACAACGAGCGATCGCAAGTCAAAATTTATTTTGCGACGGGGTAGGGGAAGCCAAGCTCGAGAAGGATTCAAGCACTTTATACACCACGGAGACACGGAGTGCGCGGAGGTGCACGGAGAACCCTGACGCCTCTGTGAAATCTCCGTGCCCTCCGTGTCTCGCGCCGGGGGACAGCATTCTGAAAAGCCGCTTCCGAACGAATACCGAAAGGTGTGAATGAAATCAGAGACGAACACAAATAAACACAGCGCCGCAACCAAAACGGATCTCACCGCAGACCGGCGAGGATGCTTCCTGGGAGCGCACGCATCTTGCGTGCTCTGTTAATCGCGAAACCGTGAGCACGCTGGAAGCATGCGCTCCCAGGAAAAGCCCCGATAAAATTCTTTCCAGGCGCCCAAGCATTTGCCGGTTAGTAGCACAGAGCAGCAGAGCCGCAACGAAAACTACGGTCCACTGTGCTCTTTGGAGTGCGGCAGCTTGCTCTGGACCTTACACGCATCTCGTCAATGCCTGCATCGCAGAGGACGCCCCAAGAATGTTGGAAAAAAATCCTAGGTCCGGTCTGACCTGAAGGGAACTTCAGTTTGGCCAGGGGCCGAAGGTCCGGCAGTGAATCGGTGGAGGAAAACTATGAGGGAGAGCCTAACGGCGCTTGGCGGGACGATAGGGGCGCTTCGAGCGCGCCCGGCTCGGCCGCTGGCCCTCATCGCTCAGATCTACCTTCACGCCGCCCAGCGGGATATGGACGCCACATCT
>QHZE01000063.1 GCA_003225335.1 Acidobacteriota bacterium
CGGTTGCCCGTGGCGGCCGCCAAAAACTTGGCGATTCTTTGCGTCTTCGCGCCTTCGTGGTAAAGGCTGGGCCCGATCCACCACGAAGACACGAAGACGCGAACAATCACGAAGAGCTTTCGACCCCGGGTCGGCAATTCGGTGTCTGCCGCGGAATTTCGTGTGTTAAAATTTACCAGTTTGAGCGTGAAGGGATCGAGCCATGACAACAACGATTCGGTACACCTCGGCGGATTTGGAAGCGTTGCCCGACGATGGCCGCCGCTATGAAATCATCGACGGAGAGCTCTACGTGGCCAAGCAACCGACATACCATCACCAGCACGCCTGTGGCCGCATTTACCAAGCGCTCGCCAACTGGATTGATGGCGGCGGCAATGGCCGCGCAATCGTGGCGCCGGGTGTGATCTTTACTGACGACAATGACGTGGTCCCCGATGTCGTGTGGATCAGTGTCGCGCAGCTTCGGTCGATTTTGGGCTCGGATGGACACCTGCACGGCGCTCCAGAAATCGCGATTGAAGTGCTCTCGCCGGGCTCGGCCAATGCACTGCGCGACCGGGAGACAAAACGCGACCTCTACGCGCGCCGGGGCGTGCAGGAGTACTGGCTGGTTGACTGGATGGCGAGACGGGTTGAGGTTTACCGTCGGCGTGAGAACGCGCTGGAACTGGCCGGCACGCTCTCCGGCAACGACGAGCTCACCAGCCCTCTGCTGACCGGATTCACCTGCCATGTTGGCAATCTCTTCGACGAACTCGTTCAGCCATAGCTCTCCTACGCTGCTTTGCCATGACATACGAGACCGTTTCGTACGAAGTAAAGGACCGCGTGGCGGTGGTGACCTTGAATCGCCCGAAGTCCTTGAATGCCCTCAACGCTCAGATGGGGAAGGACCTCGGCGCAGCGTTGCGGGCGGCTTCTACGGGCCGCGGCGTGTTAGTTATTGTGGTGACCGGCGCGGGCCGGGCATTCTGCTCCGGAGGGGATCTGAAGGCGATGGCGGGCGGATTCGCCAGCGCGGGCACGCACTCTCGCGAAATGGAAGCGATCCTGCGCAACTTCCATGATGTAGTGTCCTTCCTGCAGCAGATCGACAAGCCGGTTGTTGCGGCCATCCACGGTCCGGCGGTAGGCGCGGGGATGAGCATCGCTCTTGCCTGCGATCTGCGCATTGCTTCCGAAGACGCCACGTTCAGCCAGGCCTTTGTGCGCATCGGACTCTCTCCCGACGGAGGGTCGACCTGGCTCCTGCCGAGGCTGATCGGGCCTGGCCGTGCGGCCCAGTTGATGATGACGGGCGAGACGCTTGGCGCGAGCCGCGCGCTGGAGTGGGGCCTGGTGAATCACGTAGTCCCCGAAGGCGAACATCTCTCTCGCGGGCTCGAATTCGCTCAGCAGCTCGCCGCTCTTTCGCCCCAAGCCATCGCGAGCATCAAGAGACTGTTGCGTTCGTCGGAGCGCAATAGATTTTTTGAACAGTTGGAAGCCGAAGCGGCGGAACAGAACGCCAACGCGATGACCCCGGAGTTCCGCGCGGCGCTGGAAGCCTTCTTCAAAAGAAAGCCAGCTTCTTGAGAGGATCCTGGGGAAAGAAATTGCCTGCCGAAAGACTTGCCACGAATTTCACGAATTTTTTTTCGCTCACCGTCGTGTCTATGCTGTTGGTGATGGGAGGAAACAGCTGCACAAAATGAAACCACCGATGAACACCGATTTCCTGGGAGCGCACGCATCCCGTGAGATTTTTGGGTTGCGGCGGGGCTGCACTGTGTTCATCGGCGGTTTCGCTTTTGGCTGCGGCTATGCTGTCCCGTGAAATTCGTCGCCGGCCCTCACTCTGCCGCGAAATTCCAAAAAACCGAAATGGTTCAGACGCTCGAATCCGCGCTCAGAGAAAACTTTGGCTTCGAAAGCTTCCGGTCCGGACAGAAGGAGTTGATCGAAGCGATCCTCGCTGGCAAGGATGCCCTGGGAGTCTTGCCCACAGGCGGAGGGAAGTCGCTGATCTACCAGCTCCCCGCGACGTTACTGTCCGGCCTGACCGTTGTGGTATCCCCTCTCATCGCCTTGATGAAAGATCAGGTTGAAGCCTTTAACCGGAGGGGAAGAGGCCTTGCCGTTGCCCTCCACTCCAATCTTCCTGCGCGCGAAGCCGGGGCGGCCCTGGCGCAGGTCCGCGCCGGTCAGGCGTCTCTCCTTTACGTTGCGCCCGAGCGTCTCGAATTCCAGGGTTACAGGGAACGAATTGTGGGGCTCAAGCCGCGGCGCTTCGTCATCGACGAAGCGCACTGCGTCAGCCAGTGGGGCTATGATTTCCGGCCTTCCTACCTGAGCCTGAGGGAGATCGCCGCGGCGCTGCGGCCGTCCCCGGTCCTCGCGCTGACGGCCACCGCCACGCCTCCGACGCGCAGTGATATCGTCACAAGTTTGGGGTTAAAGGATCCTCTGGTGTTCGTGGCTCCTTTTGACCGCCCGAACCTGCGCTTTGAGGTCCACGCCTGCGGGCCCGCCGAAAAGCCCCGCCGCTTGCGGCGCACGTTGCAGGAAGGTTCCAAAGGAGGCTCGCACATCATCTACGTCGGACGGCGCAAGGACGCCGACCAGATTGCCGGTGATCTGTCTGCCGAGGGATTCGGGGCCGTCGCGTACCATGCGGGCATGGACGCCGCGGCGCGCCGCGCCGCCCAGGACGCCTGGTTGTCAGGCGAGAAGCCGATTGCCGTGGCCACCGTCGCTTTTGGCATGGGGATCGACAAGCCGGACGTGCGCACCGTCATCCACTACCAGCATCCCGCTTCATTGGAAGCCTATTACCAGGAGGCGGGGCGCGCCGGGCGAGACGGAGCGCCCGCCCGTTGCATCACTCTTTTCAGCGGGAAGGACGTTGCCCTGGCACATTTTTTCATTCGCAATCGATATCCGACGCGCGAGCAGGTCTTCTCTGTGCTTGCCGCCATTTCCCCCGCGGGGACGCCGCCTGAAGCGTTGAGGCAGATTGGCTCGGATTTGTCGGACGAGCAGCTTAACGTCGCCCTCCTGGCTCTTCTTGAAGAGCGTCGGGTATGGCGCGATGAGGAAGGGCGCTTCAGGCGCGAAGAGCGCGATCCGGCGCGGCTGCATTTCTCGCTCAACACCATGTACAGGCGCAAAGAAGCGGATTATCGCAGACTCGAGGCCGTGGTGGCCTACTGCAAGGAGACGGCCTGTTTGCGCGCCCGGCTGCTCGACTATTTCGGCGAACCACCGGGACATGGCTGCGGGAATTGCTCTGCCTGCTGCGGCGCCCCACCAGTCATTCGAAGCCCGCAGCCGCGGAAGAAGGCGGCCGGCAGAGCGCACCCGTCAGGGCCGCAAGATGAGGTGTTGTGGGGCTCGAACAAGCGGTCGTTCTCGACCGAAGAGCTGAAGAGCCGTGCGGTGCCGCGCCAGGTGGGAGTGGCCGTGCTGGCTGTCGTGGCCGAAGCAGAAGCCGGCCTTTCCCCTTCTGCGATCACCAACCTGCTGATCGGGTCCCGGCGGTGCGACGCCGTGATGAAAGATCCGAGGCTTGCCGAATTGAAGAACTTTGGTGTGTTGAAGGGCAGGACATACGGAGACGTCCTGACGGACGTTTTGGCGATGTATGCGAAGGGTTACCTCTGTCCGTCCACATCGAGCAAGAGACTCGCGCTCTCACCCCAGGGCGCCGCGGTCCTGGCCACAGCCCATCCTGACTCCTGACTCGAACAAGGGGCTCACCTCCCTGAAAGGTCCGTAGACCGTATCAGTCGGCATTTTCATGCGTGAATTCTTCGCAGGCCTCGAGTCTCTGCCAGCGAGGACCTGCGTCATCGAACCGTCTATCTGCTGCCCCGGAGATACAAAAAAAGAGGAACAAGCAACCCTCTGGCCCCCTAAGCTTAGGCCTAACGGTGACAAACGATTCGGTCAGTTCCGAATCGCAATCTTAGCTGCAGGAAGGCATTCCGGATATCCAAGGCCTTTGCTATTGGCGCAGGTAGCACGTGATTCGTTTTGGCGCTTATCTAGTTTCTGGCGCGAAACTAGCCCCGCAGG
>QHZE01000064.1 GCA_003225335.1 Acidobacteriota bacterium
CGGAATTTTTGTCGTCAAATGCGCAGACGAAGTCTGTGCGAATCAGCAGCGGTTGACTCACGTTGAGCTGATCAATGAATTCATCTGCAAAGGTTTTGTTGTTGAAGATCTCTTCGTTCTAAAGAGAAATAACCGTCCTGGTGTGAGCAGAATGTTAAAACAAGTTCACGCCCGAAAGAATCATTCCTACTTTCTGGTTTTCCGGAAATCGAACGGGAAGAGTCGTTGGTTCGGACCGAAAAAAACTAACGCCCAGCCGCCAATTCCCGGACTTCATCAAAAAACTCCGCAAAAGGTTTAACTGCCATTGGGGGATCTCCCTTTGCAAGCTGTGCGTACTTTACAGGTACGTCGAAATAGTAGAATCGATGCATCGGAGCTATAAAGAGCTGGTATAGAATCCACTGTTTGGGGACGCATATTTCGACTACTTCCTTGTTTAGGTGATCCAGCTTAGTTTCTGTTAAGCATACCAATATCCCTTTAAACTTTCCGAAGCCATGTACTCCGTCAAGCACTCTTTGATGAGCGAAAACTTGAATGACTCTCTCGCGGGTTGATGTTTTCACGGGAACGTGGAACTTGGGTTTACCGGAACCGAGATCATAGATGAAGTCCGTGGGAAGGGAGCTTCTTTCTTCTTCGAGTTGTAGAACATCTACTTGAGTGCGGGGGGTGATGTGATTTACCACGCTTTTTCCCCCAGCTGACCCCTTAGATTCCCACGGTCTTTCCCCCGGGGGATTCTCACCATCTTTCCCCCACTTGGGCCGGGGATTCCCACGCTCTTTCCCCCACCCGATTCTCACGCTCTTTCCCCCACCCCTTGCGACTCGAATAGCGGGTGTGACATGTCCTCCTCGAAGGAGGTCACATGCCATACCGGGAGGTTCGAGTCGTGGATTGTCAGGAAGTTCTTCGTCGTTGGCTGGCCGGGGATGGCGTCCGCCCCATCGCGAGGGCAACCGGCCTTGACCGAAAAACGGTCCGCAGGTTTGAGACAGTTGCCCTCGGATTGGGTCTTCGACCCGGAGATCCCTGGCCAGAGGAAAAAGTACTCGCCGCTTTTGTCAGCAAGACGAAACATCCTCGGCCGCCGGCGCCGCCGGGAGCCACCGAAAAAGTGCTTCTCGAACGGCGCGTTCAAATCCAGCAATGGCTTGAGCAAGAGCATTTGCTGCTGACGAAGGTGCACGAGTTCTTGGCACGTGATGGCATCACAGTGCCGTACACGTCACTGCATCGCTTTGCTCAGAAGTGGTGCGATTTTGGCAAGAAACCGTCGATCACGCTCCGCAAGCTCGAGGGGAAACCCGGAGAGTTTGCGGAAGTCGACTTCGGCCGCCTCGGGTACCTGCAGGACTTGGCGAGCAAGAAACCGCGCCTGGTTTATGCCTTCATCATGGTGCTCGGCTACAGCCGGCTCTCTTGCGTTGTCCCCGTTTTCCGGCAGGACCTCGACTCGGTCATCAACTGTTTCGAGGAGGCATTCCAGTTCTTCGGCGGCTGCACGGCGCGGATCGTGATTGATGGCATGAAGGCCTGTCTAGATCTGGCCGATCCCTATGCCCCGCGTTTTAACCGCACGTTCCTGGAATATGCCACCTTCCGTGGCTTTCTCCCCGACCCGGCACGTCCATACCATCCCAAAGACAAGCCCGTCGTGGAACGCCACGTCCGCTTCGTCCGGGAGCGCTTCTTCCGAGGAGAGAGTTTCATTGACTTGGAAGACGTCAGGCGTCGAGCGCTGAATTGGTGCCGCGACACCGCCGGGCGCCGCCTCCATGGCACGACTCGCTGCGTGCCGCTGGAGGTGTTTGAGGCCGAAGAAAAGCCGGCGCTCATTCCGCTTCGTCCGCAACGGTTCGTCATACCGCGGTGGGGCCGTTGTACGGTTCACCCTGACCATCACATCCGTTTCCACTCAGCTCTGTATTCCGTCCCAACACAGTACGTAGGGGAAGACGTCGACGTGCGTGCCGACGGCACGATGGTCCGGATCTACTTCGGTGCTGAGCTGATCAAGACCCACGCCGAGCAGCGCCGCGGAGGACGCTCAACCGATTACGAGGACTATCCGAAAGAACGTGCACCGTACGCGATGCGCTACCCCGATTTCTACCGGAAGAAAGCGCGTGAGATCGGTTCCTCTGCCGGCGAGTTCGCCGACCGATTGTTGGCTGGTGAGTTCCCCTGGAGCCACCTGCGCCAGGCACAAAAGCTGCTGCGGCTCGCGGAACGATACGGATCCCAACGAATCGATGCCGCCTGTCAGCGGGCGCTTTCGTTCGAACTCGTCGACGTCCACCGGCTCGAGCGGATCCTTGAACTCGCGCTCGAAAAAGAAAATGACGCCGTTAGCCAGCCCCAGTTCCCGCCCATGCAACAAAAGCTGCGCTTTCTGCGTCCGGCTGATCACTTTTGTCATCAACCCGCAAACCAAGGAGGATTCAATGGAAATATCACCCGAACTGAAAACAACACTGAAACGGCTGAAGCTGTCGCCGATGCTGAACACACTGCCAGACCGTCTGGCCGTCGCTCGTAGCCAGAAGCTCGACTACGCCGAATTCCTCGAACTCGTCCTCAGCGATGAGGCCGAGCGACGACAGCAGGTTACCATCCAGACCCGGCTGAATCAGGCCGGGTTTGAGGAGGAATGCACGCTGGAGCACTTCGACTGGACCGCCGCGATCACGCTTGATAAGACGCGACTGAATGAGCTGTTTGGACTGCATTTCATCGAACGGAAGGAGAACGTCATCTTTGCCGGTCCGGTCGGCGTGGGCAAGACCTTCCTGGCCTGCGCCCTGGGGCACTCCGCCTGCCGGGCAGGATACCGAGTCCTGTTCAGCCGAGCTGACGCGATGCTCAAAAAACTCGCTCAGTCCCGGGCGGACAACTCGTTCGACCGCCAGCTACGCGAATACATCACGCCGGACGTCCTGGTCATTGATGACTTCGCGCTCAGGCGGCTCTCAGGCATGGGCTCGTCGGACCTCTACGAGCTGATCATCGAGCGACACTTACGCAGTTCCACCATCGTCACCAGCAACCGCGATGTCGCCGAGTGGGGTGCGGTCTTCGACGAACCGATGCTGGCACAGAGTGCACTGGATCGCTTCTGTCATCGTGCCCATCAGCTTGTGATCGAAGGGGAGTCTTATCGCAAGCGCTTGGCACCAGGAGCGCAAGCCAGCAACCGCGCGA
This sequence comes from Acidobacteriota bacterium, assembly GCA_003225335.1. GTDB lineage: Bacteria > Acidobacteriota > UBA6911 > UBA6911 > UBA6911 > Gp18-AA60. The sequence continues at coordinate 3,211 of QHZE01000064.1, forward strand.
AGAAGGGAGGCAAAACCCAATGAGCTCGAGCCAAAAACTTCCAGGAAACGGTAAGCTCCTTCTCAAAAAACGCACGAACTGGTTCGCTGCTGGCGAAGAATTCCTGAAGGCCATGGAACTCCTCGATGACGGGGCGTTCAAACTCTTTTCCTTTCTTTGCCTCAAAGCAGATCGGCTCACGGCTACCTACAGGGGTAGTTCCGACCAACTTGCGTTTGCTCTCCGCAAGCCTCGCCCTGTCATCGAAAGCTGTCTTGCAGAGCTCAAAGCAAAGGGGGTTTGTACGGCAGCCGACACCGCCGCCGGTTTTGGCGGCACCTTGAGGATAGAGGACGAGTTTTGGCCGTATCACCCTTCCACCAACGTCTCGACTGCCCAGTGCACAAATGGCTATATCGCAGCCATCCGGCAGCAGTTCCTTGCCCTGGGCTGCACCACGGGTCGGTTCGGAGCCTCGGAAGAAGCTCAGGCAAGGAGCCTCGAAAGACGAGGGGTCCCATTAGAGATCGTCCGAGATGCCATGATCATGGCTGCTTGCCGAAAATACCTCTCATGGCTTAACAACGGGTACTCCGAACCTATTTGCAGCATTGCCTATTTCGAGTCGGTGATCGCAGAGTTTCTGCGCTGTCCTCCACCGCCCGATTATCGAAACAATCTGCCGATTGAATTAAAACGTCTGGCCAATCACTGGGCGCGCGGGGTACAACCCCGGCAGAAGCAGCTTCCAAATCCGCGAGACGCCCAGCCTGATCAGCAATCGCACGGAAAGATACGGGACGATGTTGAGGAGGTTTACTGAAACCAGCGTTTCTCTATCTGACTCGGAATGACGTGTGCGGGCATGGAGAGAT
>QHZE01000065.1 GCA_003225335.1 Acidobacteriota bacterium
GCCACAGAATGTTCATGCTTCCACCTCGTCTTGAATGACGAGTGACGAATGACGAATTCAAAAAACCTTCCTGACCCTTCACTCGTCATTCGTCACTCGTCACTCGTCATTCGTACCGCAGCGCCACGATCGGATCCACTTTCGCGGCGCGCCGCGCGGGAAGAAAACCGGCCAGCAAGCCGACACCTGTCAAGAACACGGAGATTGCCGCAAACGAGATCGGATCCGTGGGGGCGACCCCGAAGAGCATGCTCTGGAGAAAGCGTGTCAGGGCCGCGGCTCCTGCCAGGCCAAGACCGACACCGGAGAGTATCAAGAGCAGTTCGTCTTTCACAACCATTCTCATGACGTCCCGGGTTTGAGCGCCCAGCGCCATGCGGATGCCGATCTCATGCGTCTGCTGCGTGACCGCATAGGAAATAACACCGTAGATTCCGACCCCGGCGAGAATCAAACCGACAGCGGCGAACACGCCGAGCAGCGCCATGTTCAGCTGTGTGGGCGCGAGCGAGGCCGCCACGATCTGCTCCATCGACCGAATGCCGGTCACCGGCAAGGAGGGATCAAGCTTGAGCATTTCGCCCTTTGCCGCGGCGCCCAGTCTCAGCGGGTCGCCCGTCGTCCTCATGGCGAACTTCATCGTGACGAACTGCCTCGCGAGCAATAGCACCCTGTCCGGGACTTGACTTATCGGGACATAGACCGTGACCGGCGCCGGGGAGTTCAGCCCAAACTGCTTCGCATCGTTGACGACGCCGATGACTCGCAGCGCTTTTGAGCCTTTAGCTCGCCGTTCTACGATCAGATGGTGACCCAGCGGGTCCGCGTTCGCAAAAAAGCGTCTGGCATACGCTTCATTCACGACCACGACTCCTTCCGCCCCGGTGTTGTCCGACTCGGCGAATTCGCGTCCCTGCCTGAGCTTCATTCGCATTACCCGGAAATACTCCGGCGTGATCATGCGGTACTCCACTGACGATTGCGTGTTGGGTCGCCCTTCAACCTCGACGCTCAGGTTGAGATACTCGGCCAGCGGCAGATTGCTGGTCACGCTTACAGCCTCCACCCCTGGCAGGCTCTTGATTCTTTCGAGAGCCTGACGGAAGAGCTCGGCATTCTTGGCGGCGGTGTCGTATCTCGGGCCGTTGGGCGCGATCTGAAAAGTCAGCACGTTTATCGGGTCGAAGCCGGTGTCCACCTGCCGCAGATTGACGAAAGAGCGGATCATCAGCGCGGCGCCCGCGAGCAGCACCAGGGAGAGGGCCACTTCTGCCACGACAAGCCCGCCTCGCAGACGGCCTCCCCCCGCGCCCATGACTCCCCTGCGCCCCCCCTCTTTCAGCGAATGATTGACGTCCACGCGCACGGCCTGAATAGCCGGAGCCAGGGTAAAGACAAGACCGGAGGCGACTGCTGCAGCCAGCGTGAAGACGAGCACGTGCCCGTCGAGCCTGGCCGCGGCGGCGCGCGGGATCATCCCTTTAGGAATCAGCGCGACGAGCACATCGATGCCCCACACTGCCAGCAGGAGCCCGGCTGCGCCTCCCGCTAACGCCAGCAGCACGCCTTCCGTCAGGAGTTGGCGCGTGATGCGCCCCCACCCGGCGCCCAGCGCCAGGCGAATCGCCACCTCCTTCTGCCGCGCGGCGGCGCGCGAAAGTTGCAAGTGGGCGACGTTGGCGCAGGCGATCAGCAGAACGAAGCCGACTGCGCCGAGCAAAACCAGGAGCAGCAGTCGCACGCCCGCCGTCTGGCTCGCCAGCAAAGGCCGCACCCTGATGCCAACTTCGTTTCTCCACAGCATTCGCGGATATGCAGTCTTGAATTCTGAAAAGACCCGTTGCATATCCGCCCGCGCCTGCGCTTCTGTGACACCGGCCTTGAGACGGCCAATCACCGTGTAGTTATGCCCTTCATCCCGGCTGGCGGGATTGGTGCGCATCGGCACAAAAACATCCGCCGGCGCTGTGTACTGAAAGCCCGGAGGCATCACACCGACGACCCTGTGGTTCTCGCCGTTGATCAACACCGCTTTGCCGATGATATTCACGTCTGCGCCAAAGCGGCGCCGCCACAACTCGCCGCTCAGAATCACGACGCGCTCACCTGCGGGCGAGTCCTCGTTTTTTGTAAAGCTGCGACCGAGGGCTGGGCTGATGCCGAGGACGCGGAAGAAATCCATTGAAACTTTCCGGCCCGGCACATATTCAGGCTCATCGCCGCCGGCGAGATTGACACCCGATCCCATGCCCTGCGTCGCGGCCATGGCCTCGAACGACTGATTGCCTTCCCGCCAAGAAATGAACTTCGTTTCGCTCGCCTCGGTGAAAGTGCCCGGCCATTCCGGGCCGATTTGCATAATGCGTTCCGGCTCCGGGTAGGGGAGCGGGCGCAGCAATACCGCATTGACCACAGAGAAGATGGCGGTGTTGGCGCCGATGCCGAGCGCCAGCGTCAGCATCGCCACGGCGTTGACCCCCGGATTTTTTGATAGCATCCGAAGGCCGTATCGTAGGTCTTGCCAGACTGTTTCCATCATTCCCCTCCTCGAAGACCTATGGTGCCAATGTCCCATAAGAAATCCGAGGAATAACTCGGCCTCATTCCCAGGATTCCTTGGATTCCCTAAATTCCTCCTTCGCCACTCGTCATTCGTCATTCGCCACTCATCGCCCTTCCATTCTTCATGAAACTTTGGCCCACGATGTTCGGCTCACCGCCCCCTGTTGCTGATTTTCTCACGGCTCCTCACTGCACGGCAGAGCTCCTGCTTTGTACCCTCTACGGGCAAGAGTCATGCCAATGAAGTCAGCAACTGCAAGTACGTGATGCGATTGATATTGATTCTAGCGCAGAAGGGCGGGCCAGAAGGGTAAGTGTTCATCTATGGGACCCAGATCTCCGCAAGCGAACAGGTCGGGTGCCAACGGGTAATGACTTCCTTCCTGAAACATCTGGCGCAGGCGCAGGGCTTGAGTGGAAAGAGGTTCGTCGAACAACCATTTCACCGCTACGCTGGTATCTACAATGATGGGCATGAATGGTGGAGCCGGTTTGAGGGGCCTTGCTGGACATGTTGGCATCGATATAATTGTAGGCCGTCTCTTCAGGCGCCTGGTGGAAACATAGACCCGGCAAACTGCCCTTGGTGAACTGAGGTTTCCACTCAGGCGGGCTATATAACTTGAAAGACAGAGAAACAATATGAACATATCCTGTTTCCGGTATTTAGCTTCGTTTCTTCTGCTATGGGTTGAGCCTTTCTGCCTTGCTCAGGCACTAACGATTCGTGTCATCAATGCCGTCGATGGACGTCCACTGCAGAAGCAAAAGGTTTCGGTCTCTCTCCTTTACGAGAAGGGAGAAAGGACTCCGCCAAGGTACGATACCACTCTAAGCCTCGAAACCGACGTCAATGGTGAGGCGCACTTTAGACTTCCGGATCCTGCTCCCGCGCACCTATCAGCGCAGGTCCATCTACCTTCGGAACATTGGCGCTGTGGTTGCGGAATACTCGCTGTCATACAAGATCTGATTCAGAAAGGAGCTGTCGAGCTTCCAGGAGGCGTGTCGAAAAAGTCCGCTGCCTCTGTCAAGGCTGCCCCAGGGGAAATTGTCTTTGTCGCTCGTCCGTTGTCATTTTTTGAACGACTCTTGTACCCATTCGTGAAGGGATAGACCGGCGTCCGCTGAAGTCGCGTTGTTGCGCTCGGGCTGGATTGGCGCGTCT
>QHZE01000259.1 GCA_003225335.1 Acidobacteriota bacterium
TTCCCTTGTAAAGACGGTAGGAGGTGACTGACGAATGGATTAACCATCCGGAAGGTTCATTCGACCCAAAGCTAAAATGCTGAGCCATACGTGATCCCTAATCCCAAATCCATCCCGGGCAACAACCTCAGGGGAGGTGCTAGGCCCTTGACCCCTGCGCTTCCGGCCATGGCGGTTAGGTCAAATCTAGCGGATAGAAAGAACAAGCGCCAGTTTCGGCCACGCAGGGTCGCCCCGGGCGATTGCTCCCGGCGCCGGCGAGGCGGCTATCGGCCGGAGGAGCTGGAAGCGACGTCCGGGCCAGGCAGTGTCACGATCGGAAGCACGATGTGGCTCGGCTGCTCCGCCGTGTGGAAAATCGTCTGGCGCGCGACCCGAACCCGCTCCGATACGCCCAGGTCTTCGCCGGTATTCGGATTCCGGTCGAACTGCGGGAAGTTGCTCGACGTGACGTCGACCCGGATCCGGTGACCCGGCAGAAAGACGTTGGCGGTCCCGACCAGGTCGACCGCGAACTCGTAGACCTCGTTGGGCCGGAGCAATTCCATGCGGTCCAGGCCCCGGCGGAAGCGCGCCCGGAGGGCCCCCTCCGCAACGTTCATCGCGTAGCCGGTCGGGAAGACATCGACGAGCTTCGCCATCCAGTCCGTGTCCCGCCCATCTGTCGAGGCGTGGAGGCGCAGCTTGACCGGGCCCGCTACCGGGACCGGGTCGCGGAGAATGTCGCTCGTGTAGACCAGGACGTCGTGGCGCGCCTCGACCGGCCGCTGGTCGCGCGGCCCCGCCAGCGTCGGAGCGCCGCAGCAGTTATTCCCGCCGGTGGTCGGCGCCGGATTGTTCGGGTCGTATGCGTATGTGTCCGACGGAGCCCCGGCAGGCTTTTCGCCGCTCAGCCGGCCGTCGCCGCGGGCGCTGTTGGCACTGCCGCCGCTTGCCAGATAGAACGGAGTGTATCGGGTTCCGGGGACCGGCCAGTCTTCGTGATAGGCCCAGCGATTGATCCCCATGTAGAAGATCTCCACCGGGGGCTCACGGTTGATGCCGTTGTCCTCGCCGTTCAGGTAGTGGCCGTACCAGCGGATCTCACGCTCGAAAAGGCTGCGCATCGCCGAGGCGCCGAAGTCGATGTCGCCAAACTTCTGGCTCGCCCCGTGCCCCCAGGGACCGATCGTCATCTTGGTTTCACGGCGGGCTTTGTCGGTGGCGCCCTGCGCGCGCACCCCGGCGAAGCCGTTGATAGTGCCCTGTAGAAAGATGTCGAACCACCCGCCCCAGGTGTGGACCGGGACCTGGACGCGATCGAAGCGCTCCTCGTCGCTGATCGCCCTCCAGTAGTCGTCGTAGCTCTGGTGACGCATCCAGTCGCGGAAGTGCTGGACCGCGCGGTTGGACGAGGCCAGGTCGGCGCGGCCGAGCGGGAGCGTCCAGAGAATGGTCTCGTAGCGGAGCTCTTCGGGAGCGTAGGGAGCCTCGTGCCAGTACTGCGGCAGCATGATGCGGGCCGGCATCCGCACGACGCCCCAGCCGTAGTTGAACGAGAGCCGGAAGGCGCCGCCGAGATACGCCCAGTTGTGATAGATGCTCGTCGAGGCAACCGCGGGGAACGCCGTCACCAGGCTCGGCGGCCGCTCGCTCGCGGCCCGCCACTGCACGTGCCCCAGGTAGCTTCCGCCCTCGGTTGCCACCTTTCCGTTGGACCAGGGTTGGGCGGCCGCCCACTGGATCGTGTCGTACCCGTCCTGGGCCTCGTTCCGGAAGGGTTCCCAAACCCCATCGGACTGGTAGCGCCCGCGGACGTCCTGGACTACCACCGCATAACCGCGTTGCGCGAACCGGATCTTCGTCTCGTGCACGCCGTCGCGCTGGACTCCATAGGGCGTGCGCACGACGAGAACGGGAAACTTCCCGTCCCGTCGCGGCCGGTAGATGTCGGCGTAAAGCCGGACGCCATCGCGCATCGCGACAGGAACGAGGCTGTCGATCCGGATCGTTTCCGAGATCGGCGACTCGCCGCCCATCAGCGACGCGCCGCAGAGCAAAGCTGCCGCAAGCAATCTCTTTCTCATACCCCTCCTGATCCAGACGCACCGCTTCACCACGGAGACACGGAGATTTCACGGAGAATTCTCCGTGCCTTCTCTGTGGACTCCGTGGTCGTGAGAAAAAATGTATCGCCGGCTTCCAGCCGGCAAAGGTCGTGTTGACCCAAAAGGAGTTGTCGAGGCTCAGATGCCGGCGAGACGCCGGCGCTACGATTTTTTCTCACGACCCGTGTCTCCGTGGTGAAAAGAGGATGTGTGAATCCTGCAAGCTGCAACCTTTGTGACGGGGTCGCCCTTATGACTGCCGAAACTGTCCGAAAATCTCGCGCATCCGGCGCGCCGCCAGGCGCTCGTCGCCGGGATCGTTCATGAAGACGGTCAACATCATTCCCTGTGGCTTATCCTGCAATACGGCGATCCGGGGCTCGCCGTCGAGCAGTTTCTGCTCGCACTCGGCCGCCGTGATGCCCCGCGCCCGCTCGTCCCATCGGACCAAAACGCGGTAGACGTGCCGCGTCCGGTCGTGCGGGGCAAAGCTCACGTCGAGGCCCGGGATCTTTTCGAGCTCTCGCTTGAGGTACTCCGCCTGCTCGCGCGACTGCCGTTCGAGCGCCGCGAAATCCAGCCGCGCGTACCGCTCGGCGGCGAGCCACACCCCGATCATCTCCTCGCGCCCAACCTTCATCGGACGTCCCAGCGAATCCGGATGCGGGCTCGAGTTCAGGCGCGCCGCCCGCACCAGGTCGCGGCGCCCGGCAAGGATCCCGGAACACTGCGGCCCGCGCAGGTGCTTGCCGCCGCTGATGCAGATGAGCTCCACACCGGCGGAGGCGAGCCTCCGGATGTTCTCCCACGGCGGGAGCATGTTGGCGGCATCGACCATGACGGGAAACCCGGCCTTGCGTCCGATGGCCAGGCACTCCTCGAGCGAGACCGGCGTCTCCCACGCCCAGTCCCCGGACGTCCCGCCAAGAAAGTAGAGCATCGCGGTCCTTTCGCTTGCCGCGCGCTCGAGCTCGGCTCGAGTCTCGACCTCGATGACCCGAACCCCGGTGTTGCGCACCGCATGGTCGTAACCGTTGCGATGGACTTTCTGGATGATCACCTCGCCCTTCATGCCCGCGAGATCAGGCAGACGCTTCACCTTTTCGACGTCCGAACCTGTCAGGCACGCTGCCGTCCCAAGCGTGATTGCGCCGGCGGCCCCGGTCGTCACCATCGCGTCTTCGCAGCCGATGAGCTTCGCGAGGCGCTCGCCGATTTTGTCCTGCAGCTCGTCCAGAAGGACGTATTCGCGCGCCGCCTCGGCCATCGGACCGTGCAGCTCCGGCCACTGCTTCGACGCCCCGATGACCGTGTGGGTCCCGCGGAAGTTGATCACGGGACGGATGCCGAGCTCCTGGTAGACGTTTCGCGGCCGTGCGCCGGCCGGGGCGGCTTTCGAAAACGGCCACAGACTCGCCAGTGAAAACAAACCGGCGGATCCGAGAAAGCTTCTGCGGTGAATCGTCATGGTGAACCCCCCTCTGAGCCGGAAATGACAGGATAACAGGATTGACATTCGACAAGATAACAGGATTTACAGGATGTCAGTGCAGACAGGATAACGGGATTTACAGGATATGGACCTAAGATCTTGTTGGTGCGCCTAGGCTGCTCTGTACCACTAACCCGAAAATCCTTCGCAACCAGGCAAGGATTCTTCCGCTGATCGAAAACTCTTCGTGATTCTTCGCGTCTTCGTGGTGGATTGGATCCGGTCTTTACCACGAAGACGCGAAGACGCAAAGGATCGAGAAACAACCGGCTAGGGTCTCTGCGGGAATGCGAGGACGACGCGGGCGGGGATGGCGCTTCGGCGCATGGCTTCGAAGACCTGATTGATCTGATCAAGCGGGCTGGCTTCCACGCGGCAACGGATCCCGCCGGTTGCGGCCAGAGCCAGAAGCTCGCGCAGGTCCTGCCGGGTCCCCACGGCAGATGATACGATCCTGAATTCGCCGCCGACCAGCGAAAGTGCGGAGAAGGTCAGGTTTTCCGCGGGGAGCCCGACCACGACCAGCGTGCCCCCACGCCGCAGGGAAATGAACGCCGAATCATACGCAGCTCTGGATGCGGAAGTGACAACCGCGAAGTGCGCGCCGCCGAGCTTCCGCAACTCCTTTCCGGGGTTTTCCTGCGCCGCGTTCAAGGTTTCTTCCGCGCCAAGAGCACGCGCCAGCTCCAGCTTCTCCGGGGCGACATCGACCGCGATGACGCGGGCGCCAAAACCTGCCGCAATCTGGACCGCCAGGTGGCCGAGGCCGCCAACGCCGAAAACCGCCACGCGCTGGCCGCTCTGAATCCCCGCATTCCTGAGCGCACGGAAGACGGTGACTCCGGCGCAGAAGAGCGGCGCCGCTTCTTCGGAGCTCAATGAATCGGGAACGCGCAACGCATGGCTCGACCGGGCCTTGAGGTATTCGGCGTACCCTCCGTCGACAGTCGCCCCCGTGACGGTCGGCGCAATGCAGAGGTTTTCCCGGTCCTCGAGACAAAACTCGCATTGCCCGCAGGTCGAGTGGATCCAACCAACCCCAACCCTGTCGCCGATGGCGTGCTCGACCGCCTCGGGGCCCTTTTGAACGACCCGGCCGACAACCTCGTGGCCGAGGACCAGCGGGAGTTTCACGGTTTTCGCCAACTGAGGCCAGTCTCCCTCCGCCAGATGCAGGTCCGAATGACACACACCGCAGGCTTCCACGCGGATCAGCACCTCATCCGGGCCTGGAACTGGCATGGACACCTCCTCTATCTGGAGAGGCCGCTTGAATTCCCGGAGGACCGCCGCTTTCATCTTTTTCGGATTTCAGCAAAAAATTCTTCGCGCTCTTTGCGCCCTTCGCGTCTTTGCGGTTAGTCCTGGGTCAGTCTTTACCGCGAAGGCGCTAAGTGCGCGAAGAAATCGCGAAGGTTTTGTTGGCTTAGACTTTGCTGCGCCGTAGTCTCTGTGGAGCCGTTTTAAAAAAACTGCTTTTGCGCATGTCCACGCGGGCGCCACTAAACTGGACGCCTTCGAGCTCGAGCAATGTCCGCTGCATCTGGCCCGCCTCGCCGGGAAGAAGGATCCGGCCTCCCCGGCCGAGCACTCGCTGCCAGGGCAGTCCCTTCTCGCTTGCGCCGCGCAGCGCCCAGGCGACCTGCCGGGCAGTCTCCGGGTGACCCGCCGCCGCGGCAACTTGACCGTAGGTTGCCACCTTGCCCCGAGGGATGCGACGGACTATGCGCCGGATATCTTCAAAGTAGCCCATGCGATTCAGACAGTAGCGGTCTCTTGTCTAAAGCTTTGTTGGGTCCGCCCTGGGCTATTGCATTGCGCCCCGTTGGGGCTCAGCAACGCCGGTGTATCGCCGCAATTCCGGCCAGGAATCCGAACAAGAATAGTATCAGAGCTTAACCCCGACCCACAGGCCGTCTCCGATCGGGACGATGATGCTGTGCAGCCCCTGGACCTGGTTCATGTATTCGTTGAACGCACGAACGGCCCCAACCTCGCGGTCTGTCGGACGCTCATCCAAAAGCTGGCCAAACGCAAAGGCGTTGTCGACCAGGATCAGCCCGCCTCGTCGCACGATGCGGAGGCTCTCTCGCAGGTACAAGGGATAACTCGCCTTGTCGGCATCCAGAAATCCGGCGTCGGCTGAATCGGCGGCAAACGTGGGCAGCACATCTTTGCCTGCGCCGCGATGCACCTCGACGCGGCCCGCCACATCGGAACGCGCGATCCACTGCTCTGCAAAGGCTGCGTGAACTTCGCTGATTTCGATCGTCCGGACTCTCCCGCCCTCCGGCAAAGCGCGCGCCATTGCGATCGCAGAATAACCTGCCAATGTGCCCACCTCGATCACTTCGCGCGCCTTGGCCAGCTTCAGGAGAATCTGCATGAAGCTCGCCTGCTCCGGAGAGATCCAGATCGGCGGAATCCCTGCCGAGCGCGCTTCGCGCTTGAGATCGCGCAGAAAGTCGTCTTCCTGGACGGTGTGAGCCGCAATGTAACGAAAATGCCCCTCTGTAACAAGCGTGGAAATCTCAGACACGGCAACCCTCTAGTTGATGCGGACTATGTTCACTTGGTGGACACAGAGCTCACCAATCGGTCAAATTTTGCATCATGGCCGGGACGGCCATGCCACGAAGTTAATGTGGCACGGGCGTCTCGCCCGTGAATGACTTGGGTAGGGAACCGCCGATGCACGCCGATTGACGCCGATGAGCGTCACCGAACATCGGCGTGCAGCTGCGTTCATCGGCGGTTTCAAACAACTGCGCTTGTTCCATGCCCTGTTGCCCACGGGCAGGACGCCCGTGCCACGGAGGCGCGGCGAACTCCTGCCGGGGTGATGGTTGTTCCCCTTTTACACGGGGGTTCGCTTCGCTCACCCCGGGTAATTTCCTTTCGCCCGCTGTGGCGGAAATCGTTATCGTCCTCCCGGCGTTTCGCGCCAGAAATCTATTTGAACCCCTGGCACAGGAATTCCAGAGATTCCTCTATGTGCGCGGCCACCAGGGCCCAGCCGTGCGGTTCGCCGGGATACTCCTTGAAGGAGTGAGGCACTTTCGCCTCCGTCAACGCCCGGTCCAGCGCCTTGACCCCTTCGGCGAGCCGGATGGTCTGGTTGTACCGGTCTGCAGTTCCGTAATCGAAATGGATTTTCAGATTGCCCAGCTTTCCGCTGCGGGCCAGCAGCAGCGGGTTGTTCTTGTCCCAGAGTCCCTGGTCGAGAGGGTCCCCGAACAGCGGCCTCAAGATCCCCCCAAAAAATTGAAAGAAGCGCGAGGCTTTCATTTCTTCGGGGACATCCAGCGGATTCTTGCCCAAGAAAATGATCGGCGAATGCCCTGCCGTGGCGGAGTAACGGTCCGGAAACCTCATGGCGATCTTCAGGGCCCCGAAGCCTCCCATCGAGGTTCCGCCAATGGCACGATGGCTGCGATCTTTCATGCCCCGGTAATTGGCCTCAATGAAGTGCGGCAGCTCTTGAACTATGAAGTCTTCATAGAGCTTGGTTCCGTCCGCGTAATTGCAGTAGAAACTGTTGTCCCCTTTGGGATGCACCATGATGATCTCGGGAATCTTGCGGGCCAGAATCATCTCCTCCACTTTATTCTGAAGGTTTCCGTAGCGGTCCACCGTCCAGCTCGTGTGATCGTTGTTGAGGCCGTGGAGGAAATAGACGACGGGGTACGTTTTTGAGCTCTGCCTGGAATAGGAGGGGGGCAGAAAAATACTGTAGGGCTGGCTGCACGCCAATGCGGTGGATGGCATGTCTTTGAACTCCACCACCGATCCTCCGGTAAGCTGGATCGTGCTGAGGTCGCCCCGCCTCCGCTCCTCGCCAAACTGCCCGTGGGATGCCCTGGAGTAGGAAAATGCCGCGCAGAAAACGATCAAGACGAACGCACTGCATCGACTCGTCATCCAAGTCCCCTCGTTTCGGAGTGCGGCAGCTTGCTTGCCTTGCTCCTTGATTGCGTGGTCGAATGCCTCCGACTGGAACGAAGGCGGCAGCAAGCTCCTGAACCTCACGCGCATCTCGTTTAGTCAGACATGTGCCCCGGCACGTTTGGGTCGGAGGACCGGCCCGCAGTTCCAGTTCCTCTTCCGCTCCGGAGCGTATGAATGTAGAAACTTGTCATGAACGCTTGCGCACTCCAAAGCTAGAGCTTTTCGATGATGGCCCGTGCCACCTGTTCTGTGGTGGCTTTTCCCCCCATGTCCGGGGTCGTGGGTTTCCCCTCGCGCAACATCTCGCGCAGCGCCCGGTCAATGTTTGCGCCGATCTTCGACAGGCCGACCAACTTTAGCATCAGGATCGCCGAACGGAGCAGCGCGATGGGATTCGCGATCCCCTTGCCCGCAATATCGGGGGCGGTGCCGTGGACGGCCTCAAAAATGCCGCACTTGTCCCCGTAGTTCGCACCGGGAACCACTCCCAACCCGCCTACCAGGCCTGCGGCCAGATCCGAGATGATATCACCGTAGAGGTTCTCCAGCAGCAGCACATCGAAATGTTCCGGGCGTATGATGAGCTGCATGCATGCGTTGTCCACGATGCATTCGTCGCATTTGATTTCAGGATATTCTTGCGCGACCTCCTGGCAGACTCTGAGGAACAGCCCGTCGCTCAGTTTCATGATGTTGGCTTTGTGTATCACCGTGACCTTTTTGCGCCGGGCCCGCCGCGCATGCCGGAATGTGAAGCGCGCTATGCGCTCCGTGGCTTTGCGCGTGATGATCTTCAGGCTTTCGACCACGCCCGGGACTACTTCGTGTTCCAAACCGGAATAGAGCCCCTCGGTGTTTTCGCGCACCACCAGCAGGTTCAGACCGCTCCATTTGGACGCGATCCCCTCCAGGCTCACGATCGGGCGAAAGTTGGCGTACAGGTTGAAGTGCTGGCGCAGCGTGACGTTCACGCTTTTGTAACCGGTCCCGATGGGAGTTTTGAGCGGGCCCTTCAATGCCACGCGCGTCCGGGTGATGGAGTCGAGCAGCTCCTCCGGCAACGGCGTGCCATGCTCTTTAAGAGCCGCGTCCCCCGCAAGTATCCTCTCCCACTTGGGGCGAAAGCCCGCGGCCTCGAGCACCCGGACCACGGCATCTGTGATTTCCGGTCCAACGCCGTCGCCGGGTATCAACGTCACCACCTTGCCGAGAGGCCTGACTTCAGGCTTTTTCGTTTTCAAGCTTTCCCCGCAAACCCGGCGATGAACGGGCCGGCAACAGCTTCCTCGGCCTTGCAGAAGATCTCGCGCGCATGATCGGCGTATTGTACCAGTGTATGGCGAAGAGTCCAGCGAACACCTTACACGCGACAACTTACACAATTGCGGATTCCGGACTGATTCGTGAAATTCCTGGAGCGCTGATCTCCGAGGCCTCCATCCCGCTCCGGACTCGAAATGACCAATGACAAATGACCGATGACAAATGGACCGGATCGGATTGCCCCGAGGGAATTTGTCATTGGTCATTTGTCATTTTCAAGAAATTGCTGATTTTGCCGAGACCCTGGCCGGTAGAGGATCTGGGCTTCTGATCTTGGACCTTTGTGTTAAGATAAAACGCTCGCAGGCGGCTGGAGCCTGACGGGGAGAAATGGAAAACTTGTAAATGGACAAAATGGCAGTGACGGGTGGGGCCGGCTTTATCGGATCGAACCTCGCGGAACATCTCCTCTCCCAGGGCCACGAAGTTCTGCTGATAGATAATTTCAGCACTGGGAGAGAGAGCAATCTGAAGCTCTGGGCAGAAAGGGCCGGGGATCGAGTTAAGCTGCTGCGCGCGGACGTCAATGAGACCGAAAAGCTTCGGCATGCTTTCCGAGGAGTCCTGTACGTTTTTCACCAGGCAGCCATACCCTCCGTTCCTCGGTCCATTGAGGACCCAAAGGGCACCGAGTCCTCCAACATCAACGGCTCGTTGTCGCTGCTGCTGGCCGCGCGGGACGCCGGCGTGAGACGGGTTGTACTTGCTTCCTCCTCTTCAGTTTATGGGGACGACCACAACTTGCTGCAAGTGGAGGACCCGGTGGGCCGGCCGCATTCTCCGTATGCTTTGAGCAAATCGGTCGGCGAACAATACTGCCGTCTCTTTTACGAGCTTTACGGGCTGGAGACTGTGTGTCTGCGCTACTTCAACGTCTTTGGACCGCGCCAGGACCCCAAGTCGGAGTATGCCGCCGTCATCCCTCGCTTTTGCACCCGCCTGCTCGGCGGAAAGCGGCCTACAATTTACGGCGACGGCGAGCAATCGAGGGATTTCACATACGTGGCCAATGTGGTGGAGGCCAACTGGAGGGCCGCAACGCACGCCGGAGCCGCCGGCGAAGTCTTCAACATCGGGTGCGGCATACAGACCAGTTTGAATCAGCTCATTGGCATACTTAACGGGATACTGGACATCCGCCTCGAGCCCATCTACGAGCCGGCAAGAAAAGGGGATATCCGTCACTCTTTCGCAGACGTGAAAAAGGCCGAGAGAGTCCTGGACTTCCATCCTGCCATAGATCTACAGGAGGGATTGAAGCGCGTGGTAGGCTGGTATCGCGAACATCCGGAGGATATCCATGGGGTTGCGTGAAAAGATTCTGGACCGCTCTGCCAAGGTGGGCGTGTTGGGCTTGGGCTATGTCGGTCTGCCGCTGGCTGTCGAGTTTGCCAAGGCCGGGTTCGGGGTATTCGGTATCGACGTCGATGCAGACCGCGTTTCGCGAATTCTTGCGGGCAACTCTTACATCCAGGACGTTCCGGCAAAAGTGCTCGGCGAACTGGTCTCAAGCCGCAAGCTCACTGCGACAACCGACTATCGAGTACTGCGGGAGATAGACGCCGTCAGCATCTGCGTGCCCACGCCTCTTCGAAAGACTCGCGATCCGGACATTCAGTACATCGCCGACGCGACGTCCAAAATCAGGGAGTGCCTCCACAAAGATATGCTGATAACGCTGGAGAGCACAACCTATCCCGGAACGACAGACGAAGTCCTGCTGCCGGAATTCCGGGCCGCGGGGTTTGAGGTAGGAAAAGATCTTTACCTGGCCTTTTCGCCCGAGCGGATCGATCCGGGGAATCCGCAGTGGAATACTCGAAACACGCCCAAGATCATCGGTGGCGTCACCGCCAATTGTACGATCCTGTCGAAACTGCTGTACGAACAGGTCATCGAGCGCGTGATCCCGGTCAGTTCCACTAAGAGCGCCGAGATGGTGAAGCTGCTCGAAAACACCTTCAGGGCGGTCAACATCGGCCTCGTCAACGAGATTGCCATCATGTGCGACAAGCTGGGTATCGGCGTCTGGGAGGTGATTGAAGCAGCCGCAACAAAACCCTTCGGCTTTATGCCCTTTTTCCCCGGTCCCGGACTGGGCGGGCACTGCATTCCCATAGATCCTCTCTATCTCTCGTGGAAGCTGAAGCTGCTGAACTACAACGCGCGTTTCATCGAGCTGGCCAGCGAAGTCAACACGCACATGCCGGAGTATGTGACAAACAAAATCGCCCGATCGCTGAATCGATGCAAGAAGGCGGTGAACGGCTCCAGGATCCTTATTTTGGGGGTCGCCTATAAGAGGAACATTTCCGATATACGGGAGTCCCCCTCGCTGGACATCATCCGTCTTCTCCACAAGGACGGCGCGGAGCTGCATTACTCGGATCCCTATGCTCCGGAGCTGCGGTTGGAAGACACGGTCCTTCGCTCGGAGAAAATCACCGCCGAAATGCTGCGCCGTTACGACTGCGTCGTCGTGGTGACCGATCACACCGCCATCGACTACGACTGGGTCGCCAGGGAGTCGCAGCTGGTCATCGATTGCCGGAACGCGATCCGCAACGGCGGCCCCAATGTGGTGAAACTCTAAGTAGCTGTTTTCATAAATACGGTAACCAATCGCGAGGTTCGTTTTTACAAAACAGGCAAAGTTGTGGTCTTTCGCTCCGGAGCGGGAGGAACTTAGCCAGGGGTGAGCGCTTTTTGCGAACCCCCCTGGAACCCGTGCCTACGTGACCAACGCGCCCCGGCAGGCGCGCGGGGAGGTCCTGCAACCCCTGCCCGGGTGCGTATCGTTATCACTCTTCTACCCGGGGGTTCGCTTCGCTCACCCCCGGCTAATTTCCTTCCGCCCCGCTTGGGCGGAATACGTTACCGTATTTATGAAATCGTGTGCTAAGTACGATTGACGAATGACGAATGAAAAAACGATGACATCTGCTAGCTGGTTTCTGGCGCGAGACTAGCCCCAAAGGGGCGGCTCAGGAAAGCCCAGGGCGCAAGCCCTGGGAACAAGCACGGCAACACCGGAAGCCCCGAAGGGGCGATGCACTTGGTGCCGGTATTATAGAGGTGCCTTATGGGGAGCATTTATCTGGGGTTGAAAGCGAACCTCCCTACGCCGCCCTTTCAGGGCTTTCTACAATCTGGACCTTGAACCCAGGGCTTGCGCCCTGGGCTGTCCTGCTGGACCCCTTCGGGGTCCTTGGTTTCGCGCGAGAAACTCGCTAGATCCATCATTCGTCAATCGTCAATCGTTATGATTTCGTTCCTGTTCATCGATACCGAACGTGTTTGGCGGGGCGGGCAACACCAACTCCTGACCTTGCTGAAAGGCCTTTTGGAGCGGGGTCATGAGATGCATCTCGCCTGCCTCCCCGGCACTTTGTTGGAGCAGCAGGCGCGCGCCATCCGCGTAAACGTACATCCTCTTTACTTCCGGAACGAATTCATTGGGTTCTGGCGCCTTCTGGCTTTGATGCGACAGATACGCCCGAACATCGTCGCGTTCAACACGCCTCGGCCGATCCTTGTTGGGAGCTTGGCCTCGAGGCTCGTTCGGGTTCAGGCGCGCTTTATTTTTCGCCGTGTGAATTTCCCCCTGGGGCGCAATCCGATCACGCGCCTGAAATACAACTGGGGTATCGATTGCATCGTAGCCATCTCCGACAGCATCCGGCGTCAACTCGAAAAGGGCGGTGTGCCTCCCTGGCGCATCCGCATGGTGTACGAAGGGCTGGACCTGCGGGATTATCCCCGGAAAGACCTCCGCCAGAAGCACGCCTTCCAGCAACCGGTTGTTATCGGTACCGTGGCTCATCTCAGCCGCGAAAAGGGACACTGCCACCTCGTGGAAGCTGCAGCCTCGATCCCGGACGTCCAAAGGCGTATGCGCTTTGTGCTCGTGGGCGAAGGAGACTGCCGCCGGGCTCTGGAGAATCAGGTTCGAGAGCGAGGTCTCCAGGGATGTGTCCAATTCGCGGGTTTCCAGAGGGAGACACTCGAGTACTTCCAGTCCTTCGACCTGTTCGTTCTGCCCAGTCTCTCCGAAGGGTTGTCCTCGGCCATTCTGTCGGCGATGGCGTCGTACCTCCCGGTGATCGCCACAAACGTGGGCGGGATACCGGAGCTCGTGCGGCACGGGGAAAACGGGCTTCTGGTCCCACCCGCGGACCCTGCCGCCCTCGCCCAGGCAATCCTGCAGTTGGCTGATAATCCGGACGAAGCATTCCGAATGGGGCAGCGCGGCCGACGCCGCGCCGAGGAAGAATTCACCCTTGAAAGGAAGATCCTCGAAACGGAAAGCTTATGTACCTTCTTTTTGCAGGGGCGGGCGACTCTTTCCCGGACCGCCCATGCGTAAGCGCCCCTTTTTAAAACTTGGCGATTCTTTGCGTCTTCGCGGCTTCGTGGTGAGGGTTGTGCCCGATCCACCGCGATGCCACGAAGAATCACGGCGCAGCAGAGCCGCAACCAAAAGCATGAACGAAACCACAGATGAACACAGATGAACACCGATCTGTGTTCATCTGTGGTTGCATTTTGTGCGGTTTATGCAGACGAAAATCCGTGCCAGGTTGCGAAGGATTTTCGGCATAGTACTACGAAACGGTTTTTCCGGGGTTCTACGGTGAGTTTGGTTGCGAACACGACTCCGAAGGCTGCGGCGCTCTCGTTTCCAGCGAGCTTAAGAGAAGGACCGGAGGGCGCAACATATCTCCTCCTCGCCTTCTCCGTGGCTTCGGTCCTGTTGTCTATCGCCATCTCTCAGTTATTGCTGGCCGGGGCGCTCACCGGCGCCTTGTGGGTCCTTGCCCGGCGGGATCAGATTCTTCCAGTGTGGCCGGGCATTACCTCGCCTGTGCTTTGCTTCTTCCTGTGGTCTGTGCTGGCGGCGCTCGCCTCTTCGGATGCGCTTCTGGGCCTGACCATCGTGAAGAAATTCTTCATCTTCCTTATATTGTTTCTGGTTCCCTTGCTCGCTCGCGGCAGGTCGCGGGCGATCTGGGTCTATCACGCGATGTTTGTCTTCGCAGCGATCTCCTCGGTGGCGGGCCTGGCGCAGTTTATCGCGGATCCTCACAGGGACCTGTTGCACCGGATTTCCGGTTTCATGAGCCACTGGATGACCTACTCCGGCCTGCAGATGCTGGTGTTGGTGGCGCTGGCTTCTTATGGCCTGGTGTTCGGCTGGAGAAAGCGCTGGTGGGTTCCGGTTCTCGGGCTTCTGCTGTGCGGCTCCCTGTGTCTTTCTTTCACCCGCAATGCCTGGCTGGGGGCCGTCGCCGGTGTTGCGGTGGTCCTCCTCTTCAGGCGGCCACGGGCCCTGGCCGGATTTGCCGCGCTGCTTCTCGCCGCGCTGCTTCTGAGTCCGCCGAGTATCCGGCAGCGGCTCAGGGCCGGTCTCGATGTCCGCGACGCCACGACACGCGGCCGCCTCGAGCTGGTCGGCGTTTCCTTGCGGCTGATCCGCGACAATCTCTGGTTTGGCGTAGGGCCCAAGAACGTGAACGCCGAGGCGCTCCGTTACCGCGGCACTCGGGAGTTTCCGGACTGGCTGTACCAGCACATGCACAACAACTTCCTGCAGATCGCCGCCGAACGTGGGATACCCGGCCTCCTGCTATGGCTCTGGCTCATGGGACGGCTTGCATGGGACGCGTTGCGCATCTTGCGCTCGCACGCTGCTGACGCCGAAACGCTTTTCGCCTCCAGAGCGCTCCCCACGCCGCCATCGCAGATGGCACCTCGGCCAGTTGACTTTCGAAAGAACGTGACTTGGCGCACGACCTTGCAGGGCAAGACGTCCTGTTTCACCACGGAGACGCGGAGGGCACGGAGATTTCACAGAGGCATCAGGGTTCTCCGTGCGTCTTCGTGTACTCCGTGTCTCCGTGGTGAACAAGGCGCTTGAATTCTTCCCGGGAGGTTCGCTTTCGCTCACCCCCAGCTAAGCTCCCAGCGCCCTTCCAGGGCGCCCGGGCTTATCTGGAAAACATGTCGCCATGACTACTTTGGAGAAGTCTTTGTCCCAAGCATTGTCCCTCGCGTCTGACGCGGTTACCGTGGAAGCAGGAACGCTGCTCAACAATATTGCAGTCTTGCACCACGAGCTGGGCCGCTGGTATGACGCGGATGCTTTCTACAAGCGGTCGCTCGCCGTGTGGGAGCGCTCTCTCCCTCGGAACCACAAGTTTCTCGCACAGAGCCTGAGCAACCGAGCCGCACTGTATCGGGAAATCGAGGCGTATCCGGAGGCCGAGCGCGTCTTTCAATTGGCGCTCAGGATTTGGAACGCGACAGAATGTCCATCTCCGTCGACAATGAAGACCGCCGTTGAGGAGATCGCGATCACGGACGTCCCGCTTTGGGTGGAGCAGCCGCAGTTGTCCCACGGCCACATGCTGCCGCGCTTTACCGCCGCCGTACAGGCGCTTAAACGCCGGGTTCAGTCGAGAGAACCGAACGCTATAGCAAGTCTCCATCAAACACTCGAGAAACTGGGCCCTTGGTATCACAACGTGGACCTCGGACAACGTTTGTCTACCGCGCCGTCTCTAGGAGAGTACCCCAGCGCTCGATGGGCTGTGATCCGACCCTTCGTCCCGGGCGATCTGACGGGAAAGACGGTCCTGGATATCGGATGCAATTCCGGTTTCTTCGGTTTCAAGATGAAGGAGCGTCACGCGGCGCGAGTCGTTGGGATCGACATCATGCCGCATATACTCGCGCAAGCGCGGTTTCTTTCGAGCTGGTTTGATTACCCGGTCGAACTGTACGAGATGAGCACATACGATGTCGACCAACTGCACTCGCGTTTCGACATCGTTGTGTTCGTTGGAGTGCTATACCACCTGAAACATCCCCTGTACGCGCTGGAGAAAGTGGCGGACCTCTGCGAGGACACCATGTACTTTCAGACAGTTGTCAGAGGCGGCGACGGCGATTTCGAACCGAAGGACGATTATCCAATCACGGAAGCCGCGATTTTCGGTCATCCGCACTACCCGAAGCTGTACTTCATTGAGAAATCCTTCAATGGCGATGAGAGCAATTGGTGGTTTGCGACGCGAAGCTGCGTGAAGGCGATGCTCAGGGTTGCCGGGTTTCGAAAAATCACGGAGACGGGCAACATTGAGGTGTTCGTTTGCAAGAAGTCTTAGACGTCTCGATTTAGCCACAGAGACACGGAGACACTGAGAAAATCTTGTCTCTGTGGCTCCGTGGCTCTCTCGAAAATACCGAATGGCGCAATTGAGTCCACCTGGTGGCTGCGAAGCCAACGTGGCACGGGCGTCTCGCCCGTGAAGGACCCGTTTGGAGTTCAGGCTTTAGCCTGCCCCGATCAGTGCAGCCTGAAGGCTGAACTCCGAACCTGCGCGCGCTGCATTTTCATGCGCTTTGGGTGTGCGCCGCACATGTGAGACTGTGGCTAAAGATCGGATTTGAGAAAGGGAAGAATGACCGGGCTGGTTTCGGGGGCGCGGCATCACGATGTGACGGACCGGGCATTCCTTCGATTGGTCCTCGGCGTATTTGCGCTGGTGGCACTGCTGCGGTATTTGCCGATCCTGACCGGAAAGGTCCCTTTTCCGGCCGACATCGTGAATACGATGCCGCCCTGGAAGTCTGTTGCCGTCAGCCGCGGCAGGGGTCACCACGCGGAACTTGGCGACCTTGTTACGATGATGTACCCGTGGCGGGTGTTTGCGGCGGAAGCGGTTCGGCACTTCGCGCTCCCCCTGTGGAATCACCATATTCTTCTCGGCACGCCTTTTCTTGCCAACGGAGTGTCAGCGGTCTTCTACCCTGTCAATTATCTTTATTACATCTTGCCGATCCCCGCCGCGTGGGGACTGCGTTTTGTAGTGAACACGTTGATTGTCGGGACGAGCATGGCGCTGTTCGTGCGAGCCATCGGCGGCTCCATATTCGGCGCCATCGGGGCAGCGGTCATCTTTGCCTGCTGTGGATATATCACCGCCTGGCAGGGGTGGCCGCACGTGGATACAGCGATCTGGCTCCCCCTCATGCTGTTCTCGGTCCATCGTCTTTTCCGGAACCCTTCGTGGCGATCGAGCTTGCTCGTGAGCGGAGCTTTCACCATGCCGGTCTTCGGCGGACATCCCGAAACAACCGTTTACGTCATCCTCGCCGGAACCGGATTCGCGCTGGCTCGATTGCTTCAGGCCGGCCTTGCAAATTTGAAAGATGCGCGAAGGTGCCTGTTGTTTTTCGCAGCCGGAGGAATACTCGCCGTCGGACTGGCCTCGGCCCAGTGGATACCAACGGTCACGTGGATCAGGGATATCGGCCGCATGGAGATGTTGTGGCCGACCGCCACGGGAGATCAAATTCTCGGCCTGGTCTCCCGCGATAGCCGCGCAAAT
>QHZE01000066.1 GCA_003225335.1 Acidobacteriota bacterium
CTGACCCTGGAGAATGGATGCGGCGGAGAGGAAATATTCACGGAGGGGCACGCCTTCGAGGAACACCCCGGTCACATCCATAGAGGCAAAAATCTGGGCGCGGACGAGGTCGAAACAATCCAAACCTTCGTTGTTCCGCAGGGACTCCCGACGACTATACAGACCCCAGGTAATGAGCGTCTGTGCCGCCCGCCGATGGATGTGAAGGATTGCCGGAACGGCGGCTGGATGAACTTCACTCACCCGCGCAGCTTCCGTAATCAGGGGGACTGCAATCAGTACGTCCTCACCGGCAAATGACGGCGAAGTACCAAATGCGTGCTGTTTTCTTGCGTCAGCAGCTAAACATGGGGATTCGCGGCCGGTGGCCAATAGTCAGTCAGAGACGGAAGTCCGGCCGCGCTGGCCAAAGTACAAGATTTCATAAATACGGTAACGATATTTCCAGTTACCTCCGGGCGCCCTGAAGGGGCGCTGGGAGATTAGCCGTGGGTGAGCGAAGCGAACCCCCGGTCACGATCAAATATGAACGCGCCCCGGCAAGGGCGCGGGGAGATCCTGCTACCCCTACCGGAATTCGGCATTCCAATTCCGGGGACAGGCTACTCAATTCCTGATTTTCGTAAAATAGGCACGGTCCGTACGTTCGGGAGTTGAGTAGCCTGTCCCCAGAATTTTCCGCGGATGGCCGGATCTCAATTGTTCAGAACTGGCCCGCCCTTCTGGCTCGCGAGCGTAACTAATCCCTAATTCGAATGGGGGCCCCCAGTCCCCGAATCAAGTCCCCTCACACTTCCTCCCGAATGACATACGGGCGACGGTAGGCTCGGGAGAGCAGGGTATCCGCTTCGGGATCGTTGGCAAACTTCTCATAGTCACCCATGAAATTTAAGGAGCGGCCGAGGCGATACGAGATATTGGCCAGCCGAGGAAGGCAGGATGAATAGAAACCTTCATTGATGTCGCAGTGCAGGTCTTCATTTCTTCCCGAGCGCACCGCATCCAGGAAATTGGCCCAATGATCGCCATCCCGACCCGTTTCACGTTCCTTCGAACCGGCAAAAGGCTCTCGTTCCCGTTCACGGAAAGCTTTCCAGGCAGACCCGCTGATTTCGAGCCACCCTTCGGAACCGTAGAAGAGATTCCCTACCTCCTGACCACCGCTTCCTTCATGGTTGGTGTATCGGCCCCGCACTTCAAACTCGATCATCCTTCCGTCGCGGTATTTGAACACCGCGGTCTGCGTGTTGGGCGTCTCCTGGAAGGTTCTGTCGCGGCCGTATGTCTCCACTCCGCCGTACACCATCCTCCCGGGGGTCCGGGTCTTGCCTTCCTCCTGGTGAAATCCGTAGAGACCACCGGCACTATGGATCGAAACCGGGTGTTCGTTCAGGTTCATTCCCCAGCGGGCAAGATCGAGCTGGTGCGGCCCCGTATTTCCGGTGTCTCCGTTTCCGGTATCCCAGTACCAGTGCCAGTTGTAGTGACTGCGTTTTTCGTTGTACGGGCGATAAGGCGCTGGACCCAGCCAACGGTCGTAGTGGAAAGTGGCGGGCGGCAGACTGTCCTTGGAACTTCCATACGAATCGCGAGCCTTGAAGCAAAGAGCGCGGGCCATGAAAACCTCTCCGATGCCGCCTTCATGCAGGAATTTGATGGCCTCGATCACATTTGCTGAGGAGCGGTTATTCAACCCGACCTGAACTCTTACATCGTACTTGCGCGCCGCTTCGATCATCTTCCGACCTTCCCAGACGTTGTGGGAGGCCGGTTTCTCAACGTAAACATGTTTGCCGGCCTGACAAGCCCAAATGGTCGCCAGTGCATGCCAGTGATTCGGCGTGACGATGGATACGGCTTGGATTTCCTTGTCGTCCAGTACTGTCATGAGGTCCCATTGGGTGAGGGGCTGATTGCCCGTCTTTTGATTGACAATCGCAACCGCGGGCGGGAATAGCCGCTCGTCCGTATCGCAGAGCGTCTTGACAGTCACGTTCTTGCTGTTTTTGAGATCGCAATAACTGTTGATATGCACGGTGCCCTGGTTCCGGATGCCGATGACTGCCAGGTTGATGCGGTCATTCGCACCCACGATCGCGGCATAGGACCTTGCGTTGAATCCGATGCCTCCGATTGCCAATCCAGCAGCCCCTACACTCGTCTTAATGAAGTCGCGCCTCTTTGTCATGTTTACAGTCCCTTGAAGAGCATGCTGGTCGGATCCAAAGGCCGTCCCAGCGGTTGAATCCTCCGAATGAGAGATGAGAGAAAAGATCACTCGAGAGATATGAACTCAATAATGAACTAATTGTGCAGGATTGGCATGTGAATTCTCCAGTCTTTTTCGCGACACTGTTGTTTGTCGAGTTCCTGCACTCATCCACGATACGGTAATGAACTGCTCGCGATTTGTCAGCATTTTCTCCACGACGGCCTGAACTGTTACGTATTACCTTTGTCGTGAACCAGCCAGGATAGCGTCGGCCTGGCGGTCCGGCTTGTACTCGACGCTGCTGCTAAAGACGCTTCCCGTGAGCGAGCCTGAGCAGTTGGTCGAGCTTGGCTGTGTCAACACCAATGAACCTGACAAGCTGGGATGCAACACGTCCTACCCCGGTTTTCGAATGTTCCGTGACGAGAATGAGGTGCTCTCAGGTCTGTTCGCGTTCGCTCCCGCGGGCGAGCTCAATGCAATCTACAACGGCGAAGCGGAACTGGCCACTGGTCTGCTGGCAACTGGCGACATGCACAACGTGCTGGGCGTTTCGCCGGCGCTGGGTAGACTGCTCAACCCTTCCGACGATGCTGCGTCGGCCCCTCCGGTGGCTGTCCTTAGCCATTCTTACTGGCAGCGCCGCTTTGGTGGCGACGCCCGCGTCATTGGGCAGATACTGCGGCTCAACACCAGTGCAGTTACCATCGTCGGGGTCACAGCCGCTGCTTTTCGTGGTATCACGCTAGGGGCCTCGCCAGATATCACATTGGCGATGGGCTCGTCAGCAGAGCTCTTCCGGGGCAAAGGCATCTTGGAGAACGGCGGGAACTGGTGGTTACGAATTATCGGGCGTCGGAAGGACGGTATTAGCATTCAGCAGGTCCAGGCCAGCTTGGAGCCGATCTTCCAACGTACGATTGAGCATTCGATGTCCTCTCTTCCGGGTGAGTTCGCGTCCCGAATTCGGGGTTACGTGAGTGGAATCCATTTTCGCGTGCAACCCGCGGCCGCCGGCGGAGCCTCGGAGTTCCGCCGGGACCTGGACCGTCCGCTGCGGATACTTATGGCCGTGGTGAGTTTCATTCTGCTGATCGCCTGCGCGAACCTTGCGAGCCTTCTGCTTTCGCGGACCGCAGCGCGCCGGTGCGAGTTTGGAGTGCGACTTGCAATCGGCGCCGGCCGTTCGCGCCTAGCACGCCAGCTACTGACAGAGAGCTTGCTTCTGTCAGCCATGGGAGGCGCGCTCGGCCTGATGATGGCGCAGTGGAGCGGTTCGGTCTTTTTGAAAATGGGGTCCGGAGAAATCGGGCTGCGGGCAGTTGAACTCAAACCAGATGTTCCCGTTTTTTTGTTTACGGCGACCGTGGCGCTTCTCTCCGGGATTCTCCTAGGTCTTGGACCGATATTGCACCTCACAAAGGCAGACCCTCAGGCAGCATTGCGCGACATGGGAGGAAAGCGGGTGTCTTCGAAGCTGGCACACTTGCTGGTGCCCGCGCAAGTCGCACTGGCCACTATCCTGTTGATCGGGGCCGGGCTCCTGCTGCGGACATTCCAGAACTTCCGGCGCATTGACCTTGGCTTCCGTAGCGAGAAGCTGATTACAGTCCGTGTCAGTCCCGGACTGGTCGGCTATAACGCTGTCCGAACCAGATCGTATCTGCATGAGCTGACCACGCGTCTGGAGGCGCTACCGAGCGTACGTTCCGTGACGCTCTCCAGCGACCCCCTCGGGGCGCTCGGGAATACGACACTCGTCGAGGTGCCCGGCTTCGAATCCGCGCCAACCATGCAGCGGACGACCGGGCGTAATCGTGTCGGGTCCCGCTTCATCGAAACTGCAGGGCTGAAGCTGCTGCGCGGCAGGGACTTCAGCGCATCAGACAACGAGTCGTCGCCTAGGATCGCCGTTGTCAACGAATCCTTCGCCCAACACTTCTTCCGAACTGTCGATGTGATTGGGCGGCAATTCGCATTCGCTGCTCAGAAGAGCCTTCCGTACGTGATCGTCGGTGTTGTCGCCGATGC
>QHZE01000067.1 GCA_003225335.1 Acidobacteriota bacterium
TGGCCGATTCCGGAGTGAGCGCAGAAATCCCGGTGACCTCCGCCATGCGTCTCATGAACAGGAGCGAAGCGAGAACCATGCCGACTCCGACGGCTACGGTGATATCGGCGAACACAGTGAGGGCAAAAGTGGTCAGCAATACGGCGATGTCGCTGCGGGGAGCTTTGAGCAGCATCCGGAACCGGCCGATCTCGCTCATGTTCCAGGCCACTACGATCAGAATCGCCGCCAGCACGGCGAGTGGAATGCGGCCGGCCAGAGGCGCCAGCAGCAGGAGGACGAGGAACAGCGTGACGGCGTGGACCATGCCCGCGACGGGGGTCCGGCCGCCGCTTTTGATGTTGGTGACCGTGCGCGCGATCGCGCCCGTCGCGCAGAATCCTCCAAAGAGAACGGAGCCGATATTGGCGATCCCCTGGGCGACCAGTTCGGAGTCTGCCCTATGCCGGGTGCCGATCATGCCATCGGCGACCACGGCCGAGAGGAGCGACTCGATGGCTGACAGCAGCGCAATAGTGGTGGCCTCGGGAATCAGAATTCGAATCTTTTCGTAACTCAAGTGAGGGAGCCCAGGGGACGGGAGAGTGCGGGGGATGCCGCCGAAACGCGAGCCGATCGTCGCGACGGGAAGGTGCAGCAGCCAGACGAGAAGCGAAGCGAGAACAACGACGAAAATCGGTCCCGGCACCCGCGGGCCAAGACGTCGCAGCAACACCAGCAGAGCAATGGAGCCCGCTCCGACGGCTATCGCGCGCACGTCAAAGGACGAGGCGTGCCGGCCATACGCTGCCCACTTCTCCACGAAATCGGCAGGCACACTTTCCATGCTCAAACCGAAAAAGTCTTTGATCTGCGAGGAGAAGATGATTAGCGCGATACCCGAAGTGAATCCGGTCGTGACAGGATAGGGAATGAACTTGATCATCGAACCGAAGCCTGCCAGACCCATGAAAACGATAATTACGCCCGCCATCAGGGTGGCCAGCGCGAGGCCCTCGTAACCGTGCTTTTGCACGATCCCGTAGACAATGACGACGAAGGCACCCGTGGGTCCTCCGATCTGGACTCTCGACCCGCCCAGAGCGGAGATCAGAAAGCCCGCCACGATCGCCGTGAAAATCCCGCGCTCCGGGGACAGGCCTGAAGCGATGGCAAACGCCATCGCAAGCGGCAGCGCGACGATCCCGACAGTGACACCGGCGCCCAGGTCTGCAAGAAGAGCCTGGCGCGTGTAACCTTCACGCAGGCAGATGATCGACTTGGGTACCAGACGATGCATCCCTAAGCGCGCTCCGTTGCGCAAAATGAAACCACCGATGAACACAGATGAACACAGATCGGCATAGCCGCAACCCAAAAACCCTCACCGCAGAGACGCAGGTCATGAGAAAGAATCGTAGCGCCGGCGTCTCGCCGGCATGTGAGCCTGGATAACTCCTTTTGCGTCAACAGGACCGTTTGCCGGCTGGAAGCCGGCGCTACATTTTTTCTCACGACCGCAGATGAGAGAGATTTGGCAAATGACCAATGACAAATGAAAAATGACAAATGGCCGTTCGTTGTCCGGACTTCTGACTTCTATTGGTCATTTGTCATTTCTCATAATTTCTCATTTCTCATTTGACCGAAAATCCTTGCCAGGTTGCGTGGATTTTCGCCCTAGTCCCACTAGCCAGCCACGAAGTTCACAAACCGGTCAAGTTTCGTACGAGAGCCATGCTTGAGAGAAGGGCAGTTTGACAGTTTGAAACCGCCGATCAACGCCGATGGACGCGGATGTCTCCATCGGCGTTAATCGGCGTGCATCGGCGGTTCCCTACCTCGGCGGTATGAGGCTCGCTCGCTATAAGTAGTACAGATAAACACAAATCTGGGTGCGTCGGTGTTCATCGGTGGTTCCATTCATACTGCGCGTCTCTGTGGTGAAAGAGTGCGTAAAATGTCAGGGGTTGATCTTGCGGCCGATGCCGAACTGATCTCCTGCGCGAACCGGTTGATCGCCGCGGAAGTCGATCTCCAGCATCTTTTCGCTCTGAACATCGGTCCCATGTTCGTCTTTCAACAGCGCGACAGTTTTGCGCGTCGCCGTCTCGATCACGTCGCCCGTCGACGGATAGACGTAGCGGCCGTCGATACTGAAGGTAACCCAGCCCGGCTGATCCCGCAGGGCGATGCTGAGGAGCTGCTTGGGCGGCCTGGCCCCGGCGTCGAAAACGTGGACGCGGCTGTTAGGCCCGTCTGCAAGCCAGATTTCCTTTTCGTCAGGGCTCAGCGCGATCCCGTGACTCGGGCACCCGTGACGCTTCACCGGGCCTTTCTCGAATCCTTCAACCTGCACGCGGTAGAGCATCTTCCCGGTGACCAGATCGCCGATCT
Source organism: Acidobacteriota bacterium (assembly GCA_003225335.1). GTDB lineage: Bacteria > Acidobacteriota > UBA6911 > UBA6911 > UBA6911 > Gp18-AA60. Next base: position 2,377 of record QHZE01000067.1, read on the forward strand.
CGAATCCCAGCAGATCGTTCACGTTTACATAACAGAGCGTCTGACTCCCGTTGATCGTGAAAGGGCGAATGCTGGCGCTGAAAGGCCCGACCGTGCGCGCGACGGAATGCTCTCCGGTGCCGGCGACCCGGAGCAAAGGCGATTGCAACCCGGCCAGGTAAGCATATCTCCCGTCAGGGCCGTACACCGTGTTGTGCGCGCCGGAATGGGTGACGATCTTTTTGATCACATCGCCCGACAGCGCGTCCACGACATGCCAGTGGTCCTTTTCTAACGAGGGGAGGTAGATGACTTTGCCGTCCGGTGAAATCGCCATCCGGTCGCATCCGCCCTCGTACGCCTTCTCCCAGAGGATCTTTTCAGTCACCAGATCGGTACAGGTCAACGTTTGTGTAGTGCTGACGTAGATCCGTTTTGTGAGCGCGCTCGCACAGACTCCCTTGACGTTCAGAGGCCTGCCGTTCTCGTCGAGCCCCGCGGAGGCAATCCTCTTTACAAACCGATGTCCCCGGTCGATATCGAACACCAGGATGCCGTGCCCTCCGTATTCGAGATAATTGCGTATGCCGGGCGCGGCCACGTAGAGCAACCGCCGCTCCACTCCGTCTTCCGATCTCGCGAACGAACGGAGGCGCGGCCCGATCCACGAGAGCATAAGGGCGGATGCGAGAAGAAGCCGCAAGAGACGTCTGCTCATGGTCAGGAATCCTCCGTAATTTTGTTCCCGATCTTCCCGCGACCGGCTGGCCAATTCAAGCCATAGTTTCGTTCGGAGTTCAGGCTTTAGCCTGCCCCGGACCAGTGCAGCCTGAAGGCTGAACTCCAAACCCGCATTTCCTGTTGAGCTTGATCGCGGCTTTTGGTAGCTTCACGCTCATGGCAGACTGGCTTGTCCGGGCACTCCCAGTGAACACCGGTCGTCCTGGCGCCTGAGCGGCTGATTCTCTCAACCAAGAAGGAAAAGTTCGGTTTTCTGCCGATAGTGACGGCGGACAAAGAGCCGGTGAGGAGGGATGAGAATGCGGCTGGCAGTCGGTTCGGACCACGCGGGCTTCGAGCTGAAAGAAACCCTGGCAGCGTATCTGCGCGAGTCGGGCCACGAAGTCATCGACATAGGCACAAGAAGCACGGACGTACTCGGCCCGGCAGGGAGTCGAGCACGACGACATGAATATCCTCGTGATAGGAGCGCGCGTCGTTGGCGCGGAGCTGGCCCGGGAGCTGGTGCGCGCTTTTGTCGGGGCGAGGTTTTCCGGCGAGGAGCGGCATCGGCGGAGACTCGAGAAGATAAAAGCACTCGAAGCGCGGTACCGGTCTTCTTAGTGACTCTTGGCGCCTCTGCGTCTTAGCGCTCAGCGCGGCCTAAGGGCCCGTCAGGAAATAAGGTGTACATTTTGCTGCTGGCCCCCAGGCCCGCTGGCAAGGCGCGAGCGACGAGCATACCCGCTGCGTCCGCTGCGGTATGTAAGGAGCGAGCAACACAGCCAGCGGGCCTGCGGGCCGCAGCCCGGAGGGGCGCGGCGGCGGGCGGGCATATGCGGCGTTGCCGCTCCTCGACGATGTCACCACATCGCCTGCGTCGCGGCTCCTTGCATCTGCCCGCCCGGCGCTCGCGCCAAAATGCACACCTTATTTCCTGACGGGCCCTAACCTGCTCTTCACCACAAAGACGCGAAGACGCAAAGAATCGCGAAGAATTTGTGCCGTTCCGGGGACCGAGGTTAGATCCTCACTTCACACGGGCGGGACGCCCGTGCCACGTTTTCTCAGGATCTCCGTGTCCCGGGTTTCGTAGGGGCGGCCCTGCGTGGCCGCCCGCGAGTCAGGAGGACAGCAGGGGGCAAGGGAGCAGAGGGGCAAAATTCTCCCATGCCCCTCTGCTCCCCTGCTCCTCTGCGGCTTTATACGATCTGGACGAGCTGTTCCTGTTCTTTCTTGCCCAGGACCATCTCCTGATAGAGCCGGCGCATCATCAGCTCTTCTTCGTGCGCGGTCTGCGGGCCTTCGGTCTTCTGCCGGACGCGGGCCGCGGCAGCCGGGTCGATCTTCAGGTCGTGCTGGAAGCTGTCGAGCTCCAGCGCCTTGCCGTTGGCATAGATCGCGTGCCGCCCGTACTCCTTGTACCACTTCGCCACCGTCGCGTTGGCGTGCATCTTTTCGATGATGTTGCGCCAGCCTATGCCGGTGTTGTAAGCGCAGAAGGAGATCTCCCCTTCCTGAGTTCCGTAGGGGATGATGCACATCTCCGTGCGGCGGAAATCGTAGTTGAACAGATCCTGAAACCACATCCCGGCAACGAACAGGAAGTTCCACGGATCCTTTCTCCGTTCCACCCCCTTGCCGTAGTCCTTCCCCGACAGGGCGAAACTCTTGTCGAATTTCTTCAGAACATCCAGCAGCGTGAGGCTGGCCGGGGCCTTGAAGGGATTGTAGTGCTTCAGCAGGGCCAGACCCATCATGAGGTTGGAGAAGTACTTGTTGCGCGCCGCGTCGGTGATCTTCTGCATGTCCTTCACCAGACCGGGGATATTCAGAAACTCCGGCACCGCCGCCTTTTCCTTCGTCTCCTTGTTGATCATGACCGCCGTCCCAATGCCGCAATTCGGGTGGCACCCGCAGCTCATCTGCCCCCAGTCGGCCTGCGGGCCGTGCACCAGATCGGCAAAGTCGGCGAACGCCCCGATCAGCGAGATCGGAAACCAGTCGCGCGTCGGCTCGGTGATCCCCACCTGCTCCTTGACGTCGCGCGCCATGTGCGACAGCGTATAGCGCTGCCGGTGACGCCGCTCGTCGGTGATCTCCTCGTCGCGCCCGGTGAACGAGACGGGCTGGAAGGCCACAAACGCGATCTTTTTCGGATTGTCCAGGGCAAACTGGATCACCGGCCCCACCTGGTCGTTGTTGACCGTGTTGACCAGTGTCGTCACCAGCACGATCTCCACCCCCGCGGCATGCAGGTTGTTGATGGCCCGCAGCTTGACGTCGAACAGATTGCCGATCTTGCGGTGGCTGTTGGCGTCGTTGCCGATGCCGTCAAACTGCAGGTAGGTGTAGCGCAGGCCCGCCTCATACGCCCGCCGCGCAAAGCTCGGATCCTTGGCGAACTCGATCCCGTTGGTCGCGCACTGCACGCTGTTGTAGCCCACCTTCCGGGCATACGCGATGGCGTCAAAGAAGTACGGCGACAGCGTCGGCTCGCCGCCGGAAAACTGGATCGACATCTGCCGCCGCGGCTTGATCGTGATGGCATTGTCGAGGATCTCCCGGATATCCTCCCAGCTCAGCTCATGCACGAATCCGACCTGGTTGGCGTCCATGAAGCACGGATCGCACATCATGTTGCACCGGTTGGTCAGATCCACAGTCAGCACTGACCCCCGGCCGTAGCGGATCGTGCTCGAACCGTGATTGTGCAGCGTCTTGTCGTTGTGGGCGTCGATGTCCCGGCCCGGATACATCGCTTCGATGTGCTCCAAAAACCGCTTGTCCACGGCCATCATGTCCTCGAAACGCCCGTGGACGGGGCACTCCTTGACCATCCAGATCTGTCCGTCGCGCTCCAGGATGGTGGCTTTGATCTCCCCCACCTTCTCGTTGATGAGGATCCGGTAGTCCACTTCCCCGTCCAGAATCTTCTTGCGCGCCTCAATGACGCACTTGGGACAGAGCGAATCGGTCGTCCGCGGCCATCCCAGCGGGGGCTTGGATTTCTGCCACGATTTCAGCAAGGGTTTGTCGGACCATTTGGGAGTGAAGGAAGGATTGGGTCTGTACTTATTAAAAAACTGGACGACGTCGAAGGCCGCCCCTGCGGCAACGCTTATGGCTTTGTCGACGTACTTGAGGGGTTTATGCATATAGTGTCTTTCTCCTGAAATA
>QHZE01000068.1 GCA_003225335.1 Acidobacteriota bacterium
GGATTGAAGACATACGCCGTCAGGAAACGCGTCAGTGTCATGTGCCAATGCAGCCAGAAATCGATGATGCTTGAAGCACGAAGCGGCGAGTAGAAATTCGCCGGCAGCCGAATCCCAAACAACCGAGCCAGCCCAAGCGCCATGTCCGAATAGCCGGAAAAATCAAAATAAACCTGCAGAGTGAAACCTACTGCTGCCATCCAAGCCAGAAAAAAAGAGGTTCCGCCCCCCGCAGCTGCATGTTCATAAATCAAAGAAACGTGGGGCGCGATGCTGTCGGCCAGAACGGCCTTCTTGAACAGGCCAAACAGGAATAACGTAATGCCCACGGCGACGTTCTCTTTGTCAAATCGGCAAGGTATGCTCTGGAATTGCGGCATCATCTCGCGATAGTGAACAATGGGCCCCGCGATCAGTTGGGGGAAGAACAGGACAAACAGGCAATAGTCCTGAAGCGTGAATGACGTCACCCGCTTTGCGTACAGGTCGATCAGGAAAGCGATCTTCTGAAACGTAATAAAGGATATTCCCAAGGGCAAAATGATGTGCGTCAAAACGAGGTTCGTGCCAAACGCGTCGTTGATCGCGGTGCGTGCAAAGTCGATGTATTTGAAATAGCCGAGAAATGCGACGTTGAACAAGATGCCCAGCACGAGAATCGCCGTAGCCGCATGGCGCTGTCTTTGGCTATCGCCCAGTCGCTGCAGGGCGCGTGCCAACAAAAAGTTGATCACTATGGACGGCGCGATGATCAACACATTCAAAGGTCTCCACCACGCGTAGAAGAGCAAAGATGCAAAGATCAGCCAGCGCAATGCCCACGCTCGAGAACCAGCGCCAAGTACGAGGAATCCGGCAAGAGTCACTGGAACAAAACCGAAGATGAATTCGTTGGCGGATCACTGGTAACAAAACATCGAGCGGTTCGGCGGTTGTAGCCGGAACCACTGTCGCCGTCTGGTCTGTCATCAGGCGTGGCAACCGACTGACTACAACGCGAGTACGGGTATTGGCGCGATTCATGTTGGCGCACAGGATTTCACCCGCCATCTTGGCCATGGTGTATTCAATTATGGACAACGGATTGTTGTCGATGGCCACCGTGGATGGATAGTACGCAATCAGCGCCTGCGAACTGTTCTTGTTGAGGACGCGACAGCAGTCGTAGAAGCCCTTAACGTATATCTCGATAAATTCATCAAGCAAGCTCGAAACGAAAAACCCGTCTTTCTGCCTGAAGATCGAAGTCGTGGCGAAGTAGTACAGGTGGCTGACTTCCGTTTCGAGAAGCTTGAGCTGACTGGCTGCATCCTGACGGACATCATACTGGATGACGCGACACGCATCGTGGGTGGTATGGCCGCAGATCTCTTCGGCTAGCTTTTCAGCGTCTTTGCGGCCGGTAGCGAAGGTCACTATGACCTTACCGCCTCCCGCGGCGATTACTTTTGCGGTCAGCGCACCGAGCCCACGCGACCCGCCAACAATGAGCGCCGTACTGCCCGCGAACTCGGCTGGTGCCACGACTTTCGATACCTCGTCGAACGAGGCTTGCCCAATCGGCGGCCAACGCAAAAACGCCTGTACGGATCCGCGTATTCCGGCACCGGAAACGTTCATTCGGATCATCCGGAACCGTTCATCCGTTTCGCTGACGCTGAAGCCGACCGCGTCTTTGTGGTTCGAATCTTCCACCAAATCTATCGCAAACGCGCCGAATAGCGAGTACATGCCCGGGCAGACCATGCCCGTCAGCGTTGAAAGGACCGCGATCGCGGCGACACGCCGGGCGCCAATCGCCGAGTCTGCATGAGGAAATTGCCCTTCACTTCGCGTGCGGGCACGATCGACGTCGATCCAGCCGGACTGTGCTGCTGCTTCCTTAAGGTCAATGAGAATTGCCGGCTCGCGTTCTACTACTCTTTCCAACACGCCCGTCGACTCTTCATCCCGATGGCGAAGGTTCAACATTACCGTACTGGCGACGTAGATGAATTTCGTGAACTGAACCTTTACACCCCTTACTTTCCCCGTCACCATGCCGTTTTCGGCAAGTTTGTCCAACGCCCAGAGAACGGCGTGGATTCCATGCACCACCGGGGCTCCAGCTTGCGTCCTGCGTGCTGCGAGTGGATCCATATGTATTGGATTGAAATCGCCGGACAGACGGGCGAAGAAAATCTGGTCGTCTTGATTGAATGCTCTGGACGCAAGCGTTACGCTGGACATGCGGGTTACCGCAGCATCGCGCTAGTCTGGGCGACAATCGCGCCTACGTCCTCGAACGATTCTATGTCTGCCACCCTGAATTTCACACCGAGTTCAATTTCCACCGCAGCAATGAAATTGATGTAGTTCATCGAGTCCCAGTTGGGTACCTCTTCCCTCTTGGTCCGCATAGTCAGGGTGATCGATTCGTCCGACAGGAGATCGCGAATGATTTTCGTGAAAAGGGCCAGAATGTCTTGGTCGGTCATGTTATTTGGATATCCTAGCGATGTGGGTTGACCGGTATTCGTAATCGGCCAGTTTCAGGTACCACCGTGTCGCACCATCCGTCGGCACGCTCTGTTCCACGCGAGCGAAGCCGAGACTCGGGTATAGATTGCTTATCACTCCGTTTTTCTTCGTAGGAATATAGCTGGCACGAAACGAGCGCACGCCACGGTGACTGGCGGCCTCGACCGCAACATTCATCGCCTCACGCTCTAGATCCCTGCCGAATACGCGACAGCTCATGACCCAGGTGTCGATCTCGAGCACTTCTGGCTCCCCAGGATCCGGGCGAAGAATCATGGCGCTAACGAGGCCGTTGTCACTGAAGCGGTCCAACAGGCGGAATTGCAGGGTGACGTTCTCGGGTGCCGCGGCAAGCGCGGCAAGCTCGTCCCCCGTGTATCGCCGCGTCGTAGGGTTAAATTGATTGGTCTTGTTGATCAACTGTGTAGCTCGGACAAGGTCAAGGGTCCCGATCGGCCCGAAGCTTACCGACATTTCCAGCCCGCGCAGAAAATCGTCCACGCTTTCCGACGATCCAAGCAAATCCTCGCGTTCGGCGTTTGCAGCGTATTGCGCGGCGCGTTGCGAGTCTTCGACTGTGAAACTGATGGCCTCGAAATACCCTGCATCCGCGAGGCAGGGCACGAAACGCGCGGCATCCTCAGGGAGTTCTGGCACCGCTACCATGGGAAGGCTTTCGCGGACGCGCGCCCGTTCGACAGGGTTGTCGTCTACGAAGACCAGGCTATCGAGGCCGATATTCAGTCGCGTCGCAATGGTCTTGAGGTTTTCCGCCTTGTCATGCCAGTTTGCGATGAAAGCGGCGATATCAGTTCGCTTAAGAACCATTTCCGGGTGATTTTCAAACACAGCCTCAGCAGTCGCCGAATCGTTCTTGGAGCAGACGGCAAGAATGACTCCGCGCGCTTTCAGCTGCAGGGCATAGCGCTGAAAGGCGAGGTGCGCCTCACCCAATGCGCTCCCCTGTCCGAGCACGATACCCTCGAGCCCATCATCGCCAATGACGCCACCCCACAGGGTATTGTCGAGGTCGAGCACGAGGCATTTTTTCGATAGACCTCGCTGAGCAGCTAGGACGCGAGCTGCCAGATCGCCGTACAAAGGGGCCGCCGGCGGTGACACTTCCATCTTGGCCTGAAACCAACGCCCTCGATCAAACCACGCATCGACACCGTTGCGCTCACTCGCTCGTGCAACATCGAGCAGCAAGACGCTCTCCGAGGCTGCAGCCTGTGACATCCTGTCGTTCAGCCGCGCAATAAGCCGTGAAGGCGCCGCGGGGACGAGACGATCATAGCTGCCGAATACGGGGTCAGCAGCATCGAGAAAAGTTTGCTGAACGACGGTCGCCTTGAAAGTCTCTCGTGCTTTGCGCCAAAGATTCCGCAGTTCGTCTACTTGACGATCAATCGCCTGGTCCACTTCGGCCACCGTTGCCATGATGGGCACGCCGGCGATCGCCTCGCGGGCGGTAAGCGACAGCAAGATCGCCTGCGGCCGGAACTGATGAAGCGCAGAGGCCGGGTTGAGCAAATCTTGCCGGTGCTGGCCGTATGCTCCAACATGAACATCGACTACCAGCCCCCGTCGCAGACAGGCAACTCGGATCGCTGGCACGAGGTGATCTACTGTGGACGACGCAAGAATGGCAAGCCGGACTGTCGAAAAGCCCGGTATTTCCAAGGCCCCGAGTCGACTGACTGCTTGATCGAGTTGGATCGTTTCCAGAAAACCGAGTCGGTGCTGGGCGATATTGGCGAGCTTTTCGAGGCGATTCCCCGAATCGGAAATCGCGAGCGCGGCACGAAGATTTCCGCGGAAATCCGACAGCGTCGGCAGCCAATCCATGAGAGTCGGGGACTGCGGCATATAATTCGGCGGGACCGGACGCCACCTGGGGCGAGCAGTCTCGCGCCGGGGGCGTCAAGCGAGCGGCTTACCGAGACATTCCTGCATCTGAGGGCCAGCGACTCGAAGGAAGGCATCCGACCAGCGCTCGGCACTTGGGCGGTCCAGGTGGGATCCGTCGTATGTTCTTAGCACGTCGACATGGGGTGCTACGAAGCTCAAACCAAGGATGTTTGCAACCGCAGACGCGGTGTCGACTGAAGGTGAATATGAGTAAGCATTTTTTCGGATAGTGGGGATCGTGGTCAGAATAATGCAATCGCGACTAACGGGAAGGCGAGACAGGAATTCCCGGCCCGAGGCAACGTAGCCTTTAATCTTTTCCTGGTCAATTTCACGATCATAGAATACCGGTGGATTGTCAGCCCCCCCGGTCCATCTGCCTAGATTCAAGCTGTACGATCCTGTTTGGCGCGAGCGGTAGACAGCAGTTCGATCTCTGCAGATCGCTGGTACTGTCCCGCAAATCGTCTGGTGGAGACGCTGCCAGAAGCGCTTGACTTCGTATCGAAAATACGAACCTGGGTTCTGCATCACGTCCTTCGCTGGTATGGTTTCACGCCGCTCAAAAAACTCAACTGCAATAATGTAAATCCTTGCTTGTAAACTGGATCTACGCAAGAGCTCTCCTGTGAAGCTCACGTTTTCGCCATAAGTGAATCCGAGAAGATAATATCGCGCGGAGGCTGCCGAGAACCATCGAGCTGTTGAATCCGTCGAGAATCCAAAATTTGTGCGGCTGTCCCCGAGGAACATGGCATCCGCGCGTGCCGCAATACCCAGCACCGAGGGCTCAAGGCCAAACCAGAAAGCCCCGTGCTCGTAGTCGCCATAGCGGGCGGCCGCGCAATAGGCGAGATATTGGTCGGGGGTATATCCGTCGGCCGGGCAGGCGAAAATGCCGTCAATCCGAAGCTTGTACGTAGAAGCCACCAGAACGGCGCCCACAAGAATCGAAATATACAAGGCCGGTCTGACGAGGAAACGTGCGTTGCGGTCCACTTTCGAATTGCCGTCGCGGACAGCCACTTCAACATTCGTGACGCGATCTTTCCCGTGCTCTGCTCTGATATAGTTGCTCCGTGCCAAGGTCTTCCTCGGTGCAGGCACCGCATTGGCGCCCTTGTTGTTTTATAGCCGAGATTTCCGGGGAGAATTGTAGCATTGCAGACTAAAAAGACAAGACGATGAAAGACAAGATGATGAGCATAGTTCGATGAGCATAGTTGCCATTGTTGGACTCGGTTACGTTGGCTTGCCCCTGGCGGTGGCGTTCGGCAAGGCGTTCCGGACCATAGGATTTGACCTGAGCACCGAGAAGGTGGAGAACTACCGTCGCTACATCGACCCGACCGGGGAGGTCTCGGGCGAGGATCTGCGTGCCGCGGCGCAGCTAACGGTAACGACGGATCCGGCGCAGCTTGCCGCCGCCGATTTCATCGTA
>QHZE01000069.1 GCA_003225335.1 Acidobacteriota bacterium
ATGGCGTGGTAGCTCGAGTGGCCGCTCTTGTCGCCGTGCCCCTCGCGCGTCAGGATGTCGAGGTACTGCGGGAAGGGACGGAGAGCCTGAGCGACGCTGCCGTTGAAGCTCGGATAGGGCTTCTGGATGCCGGCCGCGACGGCGGCTGCCGAGTTGATGTTCGACGAAAGCACCGTGGGTCCGTACTTCTGCAAGGCGCTGAACGGGACCTGGTTGTAACGCAAGAGTCCCGAGACCAGGTGGGCGCCGACGGTCGCTTCGTAGGAGGTCTCCAGCACCCAGGAGTTGCCGATCTGCCGCTGGATCGACAGGGTCCAGTCGTAGCTCTCGGGCAGCCGGACGGCCTCGTTGTTCCACCAGGCCGTGTTATTCCCGTTCGAGAACGAAGGGTCGGTGCTCGGCGGCTGCGGGAACGGAGGCAGCCCCTGGTCCAGCTTGAAGGCCGGCGTGATGCCGTTGTCGGTCGACGTGGGACGGAAGATGCTGATGGCCCCTTCGAAATGCGTGCTGCCCGTGACGGTCTTGACGACTCCGAAGCTCCGGGCTGCCGCGGCGCGCACGACCGTCTTGCTGTTGAACGCGTAAGCGAGGCCGAAACGCGGGCCGATGCCGCCGTACCAGCCGCCGACCAGCGTGCGCGAGTTCTCGCGCCCGGGGCCGAAGCCGGCGAAGCGCAGCGCGCCCGGATAGCCGTCCGCCTTCGGGTTCGGCTTGTCGGGAGTGAAGTCGCTCCACTTATCCAGCTGTTCGAGGGGTGGAAGCGTGAACTCGTACCGGGCGCCGAGGTTCAGGGTCAGCTTCGAAGAAACCTTCCAATCGTCCTGGAAATACCAGGAATGGCTGCGCCACTGCTGCCCGACGAAGCGGTCGTTCTCGGTACCGCCTGAGTAACCCTCGCCCAGCAGGAATGAGGCGAACCCGTTGCCCCCGCCTGTCGATAGGGTGTTATTTCCGGGAATGCTCGTGCTGCGCCGGTCCCCTGTCACCTGACCTGAGATCGTCTGGCGGCCGAAGCCGTTATAGTGAATCCGCTCCCAGAGGTAGCCCATCTTGAAGTTGTGCTTGCCCTTGATCCAGGAGAGATCGTCGCCCGCCGAATAGACCGTGTTCTCCGAGCCGTCTCCAGCCGACTCGCCCCAGTTCTGGTAGTCGGAGAATCCGATCTGCACGAAGTTACGATCGCAGTCGAACGCATTGATCAGGCATGCCCCGCGCGCCTTCCAGCCGCCCGTGGCGTTGAGCGAAGCGTTCAGCTCGCGCCAGTTGTTCCCGCCGGCATAAACCTGGTTGACGATCGTCGGCCGGAAAACCCAGGTGTAGGCCCCCCGGTAGACGTCTGTCCGCTGGTCGCCGGTCCGGAAATTGGACAGGACCCCCGGAAGCCCCGGGCCACCGCTGGGGCCGGGATCCCGCAAGTGCGTGCCGTAGTGGTAAAGGAAGTTGACCTTGTGCTTCTCGCTGAAGTTGTGGTCGATCTTGGTGCTGAACTTCGTCCACGGGTCAAGCTGTGTCCCCTGGTCGTTGACGAAGTTGTTGCGCACGTAGGCGCTCGTGCCGGGCGTGGCCGCGACGTTCGGATACCCCGCGTCGCCCACGATCTTGAGGACGGCCTGCGCGAAGTTCGAGAACCGGGTCTGCGGGATGACGTTGTTCGGGAACGGCTCGCGGATGAACCCGGTGCCGTTTGGATTGGGCTTCGTCGTGGCCGGGTCGTAAATGGTGAGCTTGTTGCCGTTCTGATCGACCCAGTTGCGGAAGTCCCCCTGGTACATCTCGGGCGTCGGCACGCTGAAGAAGTTGCTCGAGGCGCCGACCCGGTTGCGGAACCATTCCATGGCGCTGAAGAAAAACGTCTTCTGACGGCCGTCGTAGAGCTTAGGCAGGACGACCGGGCCTCCCACGCTCCAGCCGAAGTCGTGTTGCTTGAGGGCGCCGCGCCTTGCCTCGAAGAAGCGCCGGGCGTCGAAGGTATCGTTGCGCAGGAACTCATAGACGGTGCCGTGCAGGTCCTTCGTACCCGACTTCGAGGCGAAGGTCATGATGCCGCCGGACGCGCGGCCGTACTCGGCCTTGTAGCCGTTAGTGTCGACCGTGAACTCGGTGATCGCGTCGAGCGAGGGCGTGTTTACGCTGGCCCATTCAACGGAGGCGAAGCGGCCCGTGCCGGCCGAAATGCCGTCGAGCGTGATTCCCCAGGAGGCCGCCTGGCCGCCCCCGAGCGCGAAGGTGGTGTTGGTGTCTTCGCCGCGTTCGACCCGCTTTGCCTCCGGTGTAATCAACGCAAGGTCGAAAGGGCTGCGCACCGCGCTCGAGACGACGAGAGGGAGCTCGTCGACCATCTTGTTTGAGACCGAGGCGGAGATCTTCGAGTTCTCAGTCTGAAGCCGGGCCGCGCTTGACGTGACCTCGACCGATTCGCTGATCTGGCCGATCTCGAGCTTTGCGTCCACGCGGACCGTGGTCGCCGCCGCGATGACGACCTGCGACTGCTCGTACGCTTTAAAGCCGGTCAGCTCCACCCGGACTTTGTACGTGCCTGGCTGGAGCGCGGGAATCGCGTAGAAACCCCCTTCGGTCGTCACGGTGCTGGCCGAGACGTTCGTAGCCGTGTTGGTGGCAGTCACGGACGCGCCCGGAATCACCGCGCCGGAACTGTCGGTTACCGTGCCCGTGAGGACGCCGCGGTCGGATTGGGGATACGCGGGCAATGAGAGACAAAGCAGCACTCCTGCAGAAAGAAATGGATGCAGATTCCTCATACAGGATCCTTTCGTTAGCCGGATCGAAGCGGCGATCGTTACATTTCGGTCGAGTTTCGACTGTTGACCGGGGGATGTCAAGCGCCAAGGGAAAAGCCGCAGAGGGGCAGAGGGGAAAAGGCGGCAATTCTTTGAAAATCTTTGAAAATGACAAATGACCAATATGACCAATAACGAATGACTAATATGACTAATGACAAATTCCCGAGGGCAATCCGATCCCTTCTATTTGTCATTTGTCATAATTTGTCATCGGTCATTTGTCATTTGTCATTTCCCCTCCCAAGCTCCCATGCACCTTTGCTCCCTCTGCGGCATCTCTAAGGGCTTTGGGCAGAACGAAAGGCGTAGTATGCTGTTTGGCCATGACAGCGGCTGCTTTCGAAAGAAGGTCGCGTCCCGAAGCCACGCACGCCACGTTCAACGAGCAATTCCGCCACGCAGTGGACAGGTTTGCCGACCGCGTGGCATTCCGCCTCAAAACGCCCACGGGCTATTGTGAGGTCACCTACCGCGAGGTGGACGGGCAGGCATCCGCGGTTGCGGCGGGCCTGGTTGAAATCGGAATAAGACCTGGGGATCGCGTGGCCATTCTTTCGGAGAACCGCCCGGAGTGGGTCATCTCCTGCCTGGGTATCTTAATGGCGGGGGCGACGGTGGTTCCCCTGGATCCACAGATATCTCCTCCCGAGTGGCGTAAGTTGCTGGAGGACTCGGGCGCGGTAAGGGTCTTCGTCAGTGGAATGTACTTTTCCAGGTTCCAGGAGGCCGTTGCAGACTCCCCGCTGCGCGAGAAGTGGACCGGCTTCGATGCCTGTGCGGGAGAAAAGGACGGACGGAGACTGCTCGCTGATTTCGTGAGCTGGGCCGGCTCCTTGGATCCCGCTCCTGAACTGCCGCCGGCCCGGGTCCAGGGTGTCGCTTTCATCATTTACACTTCCGGAACCACAGGCAAACCTAAAGGAGTGGTGCTGACCCACGAGAACATCCTCAGCGAGATTGCCGGGATTTTGCGGGTCGTCCACTGCGACGACAAGGACGCCCTTCTCTGTATGCTTCCTTTGCAGCATGTCTTTGCGTCCATGGTGAATGTGCTTACGCCGCTTTCGGTGGGCGCTCAGGTCGCTTTCGTCGATACGCTCAAGAGGAGCGAGATTTTGCAAGCGCTCCAGGAGGCCGGCATCACGATCCTGGCCACAGTACCGCAGTTTTTCTACCTCTTCCACGGCCGGATCCTGGAAGAGGTGAACAAGAAACCGCCTGTCGTGCGTCTGCTCTTTCGCTCCTTGCTGTTGTTAAATCGCCATGCGCGCCATCTCCTCGGACTTAATCTGGGAAGACTTCTGTTCGGAAAGATCCATCGCACATTCGGCGCCAGGTTGCGTTTCTTCGTCAGCGGCGGTTCTTCCTTTGATCCAAGGGTGGCTCAGGATTTTCATGATCTTGGCTTCACCGTCTTACAGGGATACGGCCTGACGGAGACGAGCGGTGCGGCAACGACGACCCGCGCCGAAGACAATGTGCTGGGCTCTGTAGGGAAGCCTCTTCCGGGAGTTGAGATCAAGATTG
>QHZE01000070.1 GCA_003225335.1 Acidobacteriota bacterium
CGCGTCGATCGCAATCCGAAATCCGAAATCCGAAATCCGCAATTTGACTAGAGTTCTATTTCAGCCTTCACGACGCCTTCCTCGACGGAATAGCGGCGGCGGAAGCCCAACTTTTCGCAGACGCGCTGCATGCCGCGATTGTCGCTCAGTATATCTCCGGTGATGAGGCGGAGCTTCTCTTCGCGGCCGATCTGAACCAGCCGGCGCAGCAACTCGGTTCCCAGTCCGTGATTCTGCCAGGGATCGCCCACCAGAATGGCGAATTCGGCTTCGTTCTGGATGTGCGTATTAATCAACCGGCCGACGCCCAGGATCTCGCGCGTTCCGGTTTTGGGGTCCCTCCGATCGACGACGAGGGCCATTTCCCGCGCATAATCGATGAAGCACAGGCGCGTCAAGCGTTCGTGCGCGACCCGCCGGTTCAAGCCGATGTGGTGGAAGTAGCGGAAATAGACGCTCTGCTCGGACAGAGTCTCGTGAAACTTCACCATCAGCGGTTCGTCTTCCGGACGAATCGGACGGATAGTTACGACTGTCCCGTCCTTCGTTGTCCATGGCTCCACGTACTGTACCGGGTAAGGACGAATGGCCAGCTCGGGAAGGTTTTCGGCGCCGACATCCGGGCCGTGGAGCACGATGCGCGCGTCCAATGCGACCATCCGCTCGGGCGAAGCGAGCAGCGGATTGATGTCGATCTCCCGGATCCAGCGCTGCTCGACGACGAGCTGGCTGAAGCGGACCAGCAGTTGTTCCAAAGCGGCGATATCTACCGCCTTGCGGCCGCGCACGCCTTTGAGGGCGGCAAAAATGCGCGTCTGCTCGATCAGACGCCGCGCCAGCGTCGTATTCAGCGGCGGCAGGGCGAGCGCCCGGTCTTTGTACACTTCAACCAGCTGGCCGCCCGAGCCGAAGAGTATTACCGGACCAAGCTGGGAATCCAGGGTGCTTCCGACAATGATCTCGTAGCCGTCATGCCGGATCATCGGCTGAACGGTGACGCCCAGGAAATGTTCGGCGCCGGCCTTCTCGTGAACCGCCTGCCGGATCGCGCGGTAGGCGCTTCGCACTGCGCTGGCGTTGACAAGATTCAACTGCACGCCCCCGACGTCCGTCTTATGCGTGATCGTGCCGGAATGAAGCTTGAGGACCACGGGGTAGCCGATGGCGTTTGCCGCCTTGACCGCCTCCTTTTCGGAAACGGCAATGACTGTCTCGAGAGTCGGGATGCCGTAAGCGCCCAGCAACTGCTTGGACTCAAACTCCGTGAGCAGGGTTCGACCTTCGCTGCGCGCGCTCCGGATGAGATCTTCAACCCGGCCCCGGTCGGGAGTGCATTCCTCGGAATCGGCCGGCAATACGGGTGTTTCGTACAGAGCGCGCAGGTTGTAGCTGTAGCGCCACATGTACTGAAATGCGCGGGCCGCCGTATCGGGGTACGGGAATGTAGGAATGTTGGAGCTGTTGAGAATGCTTTCTCCCGCCGCGACGGAAGCTCCTCCCATCCAGCTCGCCAGGATGGGCTTGTTGGTCAAGCTGGCAAAGGCTTTCACCTGTTCGGCCGTCTGTGTGGGGTCGGTCATGGCTTGCGGCGTCAGAATGACAAGAAGCCCGTCGCTGCCGGGATCTTGCGCCACGATCTCGACGGCCTTTGCATACCGCTCCGGACCCGCGTCGCCCAGAATGTCGATTGGGTTGTTGTGACTCCAGTGCGCAGGCAAGAGCTTGTTGAGGGACTCGATCGTTTGCTGCGACAGCTCCGCCAATTCGCCGCCGTTGCCGATCAGGGAGTCGGCCGCGAGCACGCCGGGTCCGCCGGCGTTGGTCAGGACCGTCAGCCGCGGCCCTTTCGGCCGCGGTTGCTTGGCAAGCACCTCGGCCATGTAAAAAAGGTCGGCGATATTGTTGACCCGAAGCACGCCGCTTCTGCGAAACGCGGCGTCCAGAATCTCATCGCTGCCGGTGAGCGCGCCGGTGTGCGAAGCCGCCGCCTTCGCCGCCGCTTCGGTCCGTCCCGCCTTTATCACAATGATCGGTTTGGTCAGCGCAACTTCGCGCGCGGCAGACAGGAAGGACCGCGCATCTCCGATGGACTCCATGTAGATGATGATGCTCCGCGTGCGCGGATCGTCTCCCAGGTAGTCGATGAGGTCCCCCCAGTCCACGTCAAGCATCGATCCGATGGAGATAAAGGCGCTGAAACCGACAAGCTCGCGCAAGCTCCAATCGAGGACTGCGGTGCAGAGCGCGCCGCTCTGGCTTATGAAGCCGACACTACCGGCGAGCGCCATCTTACCGGCGAAAGTGGCATTGAGACCGGAGATCGGATTCATCAGACCCAGGCAATTCGGCCCGATGATGCGGAGGGACCCACGCTGGGCCGCGGCCAGGATCCGTTTTTCCAGCGCGGCGCCTTCGGCGCCGCACTCCTTGAATCCTGCCGATATGATGATGGCGCCTTTCACCCCGGCAGCCACGCACTCATCCACAATTGCGGGGACCGTCGGCGCCGGCGTGGCTATGACGGCCAGGTCGATTGCATCGGGCAGCGCCGCCACACTGGGATAGGCCTTGATCCCGAGGACGCTGGCGCGTTTGCTGTTGACCGGAAAGACCGTCCCTCCGAAAGAATTGCTGATGAGGTTCCACAGAATGGTACGCCCCACGCTGCCGGCCGTCTCGCTCGCACCGATGACGGCAACGCTCTTTGGAGCAAAAAAGGCATCCAGAGGATGTTTCCTGGTATGGAGAATGTCCTGCGCCAGCTCTCCGCCCGCCCGGCTCGAGAGTTTTCTTGAATGTTCCTTTGAAGCCACTTGCACCATCACGCACCCCTGATTCGTATGTTTACCCCCATCGGTCCCCGGCCCAAAAAGGGCCGTCCCCTCCGGCTGTTCGTTAGAATAGCAAACGCCGGGCCAGATCCGCGCATTCCACCTAATTCGTTTGGGCAGCCGCAGTTGTGATGTTTGGAAAAGCGAGGATCCATGTTACGGCAGGGAGCTGCCAGGTCAAATCCCCCACCCTTTTGTGCCAAATGCTCCACAAACGCTGTCCTCGAGACCAGGTGCGCTTTTGGTTTGGAGTTCAGGCTTTAGCCTCCCCGGGGTCCGTGCAGCCTGAAGCCTGAACTGTAAACCTGCGTGGTCGGAGCCTTCCCTTTGCCCCTTGACCCCTTTGCCCCTTCGCAGTTTCAGTAGCCCTCCTCTTCAACTGACAGCGACACTTTGCCGGCAGAATAACGGTAGGCGAAGACGAAGTAACCCGTCGCGAGCGTCATGCCGATGACCCACCAGACGAGGCCAACCTTCAGGCCGTAGTCGGCCGCCTTGGCGTTGTGGACCGTGAGAGAGTAGGCCGGATTTGTGCTCGCCGGAAGCACGTAGGGATACACGCCAAATACGACACTGGTGAGCATCCCGAGAAGGTACGCGCAGGAGCTGAGGAACGCCTTCACGTCGTCGCGCCCGACGAAGCGCCACGCTGCGAGTAACCCTGCTAGAGCGAGCGCCGGGAAGACGAAGCCCCACGGATGTCCGGTCAGATTGGCCGGCACCTGCGGTTGCACACGAAACGTCACGATCGTGATTATCAGCGTCAAACCCGCGACCGCCCACCGGACGCGCCGCCCGATCGCGCGCGAACGCTCGGCCACCGGGCCTTCGGTCTTCATCGCCACCCAGGTTGCGCCGTGAAGGGTCAGGGCAAAGAACGCGGCGATGCCGACAAGCACCGTGTACCAGTCGAGAATGCCGGTGTTCGGGCCCAGGCGGAAATCGGTCCAGAGCGCCTCGAAGAAGTAGCCCTTCTCATCCAGCGGCACACCGCGCACAACGTTTCCGAGCGCAGCGCCGTAGAAGACTGCGAGCAGCAGACTCGAGAGGCAGAAGACGGCGTCCCAAAATTGCATCCATACGGGCGCTTCGATGTGGCTTCGG
>QHZE01000348.1 GCA_003225335.1 Acidobacteriota bacterium
AGTTGCCGTAGCGGTAGCGCGGCCCGATCGGGCCGCGGTCGACGAAAGCCGCGGTGTTGAAAAAGCGCGTGGGCGTCTGCTCGCCGCGCGGCAGGTTCGGGCTGATCCCTGTGGTGTCCGGGTAGCACGAGCCGCCTCCGTTCTGGACGGCGCCCGAGCTGCAGTATGCGGTCAGCGGGAATCCGTCCTGAAGCGTCAGGATGCCGCCGAATTGCCAGCCTCCCAGGACGAAATTCGCCAGCCGGTCGTCCTTCAAGAAGCGTTTTCCCTTCCCCACCGGCAGCTCGTAGAGCCACGAGTTTGTCCAGCGGCGGCGAAAGTCGAACGTCGACAGCCCGCGCTCGAGCTCCAGGTTGTAGTTGTTCGACGGGGTGAGCGAGTCGCCGTCGGTCGTGCGGATGCCGCTGCCGTTGTCGATCGACTTGCCGTAGGCGAACGAGCTCAGCAGCGTGAACCCGTGCGCGAATCGATGCTGCAGCCGGGCCTGCAGGGCGTGGTACGAAGAGTGGCTCGGAGCGTTCATGTTCTGAAAGCCGCCGAACTGCGGAAATGGCCGGACGAGGTTGACGTTCGGCGCGGCGCTCGGCTCGGGGTTGTTGTAGGTCGTCAGCCGGCGCAGGTGAACGCCCGACGAACCGAAGTAGTTCACCTCGAGCGACATGTCGCGGGTCAGCTCGCGCTGCACGCCGAAGGACCATTGGTTGACGTACGAGCTCGGCTCGTCGAACTGATTGATCAGAATAAACGTGGGAGCGCCGGTCTGTTGGAACGGCTGCTCGAAACTCAAGTTGGGCCGCAGCGTCGCGGCAGGCTCGGCCCGGCGGATCGTGAAGGGCGCGTTGCGCACGATGTCGAAGGTCGCGTTGCCGATGTCGCGGACGTAGTAGATGCCGAAGCCGGTGCGAATCACGGTCTTCGGGGTCAGCATGTAGGCGATTCCGAGCCGGGGCGCGAAGTCGTTCAGGTCGTTCCGGTAGGCCCGGTCGCCAAAGCGCCCATCCCGCACGTATTTGATGCTCGGACTGAGCCGGAACGCCGGGTCCCCCTCGTACGGGTCGCCGGTGCCCGCTCGAACGTAGGTCGGCTCGATCGAGTGATCCCACCGGAAGTCGATGTTCACGATGGCGTCGTACTTGTCCTTGAACGGCTGATCGTTCTCCCAGCGCAGCCCCAGGTTCACCGTGAGCTTGGGTGTGACTTTCCAATTGTCCTGGAAGTAGAGCGCGAAGTAGTTCGAGCGGAAGTTGGCAATCGGGGCGCCGACCTGCCCCTCCGCCATGTTGAAGTGCCCGAGCAGGAAGTCGGCCATCCCTGTGCCTCCCCGGTTCGAGGGGAGCAGCGGGTTGCTCGTGTAGCGGTTGTCGAAGGTGAAGCGGCCGCGCGTGACGACCCCGCCGATCTGGTTGTACCGGACGCGCCGCACCTCGCCGCCGAACTTCATCGCGTGCCTCCCCCGCGACCAGGAGAAGTTGTCGAGGAACTGGATCGTGGTGTCGTAGTTGATGAACGGCGCGTCGCTCTCCTCGCCCAGGTTCGCGATGTCCAGGATGTTGATGTTGGGCACACCCCAGTAGAGCGGATTGTCGCTCGGGATGTTGATGCCGAGATCCTTGACGACGTTGACGTTGTTGGCGCGCGGCGAGATGTGGCTGTTCTCGAGCCGCATCAATCCGAGCTTTGCCTCGTTGACCTTCGTGGGGCCGAAGACGCGCACGTTGCCGAGCACGCCCTGCTGCACGTCCGTATCCGTGTTGATCCCCATGTTGGGGACCGGGAACGGGTCGTAGCCAAGCTCGGTCGAGAAGCTGTGACGGAAGAACCAGCTGCTCTTGGCGCTCTGGGTGAAGTCGACCCGGTACGTGAGCTGGTCGGCGTCGATCCGCCGCCCCTCGTTGTTGACGAAGTTGTTGCTGCGGGCGGTCGTCTGAGGCGGCGGGAAGAAGCCGAGGATCTTGTTCGAAATCGGGTGGAGCCGGCTCTGCGGGATGACGTTGCCCGGAAACGGCGTGGGCGCGGTGACGAGATTGCCGGCCGAATCAAATCCGCGAGTCGCCGGATCGTAAATGATGATATCCGGATTCACGGAGAAGTCGCCACCGCGCTCCGCAAGAGTCGGCACGGTCACGGTCTGGGTGAGCGCTTTCCGCTCGCGCAGCCCCTCCCAGTTGATCAGAAAGAAGAGCTTGTCCTCTCCGTTGAAGAGCCCGGGAACGACGATCGGCCCGCCGGCCGTGAGCCCGTACTGGTTCCGTTTGAACGGAGGGATCGGCTTGTCCTTCCGGTCGAAGTAGTTCTTTGCATCGAGCTCGGAGTTGCGCAGGAACTCGAAGAGCGTGCCGTGCAGCTGGTTCGTGCCCGACTTCGTCGAGACGTTGACCTGGGCGATGGCGCGGCCGTACTCGGCGTCAAACAGACCGCTCTCGACCTTGAACTCCTGAAGCGCATCGACCGAAGGAAGGAGCATGTAACTGTTGAAGTTGAGATCGGTGTTCTCGATACCGTCGAGCGAGTAGTGATTGTAATGGATGCGCTGGCCGCTCACGTTCAACGCAAAGCTGTTGCGCTGTCCTCCCATGCGCTGCTTCCCTTGAGAGGAGGTGGGGCCGTTGGTCGTCGCGCCCGGAATCAACGACGCGAGCTGCAGATAGTTCCGGCCGTTGAGCGGAAGCTCGACGATGCGCTTGTTCTCGATCACGGTCCCGACCGAAGCGGTCTCGGTCTGAAGCACCGGCGCGCCACCGACGACCTCCAGCACATTCGAGACCTCTCCGACCTGCAGGCTCACGTCGATTCGGTTCACACTGCCGACCTGCACCTCGATATCCCTGCGTTCGACGGTCCGAAAGCCGGGAATCTCGGCCTTGAGGCTGTACGCTCCTGGCGGCAGAGCCCGGATCGTGTACAGGCCGGCTTCGTTCGTCTGCGCGCTTCTGACCGCGTTGGTGGCCGGGTTCGTCACCGTAACAGTCACTCCCGGCACGACCGATCCGCTGGGATCGACGACGACACCCGAGATCTCGCCCGACGGAGTCTGGGCGATCAAACCTGGCGAGATCAGTAACAGGACTGCGACAATCGATTGCCGAAAAGTCACAGCAGCCTCCATTCGTAAGGGCACTTATTTAGGATAAGGATTCAACCACAGATGAACACAGATGAACACGGATTGTGTTTATCTGTGTTCATCTGTGGTTCCAATTTGTGCAGTTTATGCAGAGGAGCGTCTACTCAGCCTCATGCCTTCGCTCTTCACACCAGTCTTATACTACTGCAACATCTTTCGTGGAATTCGTGGCATTCCTGGCATTCGTGGCCCAAAAAAGACAGCCACGAATTCCACGATTAACACGAATTACTGGCGGAGGAGCAAGAAGGATTTCGCGCAAAATCCTTCCCCTGGACATCTCTACAGCTAGGCTGGCACGATTCTGAGGTTGGCAAAGTCGCCACTGGAGTTGTTCCCGACCCACAGACCGACTCGTCCTTTCTTGCGGTCGCTCAACTGATTCACCACCAGGCTTGGTTCTTTCCCCTCATTAACGAAGACGCGCACCTGCGGACTCGCAACGACGACGCGCACGTGGAACCAATCGTTGGGGTCCGGCACAGGATTGACGGGCTGCTCATAACGCCCTGGCTGCTCGGCTCGCAGCTTCTGCCAGGTGTAGGTCGGGTGGGAGATGTATTGGACGGCGCGGATGCGTCTTGCCGGGTCTTCCGCCCTGAAGTTGAACGGGCGGAAGTAGATCGCGTCATAGGTCGTGCCGTCGAGTCCGTGAAAAGCCAGTCCGACAAAGCTCTGTTGCGGGACGTCCTTGCCTCTGACATCAAACTCAATCGTGCCGTTGCCAAACTCGATCCCTTCCAGGTAAGCCACTCCGTCACCGGGGCTTTCGTCGAGATGAACACCTTTCTTACCTTTGTCGCTGAGGCTGCTGACATTGCGGTTAAAGACCTTGAAACTTTTGCTGTCGGCGAGTTTAACGAGGTCGGGGCTGATGGCCTGGTTCTGACCACCGGCACGCGAGGTGACGGATAAGCCGGCGGCAAAAGTAAGCATTGAGGTGACGAAATTACGTCGGTTCATAATTCTCCTTTTAACTGATGCGCCAGTGCAACCCGCTCTTTCGAACATCAAGCTAGAGGCTGAAAGAAATCATATGAAATCCGGTCCTGATCTAATGAGACCTACTCCCGAAGCGCAACTGTGGGGGGGCTCCGCGCCAAGCACCGTACGAACCGATAACCGATACCGATAGACCGATAAGTGTTTGTATCGCGAAGGCGTCGGAGGAGCAAGGGAATTTCTGGAGAGCAGATGGCTATGTCGAACGGCAGCGAGCCAGGGGTGACCGCTTGGGTGAGCCGAAAGCGAGTCTTGCGCGGCCCGGGAGCTTTAGTGTTTTCGTATACTATCTTCCATGATTCTCCTCTCCCGTGACGACTTCCGCGCACAGGTGTTTGCCCGAGATCGGGATAGGTGTGTGTGTTGTGCACAACCGGGGCAAGATGCCCATCACATTCTCGAACGGCGGCTGTTCCCGGACGGGGGCTATTATCTCGCCAACGGTGCAACACTCTGTGGTCCCTGCCACCTGAAAGCCGAGTCCACAGAACTCAGTTGCGATGAAATTCGCGTAGCTGGCGGAATCTCCGATGTTGTGCTGCCACCGCACTTGTACGACGACGAGCGATACGACAAGTGGGGCAACGTCATTCTGCCCACGGGACGACGGCTCAAGGGGGAACTGTTCGACGATCCTTCGGTGCAGAAAATTCTTGCGCCGGTCCTCCACCTGTTCGACAACCGCGTGAAGTATCCCCGGACGTGGCACCTCCCATGCTCACCCGGTGTCACCAAGGACGACCGCGTCTTGCCGGGTCATATCGTTGAATCATGGGTGGACACCGACGTCGTCATCACTGAAAAGATGGACGGTGAAAACACGACCATGTACCGCGACTATGTTCACGCCCGGTCCACGGAGTATTCCCCACACCCGTCCCGTTCCTACGTGCGACAACTGCACGCCAGCATTTGCGGAGAGATTCCGGACAGCATGCGAATCTGTGGAGAGAACCTGTGGGCGAGGCGTTCGATCAAGTACACCCGCTTGAGCGCATTCTTTCAGGTGTTCTCGATTTGGGAAGGTACCCATTGCCTCTCGTGGGATGACACGGTGGAATGGGTGCAACTGCTTGGCTTGACACTCGTGCCCGTCCTGTATCGTGGGCGGTTTGTGCCCACCCCCCTGAACCTTGACTGGAATGAACACGAAGGCTACGTGGTCCGTCCGGCGTCTCGTTTCACCCTGCGGGAATTCTCTACGCGCGTCGGAAAGTTCGTGCGGGCGTCACACATAACTACTCATGGACACTGGATGCGGTCCAGACTGGAACAAAACACACTCGCATGAAACCACTCGTATATCTTGATTTTGACGGTCCTCGCTCGGTACCGCGACGGTCCGTAAGTGCCATATCGAAATCGTTGCCGTCGTCAAACTATGCCGCTGGCGGAGAAGAAGACGGCGGAACGTCGAGAAGTATGGTTCTGACAAGACCGGCTCAGAATTCTTCATCGTCGACCTCAGGCAGAATCTCCTGGGTGACGAGATCCTTCCAAGCGGCGAGAACGGCCGGTTCAGCACCTGCCGCCAGGAGCCGCTCACTGACAGGATCTGGATTCTTTTTGAGTTCCGGAAAAGTCAATAACAGCATAGCGAGGTCGCGCCAATCGGTTCCTGACTTCGGCCTGTTGCGGCGCCGATGGAAGGCAATCACCTTGCTTGCAATCAATTCTGGTGGAGTTACAACAAGGACGTCCGATATCCGTTGCGCGGGTGGCAAGGTTGTAACCGCTCGCACGTCAGCCAAGTGCCGGTTCTTGGGTTTTTGAACTTGAAACAACCGGTATCCGCGTCTTTCACCGACCTGCCTCGTGCGCACAGCGATATGGAATCTTTGGCTCAGGTGGTCTCGCAGCTCCTTAGTCAACTCTTCGGCGCGAGGGGAGAGGATATCTACCTCTTGTGTCATTCGGGGTTCGTCAACGTAGGCATTGACCGCCTGGGCGTCGAAGATGACCGCATCATCGCGGCCGCGAAGAAACTCCAGCACGGCCTGCTGAATGGTGGCAAGGGGAAGTGTCTCACGCATCGCGAACTCCCTAA
>QHZE01000349.1 GCA_003225335.1 Acidobacteriota bacterium
AGTGGCCGGTGGCCAGTCGGCAGCCGGCAGAAAGCGGAAGGCAGAAGGACCCTTTTGTCCACTGGCCACTGGCCACTGGCCACCGGTCACCGCCCACTGCTTTCCGCCTTCTGCCTTCTGCTTTCCGCCTTCTGCCTTCTTGCAGCAGAGCGCGCCGACACAAGGCCGCCGATGTTGCGCACCGTCGGATTCGATCAGAAGCTGAACGAGCAGGTGCCTCTGGAACTTGTTTTTCGCGATGAGAACGGGCGATCCGCCGCCTTGCGCGAGTACTTTGACGGCAGGCCCGTGATTCTCTCGCTCGTTTACTATGACTGCCCGATGCTTTGCTCGCAGGTGCTGAACGGGCTGGCGAGCAGCCTGGATGTCTTGCCTTTCAATGCGGGCAAGGAATTCAACGTGATCACGGTGAGCTTCGATCCTCGTGAAACCACGGCTCTCGCAGCCGCCAAGAAGAAGACCTACATGCGCCGCTACAAGAGGCCGGGTGCGGCCGAAGGGTGGCACTTCCTTACCGGCGACCCCGCGTCGATTACGAGGCTGGCTCAGGCCGTCGGCTTCCGCTATGCCTATGATGCGGAAAAGAATCAGTACGCTCACGCGAGCGGCGTCATGGTGCTGACCCCTCAGGGAAAGCTCGCCCGTTACTTCTACGGCATCGAATACGCTCCCCGGGACGTGCGTCTCGCCCTGGTTGAAGCTTCGGCCAACAGAATCGGCTCCCCTGTGGACCAGCTGCTCCTCTATTGCTACCAGTATGATCCCGCCACTGGGAAATACGGGGCCATCGTGATGCGTTTCGTCAGGCTTGGCGGCGTCGTGACCGTGGCCGGCCTGCTGTCGCTCATGTGGCTGTTACGTCGCAGAGATGCCGGACGCGCGGGAGTGAAAATGGGAGGGACGGTGTAGCCCATGGAGAAGTGGATCCCCTTCATCCCCGAAAGGGCGTCCACGGTGGCCGGCCGCGTGGATGCACTTTACTTTTTTCTCGTGGGCGTGAGCGTGTTCTTCGCTCTCCTCATCGCGGGGCTCGAGCTTTACTTTGCCATTCGCTACCGCCGCCGTTCACCCGGCGAAATGCCCGCGCCCGTTCGCGGCTCGATGAAGCTCGAGATGTTGTGGGTCGTGATACCCTTTCTCATCTCCATGGTCATGTTTGCCTGGGGTTCCAGTCTTTACTTCACCATTTACCGGCCTCCCAAGGATGCCCTCGACATCTACGTCGTCGGCAAGCAATGGATGTGGAAGCTCCAGCATCTGGACGGGAAGCGCGAGATCAACGAGCTCCACGTGCCCGTAGGGCGGAAGATAAAGTTGACCATGACGAGCGAAGACGTGATCCACAGCTTCTTTGTTCCGGCGTTCCGTATCAAAGCGGACGTGCTGCCCGGGCGGTATACCTCAGTCTGGTTTGAGGCGACAAAACCGGGCCGCTACCATCTCTTCTGCGCCGAGTACTGCGGAACGAGCCACTCCGGCATGGGCGGTTGGGTCACCGTGATGGAGCCGGCCGACTATGAGGGGTGGCTGAGCGGCGGCAGGGCCGAGGGCTCTCTGGCCTCCACGGGCGAGAAGCTGTTCCAGGATCTTGCCTGTGTCTCCTGTCATCGCAGCGACATCCAGGGGCGAGGACCCGCGCTCA
Source organism: Acidobacteriota bacterium (assembly GCA_003225335.1). Taxonomy (GTDB): domain Bacteria; phylum Acidobacteriota; class UBA6911; order UBA6911; family UBA6911; genus Gp18-AA60. Next base: position 1,643 of record QHZE01000349.1, read on the forward strand.
AGGGGCTGTTCAATCGTCCCGTGCGGCTCGAGGGGGGCCAGACGGTGATCGCGGACGAAGGCTACATCCGCGAATCGATTCTGAATCCGAGGGCCAAGCTCGTGGCCGGTTTTCCGCCGATCATGCCGACTTTTCAGGGCCAGATTACGGAAGAACAACTGCTCCAGCTGCTCACCTACATAAAATCCATCGGTCCTGAAGAAACACCAGCGGCGCCCCCCTCCCCGGAAGCGCAGGCCCCTTCCGGCGGAGCAGGGGTGACGCGGAAAGAGAATGTGAAGCAATGATACCCAAACAACCTCGGACGCACTATCTCAACATCAGCTACGGTTTCAAGTCCTGGCTGTTTACCACGGATCACAAGCGCATCGGCCTGCTCTACCTGGTGTCCATTACGCTGTTCTTCTTCGTCGGCGGAGCCTTCGCCACAATCATTCGCCTGGAGCTTGCGACGCCGCAGGGGGACCTCGTCCAGGCGGAAACCTACAACAAGCTTTTCACGATGCACGGCGTGATGATGATCTTCTTCTTTTTGATTCCTGCCGTGCCGGCGGTGCTGGGAAATTTTCTCATCCCCTTGATGATCGGAGCGAAGGACGTCGCCTTTCCGCGTCTCAACCTGTTGAGCTGGTACATATTCAACCTCGGCGCCCTGTTCACAATCTACGCGGTCGTCAGCGGCGGTGTGGACACGGGTTGGACTTTTTACACTCCGTACAGCACCACTTACTCGAACACCCATGTGCTCGCGACGGGAGTCGGGATTTTCATCACGGGGTTCTCCTCGATCCTGACCGGCCTGAACTTCATCGTCACGATCCACATGATGCGCGCGCCTGGTATGAACTGGTTCCGCCTGCCGCTGTTTGTGTGGGCACACTACGCCACCAGCCTGATTCAGGTGCTCGGCACCCCCGTGATTGCGATCACGGTCCTCTTGCTGGCATTCGAACGCGTGGTCCGGATCGGGATTTTCGATCCGGCATTGGGCGGCGATCCGGTGCTCTTTCAGCACCTGTTCTGGTTCTATTCCCATCCGGCCGTTTACATCATGGTTTTGCCCGCCATGGGAGTCGTGAGCGAGCTGGTGGCGGCGTTTACCCGGAAGAGCATCTTTGGCTACGATCTTGTCGCCTTTGCGAGCATAGCGATTGCGGTTTTCGGTTTTCTGGTCTGGGGGCACCACCTGTTCGTCAGCGGCCAGTCCGTGTATGCCGGGATGATCTTCTCCTTCCTCAGCTATGCCGTAGCGATACCCTCCGCCGTGAAGGTCTTCAACTGGACCGCGACGCTTTACAAAGGCTCTGTTTCTTACCAGACGCCCATGTTGTATGCGTTCGGGTTCATCGGCCTGTTCACCATTGGCGGCTTGACCGGGCTGTTCCTTGCGGCGATGGGACTGGATATTCACCTCACCGACACTTATTTTGTCGTCGCACACTTCCATTACATCATGGTAGGGGGAACGATCATGGCCTACCTGGGAGGACTGCACTACTGGTGGCCCAAGATAAGCGGCCGCATGTACCCGGAAGGATGGGCCAAGCTCGGGGCGCTGATTGTGTTCGTAGGATTCAACCTGACGTTCTTCCCGCAGTTCCTGCTCGGTTATATGGGAATGCCGCGGCGCTATCATGCCTATCCCGAGGAGTTTCAAGTGCTGAACGTGATGTCCTCGGCAGGGGCTTCGATACTGGCGGTGGGGTACATACTCCCCATGGTCTACCTGATCTGGTCTATGCGCTACGGGCCTATCGCCTCGTCGAATCCCTGGCCGGCGACGGGTCTGGAATGGCAGACCTCGTCTCCACCTCCGACCGAGAACTTCGAGGAGATTCCCGTGGTCACCTGGGAGGCCTACGAATTCGCCGGCCAGGAGTAATAAGTTAGCGCAGCAGGGTGAGTATGGAGTGACGAATTGGCTGAGAACCACGCCATGACGCCACACGCGCTGGCCCACCATTTTGACAGTCTCGATCAACAGCGTGAGGCAGGCACGCTGGGAATGTGGGTCTTTCTCATAACCGAGATCATGTTCTTCGGAGGCCTGTTCCTGACTTATATCCTGTACCGGTCCAAGTTTCCGCATGAATTCGTTGCGGGGAGTCACGCGCTGGACATCAGGCTGGGAGCTTTCAACACCGCGGTCCTGATCGGCAGCAGCCTGACCATGGCGCTCGCGGTCTACTACTCGCAGGTAGGCAGCCGCAGGCTGCTCGTGACCTACCTCACCCTGACCATGTTGCTGGGGTTGGTTTTCCTCGGCGTGAAGGGGATCGAGTACACCGAAAAATTCGAGCATCACCACTTCCCGGGAGCGGACTTCCAGTGGGAGGATCCCGCTCAGGCACCCGCGCTCGACGGAAATCCCGGCGCCGGGAAGGTGGATGGCAGGCACGTGGAGATGTTCTACTGGATCTATTTCGCCATGACCGGCCTGCACGCGTTACACATGATCATCGGCGCCGGACTGATTGCGGTGCTCATCGTTCTGGCAGTGCGGGGGCGATTTACCGCCGAATATCACATGCCGGTCGAGATCACGGGACTCTACTGGCACTTTGTGGACATCGTGTGGATTTTTCTGTTTCCGCTGCTCTACCTGATAGGGCGGCACGAATGAGAGGTTGAAAAAGCCGATGACCGAGCACTTCGTACAGCCGGCGCAAATGCCCGGAAGAAGGTGTACTTTGCCATTTTTTTCGCCCTGATAGCCCTGACGGCAGTCACGGTGACTATCTCGTTCTTCGATCTGGGCCGTTTGAATGCGGTCGTTGCGCTAACGATTGCCGTCTTCAAGGCGACTCTGGTGATCCTCTATTTCATGCATCTCCGGTACAGCTCCAGGCTCACGCAGGTAGTCGTGGCGGCGGGAGTCGGCTGGCTGTTCATCATGATCGCCCTGACCCTGAGCGATTACCTCACCCGCAGCTGGCTATAGAATGGCGTGAAGGACCTACCGCAAAGCTGATCGAGAATCCAAAGCGAGCGCTCACGCCCGCAGTCCGAAAGATGAGTCAATGAAACCCGGCGAGGGTTAGAGGACCGTGCCGGAAAACCTCATTTTTCCCGTATGCCCGGGAGTCGGGCGTACGGCATCGTAGCATCTTTTGAAAGACCCGGATAAAATCCGCTGAAATCAATGCACACAGGAGGTCTTATGTTCCAGACGTTCATCCGGATCGTCGCCGCGATCGCTATCTGGGCGGCCGCCGCGCCCGCGCAGCAGACCACCGCGACCCTGACGGGGACCATCACAGACCCGGCCGGAGCCGTTGTCGCAAATGTGACGATCACAGCCACCAACCTGGCGACGAACGCAGTTCGCGAAACCAGGACCGCCGAGACGGGCAGCTACACGCTCCCTTTCCTGCCCGCCGGAGACTACTCGGTCACCGCCGTTGCCGCTGGATTCCAGACCCAGAAGATTGACCGCATCACGCTGCAGGTGCAACAAACGGCGCGCGTCGACATGCAACTCCGGATCGGCGACGTCACCGAGACGGTCAGAGTCGAGGCCGACGCCGTGGCCCTGCAAACCGACAACGCCACCGTGGGCGCCGTGATCGACGGCGCCAAGATCGTGGACCTGCCGCTCAACGGGCGCAACTTTGTGCAGCTCGCGCAACTGATTCCGGGCGTGCAGGCGGGCACGCCCGGCTCGATTACGGTCCGGCGCGGGCGCGGCTCCATCGGCCAGCAGGACTCGCCGTTCGGCTCCACCGCGATGTCCGCCAACGGCTCGCGTGATACGGCGAACCGCTATCTCATCGACGGTATCGAGTTCATGGACTACGACGCGATGACGTACTCGTTTTCGCCTTCCGTGGACTCGCTCGCCGAATTCAAGGTCGAGACCGGCAACTCGTCGGCTGAGTCCGGCGGGGCCCCGGGCGGGCAGGTCAACATGCTCACCAAGCGGGGAGGCAACCGGCTGACGGGCACCCTCTGGGAGTTCAACCGGAACGACACGCTCACCCAGGCATACGATGCGATAGCCAACAAGAGCGTCGCGCCGCCGCGGCTGAACCGGAACCAGTTCGGCGCGAACATCGGCGGGCCGTTCAATATCCCGAAGCTCTACCGCGGAACCGACAGGACGTTCTTCTTCTTCAACTGGGAATCGGGCCGGCTGGCGCAGGGAGCGGTCAGCTCCCTGCGGTTGATCCCACCCGCGGCCATCCGGACCGGTGATTTCCGCGGTCTCGCCAACGCGCGCACCGGCGCGCCGATCGCGCTGCGCGACCCGCTGAACGCCGGCATCGTGGACAACGTGATTCCGGCCTCGCGGCTGAGCAAGCAGGCGCTCGTGTTTCTCGAGTTCATGCCTCTGCCCAACACGCAAGTGGGGACGCAGAACTTCGCGAGCACTCCGGCCAGCGCCGTTTCCACGCAGGACAATTACAACGCGCGTGTCGACCATGTCTTCTCCAGCCACGACTCGCTGTCCGGGCGGTATATCTTCAACGACACTTACGAGGCCGGTATTCCGTTCTGGGGCCACGACGAGCGCAACAACCTGGGCCGCTCGCAGAACGTTATGAGCGCATGGACCCACACGTTCGGCCCGACCCTCATCAACGAGCTGCGGGGCGGGTGGCACAGGTTCTTCGAAACCGAGATCTTCGGTACCACCAACGATCCCGCGTACGACATCGCCGGCAAGATGGGACTTCCCCTGGTTTCCCGTCTGCCGAAGGAGTACGGGCCGCCGACGATCAACATCAACGGGCCCGACGGCGTCTTCAGCATGTACGATCTGCAGCGCCAGATCGGACCGCGCGACCGCTCGAACCAGATCTTCCAGTTCGTCGATTCCCTCTCTTGGCAGCGTGGCAGGCACTTGCTGAAATTCGGCGCCGATATCGCCAAACGCCAGGTGACCTTCGAGCAGGCGCGTGCGCCCCGCGGCAGCTTCACTTTCGACGGGATTTACACGGGGAGCGCGCTCGCAGATTTCATGCTCGGCTATGTGCGCAACGCGAGCATCAACCCGGCTCACACATCGACCAACCTCTGGAACTGGTGGCAATCCTACTACTTCAACGACGACTGGAAGCTCGCGCCGAGGCTCACGGTCAACCTCGGCTTGCGCTACGACTACTTCCAGCCCTACAAGCAGGTAGACGACAAGTTCGTGAACATCGAGCAAAACGGCTTTATCGTCGCCGCCATCACGACCCCCCAGACTTCGCGCTACGGGCGCGGGCTGATCGCGCCGGACCGCAACAACTGGGCCCCTCGCGTGGGGTTCGCCTGGCGCCCGGCGTTCGCAAACGACACGGTGATTCGCGGCGCCTACGGCTGGTACTACACGCCGCAGATTTCGAATGCGATCTTCGCCATGGCCGAGGGCGCGCAGGCCACTGCCGGCGCGAGCGTCATCGGAAATCCCGGGGGAGCTCCCGACCTCTTCTTCAACGACCCGTTCGCGTCGGCCCTGACGTCGGGCGCGCTGAACTTCGCGGTGAGCAACGACCAGAACCTGCGCGACACGTACATCCAGCAGTGGAATTTGAACGTGCAGAAGAAGATTCCGGGCAACGTGCTCGTCGATCTGGGTTATGTCGGCACGAAGAGCACGCGGCTCATCGTCACCTTCGACGATCTCAACCGGCCGATTGACGTGGTCGACCCGCGGACAGCGGGTCTGCCATCGCTCGACGCGCGCCGTCCGAACCAGGCCTACCGGCGCAGCGTTCGCGCCGACAAGTCCGTCGGCAATGCGATCTACCACGCGCTGCAGCTCAAGGCGGAGCGGCGCATGTCGAGCGGTCTGACATTCCTGACGGCCTACACGTGGTCGAAGTCGATCTCCGGACCGAACGACATCGGCGGACAGGTGGGCGGCGGCAACTTCATCGGCGCCCCGCAGGATATATACAATCTTCGTGCGGACCGGTCGGTGTCGGGTTTCGACGTAACACAGCGCTTTGTCCAGACGGTGCTCTACGACGTCCCGTTCTTCAGGAAGACGGGCGGCGCTGCGCGGCTGTTGCTCGATGGCTGGCAGCTGTCGACGATCATGACGTTCCAGAGCGGGTTTCCCGCGCCGGTGACGAACAACGTGGACACGACCGGCACGGGGATCAGCTCGCGCCCGGACCTGGTACCCGGGCAGAACGGCAACCTGCCGGGCAGCGAGCGCACGTGGCAGCGGTGGTTCAATGCGGCGGCGTTTGCTTTGGAGGTACCCTACGGCCGCTTCGGCACGTCGCCTCGCACCAACGCGTTCCGGCTCCCCGGCATTGCCAACGGCGACTTTTCGGTGAACAAGACGTTCGCGCTCTCGGAGCAGCGGCGTCTCGAGTTCCGCACGGAATTCTTCAACCTGACGAACCATTTCAACCCGGACCCGGGAACGGTGGACCGCAATATCCGCTCGAAGACGTTCGGCGCGGTAGGCGGCGGCGTGCAGGGCGTTACTACGCGTGTCATCCAGCTCGGCGCCAAGTTGCTGTTCTGATATGGAGTGACCGGCCGAGAAAAAGCGGCCACGAATTTCACGAAATACACAGGCGGGCGGAACTTCGGCGACCCGGGGCAGCGCTAGCCGCCCTATCTTTCCCGGGCAAAACTGACGTATTACAGCTTGTACCAAATATCCTTTTGACAATAGTCGTTATAACAATTATATTCACCCGATGGTCAAAGGGGAGATAAAACAGGGGAGGGCATTCGGCAGTCTGGAGGAGGACGTGTTTGTCAATTTCGCGCGAACCGTCGACGCGCTTCTGCGAGGGGTCGAGCAGACCCTCAAGCCCGCCGGGCTTTCCCCCACGCAGTACAACGTCTTGAGGATCCTGCGCGGCGCCCGGCCGGAAGGTCTGGCGTGCCGGGCTGTGTGCGAGCGCATGCTGACACGGGACCCCGACATGACGCGGCTGCTCGACCGGCTGGAAGCGCGGGGGCTTGTGACGCGGTCCAGGGAGCGCGGCGACCGCAGGGTGATCACCGCTCGAATCGCGCCG
>QHZE01000071.1 GCA_003225335.1 Acidobacteriota bacterium
TCATAGACGAGGAGGCGGGCACCTTTACCTTCCTCACTTCTTTCATAGGCCTCCCGGAAAAGATCCAGACGGCAAAGGGGCCCGTCCTGCTCCGTGACGCTGGCATCATCACCTTCGCGGACACCTTCGACTTGGAGACGGGCGAGTTCATCTCGTCCGAGATCACTGTCAACAAGGGACCGCACCCCGAGGCGGACAGCGACTTCACGCTCTTCTGCGAGGTTATTTCGGGGGCGCTCACGTAGCTCGGTCGCCGTACCCAGTCTGAGCTTCGCAGAGGGCCATTTGGTGGATGGCCCCTCTTGCCTCTTGCGTCTCACGCCTTCTTCCTCTTCCGCGCGCGGCCGCCGCGAGATACTGCGACGGGGAACGGCGGCGTGCCCGACTACGGGAGGTAGAAGTAGAGCGCGTAGAGACGCTCAACGGCGGGACTCGTCGTGTTCGCGGTCACGTCCTGGGGCACGTGCAGGAGTGCCTCGGAAGCGTGGTCGCGGGCTTCCCGCCGCAAGCCGATTTCATCAGCGCCCTGGGTGGCTTGTATGTCAGGAAGGGTGCAAGCGGGCAAATCCACACCATCGTGCATCGGGTGATTCCGCCCCGGGCGGAGGCAACTTCCGCCAGGTCTTCCACGATGTGATGAATAACAACGGCCAGATCGCTTTCAACGGCGACCTCACGCCCGCGCCCGGCGCTAACGAGAGCACCGGAGTGTTTGTGTACTCGGGCGGCAAGATCCGGCGGTCGCCCGGCCCGGCGACTCCATGCCCGGCGGCGGGAACTTGGTTAACGCAAGCATCGTCGGCGGCAACGTCCACATCAACAACCGCGGCGACGTCGTCTTTAGCGGTGTGGTTGACACCGATCGAGCAAGACACCTTCACCATTACCGATTCGAAGACCGGCACAACTAAGACGGTAGCTTACGCCGATGTCAACCAAATCGAGGCTAAACATCTGCCGACCTGGGCCTATATTGCCATCGGAGCCGGAATCGGGTTTGGAATACTTGTCGCAGTCCTTGCCATCACCTTCCGGGGTGACTTCTAGTTTGCCGGCCGCGGTCTCCGGCGGTTTCGGGCACCAATCAGCTCTCGTGTGAATATCAACAAGCAAAAAGCGCCGCCCGGCAGGACCCGGGCGGCGTTTCTCGCATGTGATGTGGACCGATTCCTACCAGCGGTACAGCGTCACCGAACCGCTGTTCGCCGTGTACAGGGTGGCGTAGCTGTAGGTCGAGCCACTGAGCAGGTCGCTGCTCCCAATCGTGATCGAGCCCGCGACCGCGGCATCGGCGGACGTGCCCACATAGCGCGAGTGGCCCCAGCCCCCGGGCGAAGAGAAGCTGTAGAGTTCTCTCCGTGCGAGGAATAGTTCCCGGTCGCATCGACAGAAGGTCTGCGTATTGCAGCTCACCGTCCCGCTGATCGTCGCCTCACCGGTCCGGGTGTTGAAGGTGGCGTATTTGTCGATCGTCACGCCGTCCCAAAATGCTCCGGGCACCCGTAAGAGAGTGAGTGTTTCTTAATCTCTCATTTGAACATCTTGCAAGCTTCAGCCACAGAGGCACGGAGGCACAGAGATCGAGACTTTCTCAGTGTCTCCGTGCCTCTGTGGCCAAAGACTGGATTTGAGAAGGGCAAAACCCCCGAGCCTGGAGCTCAGGCCCTCAGGACGCGGACGTTTTTCGCGGCGAAAGGCGCGATCGCTTCGTCCGTGGTCGCCTTGTCCGTGACGAGGATGTCAAAGTCATCCGGCCAGATGAGCAATGTGCCTACCGCGCCCACCTTGCGATGGTCGGCGACGACGATCCGCTGGCGGGCCTGTCGAATCATGGCGCGGTGAATCGCGGCCTGATCGGGGTAGTTCGTCGTGAGCCCGTGCTCGGCATGAATTCCGTCTACGCCGACAAAAACTTTGTCGACGAACATCTCGCCGGCGTTGCGTTGCGCCACATCTCCGACGAGGGCGAACCAGTCGCCGCTAAGAAAACCCCCCGTCATGCAGACCTTGATTTCCGCCAGGTGGCTGAGCTCCATCGCGATATTGAGGGCATTGGTCAGGACGGTAATGGCTTTGCGATGGCGGATGCTGCGCGCCACCTGTGTCGTCGTGGTGCCCGCTCCTATGGCAATAATCTCGCCGTCGGAGATCAGGCCCGCCGCCATCAGCCCTATCCTGCGTTTCTCGGCCGCGCATTTTTGTTCCTGCTCGTGAAAGGAGGAAACATGGCGGAACGGCTCATACAGCATCGGGGCAACCAGAACTGCACCGCCGTGATTGCGCCGCAGAAGACCTTGTCGTTCCAACTCGCTCAAGTCGCGGCGAATGGTAGCCGCGGAGACTTGAAGATGCTTCGCCAGGCTCTCAACGGAGACCTCGCCATTGCGCAAGAGCTCCTGCAAGATCTGCTCCGAACGCCGCTCCGTGGTGATGTTCTCTCGGGGCATTCCCCTCTCCTGGTGCCGACGCAGGTGCGAGGATCAAGGCAAGATCATACAGGATCGGGTGCAATGCCGGGGATCCCTAAACGAAGCCACAGATGAACACAAAGAAAGCAACTTGGCGAGCCCTTAGGGTTCATAATGAAGTCGAAATGATCGGAAGACCACGTCATGGATCTCGGCTGGCGATCTGTCTGTCTCTGATCTCTTGTCTGTACGCCATGGACCAGATCCCGCCTACGATCGCCAGGCCTCCAAAGTCGCCGCAGGCGGCGCCCGGCGTCTATTACACGGATATCACGGCCTCGGCCGGGATCGCCTTCCGGCACGTCTCCGGGACCCCGTTAAAAAACTACATCATCGAAACTCCCGGCTCGGGCAGCGCTTTTCTCGATTACGACAATGACGGTTGGCTGGATATATATCTCGTCAACGGTTCGACATACCGGGCGCTCGAAGGGAAGGAGCCGTCTCCGAGGGCCGCGCTTTTTCGGAACAATCGCGACGGGACGTTTACCGATGTGACCGCCCGCGCCGGGGTTTCCAACGATCGGTGGGGTCAGGGAGTCTGCGCGGGGGACTACGACAATGACGGCTGGCCGGATATCTTTGTCACAAATTACGGGAAGAACCGGCTGTATCATAACAACGGCGATGGAACCTTCACGGACCTGGCTGAAAAAGCGGGCCTCGCGCTCGACAGCTGGTCGACGGGATGCGCGTTCGGAGACTACGATGGGGATGGCGACCTGGACCTGTTCGCAGCCGGTTACGTGCGGTTCGACACGAAACACCTCCCGCCTCCGGCCCATCCGGAGGGCTCGGACAAAGTAACAGATGAAGTACCGGAGAGCAAGACGGCTCCCACAGGCGTCGGAGCTTCCTATGCCGCGGGAGCCAGCCATTGTCAGTACCGCGGCAGGCGCGTCATGTGCGGTCCGCGGGGGCTCCCGGGGGCCGGGGACCATCTGTACCGCAACAATGGGGATGGAACTTTCACGGACGTGAGTGAAAGGGCAGGCGTCGCCGACGCCAGAGGGCTGTACGGTTTCGGTGCAGCCTGGTTCGACTTCGATGACGACGGCAGGCTCGATCTGCTCGTGACGAATGACTCCACACCTAACTACCTGTATCACAACAAAGGCGATGGCACCTTCGACGACGTGAGTTACGCTTCCGGGACGGCTCTGAACGAGAGCGGGCGCGAGCAAGCCCATATGGGTGTGGCCGTCGGAGACTATGACAACGACGGCCGTGACGACATCCACATCACGAATTTTGCCGACGACTCGAATGTGCTTTACCACAACGACGACGGCAGGAATTTTTCCGATGTGACCTTTCCGGCCGGCGTCGGGGAGATCAGCATCCCGTTTCTCGGATGGGGAACCAACTTTCTCGACTACGACAACGATGGTTGGCTGGATTTGTTCGTGGCTAACGGTCATGTGTACCCGGGAGTGGACTCTGCAAACTGGAACACTTCCTATAAGCAGCGGGCGCTGCTCTTTCGCAATGTGAAAACGCACTTCGTCGAGATCGGCTCCTCCGGAGGCGATGGTCTCTGCACCCCCCGTTTGATGCGGGGGTCTGCCACTGGAGACTTCGACAACGATGGAGACGTGGACATTCTGCTGAATAACCTGGATGAGTCTCCCGCGCTGCTCCGCAACGACGGGGGAAATCGTGCGGGCCACTGGCTGACCATACGGCTGGTGGGAGATGTGAGGCAGAAATGCCCGCGCGATGCCATCGGCACGGTTGTGTTTTGCACGGCTGGAGGCGTGCGCCGGCGCGCCGATGTTGCCAGCGGTCGAAGTCACATGTCTCAGTCGGATCTGCGCGTGCACTTCGGGCTCGGAGCCGCGGCCAAGGTCCAACGGCTCGAAGTGCGCTGGGCCAACGGCCGGGGCGCGGAATACAACGTCCCGGGCGTGGATCGAATCGTTGTGATCGATCAATCCAAAGGCATTGTCAAGTGACGAGTGCAAAAAGGAAACCACAGATGAACACAGATAAACACAGATCGGTGTTCATCTGTACTACTAACGCGAAAATCCTTCGCAACCAAGGCAAGGATTTTTCGGCCAAATGACCAATGACAAATAGAAGTCAGAGGTCCGGACAACGAACTGCCATTTGTCATTTTTCATTGGTCATTTTTCATTTGTCATTTTCTTATCCTGTGCTTACCAGGCGCTGCTTGAGGGCAATTTCCGCTTCCTCAGGATGCTTGCCGGCAAGGAAATCAGGAAGCTGGAACCTCCTTTGCTCCCTGAGGACGGTCAAACTGAGCATTGCCCTGGGGCGAAGAGCGCTCAAAGAACCGTCAAGAACTCGCGCAGCCTCCAGAAGCACTGCGCCACCCAGGGAGCGTAATGCATCGGCTCCGTAAATTGAGGAGAGCTTTCGATGAAAGGTGTCAGTGATATCGGCCCCGAATGCAGCGAGCCGTTCGATGGCCTCCAGTGGTTGGTTCGGCGAAGCCTCCAGGAACGCGGCAACGTCTTTTAGCACCGCGGCTGCCCCTTTTACGAGATCAGCTTCCACAAACAACAATGACCCGAGTAGTTGCTCGCCAGGATCCTCGGTCAGTCCCATCCGCTGGAACTTGCCGGCCTGATCCGCCGTAAAAAACTGCGCCCGCTTTCTTTGCTCTTCCTTGTCACAAGCGAGCAGACGGTCGCGAGCGGCCGTCAGCGCGGAGCGTAGCCTGCCGGTCGATTTTTCGTTCATAACCATCTTTTCGCGCAGGTCCGGGGCGGGGAAATCCCAGTAAAAGTCGTCCTTTTCCGTTTCGTTGAGAATCAACCCGTCTCCGTCCAGGCGGGCGGAGCTGCAAGGCGGTATCGAGGCCCAAACCAGCAGCGCCGCGGCGGCCGCATCTTGTTGAAGCCTGTCCGGGTCCTGGAAGTAGGAAAAAGGGATCAGCGTCTTTAAAGCGGCCTGAAGGCTTTTTGAGATCTCCTTTGACAGCACCTCGCGCTGGGGCTCGTTTCTTGGAAGAAGCCATGCCGCCAGCGCCGAACCTGGCACCATCACTTCCATGGCAGTCAGCACGTCGCCGAATTCATTGCGACCGTTACCAACCGCGTCCTCGACCGCACGATCGAGATCCAGGTACCATGTCTCCAGGCTGCCCGGGCGCTGGAACAGCTCCGGCATGTACTCGAAAATGAATGGCTGTGTCAGGTGTTTCAGGTCGGCAAGGCGCATGTTCTCCTTGGCGTGAACAAACTGGCAGGACACCGCCGTCGAATCGCGCGAATGCACACGCACGCGGCCTTGCAGAGCAACTGTAAGACTCAGAGCTGCGGTGAGCTGGCTGCGGAGCCGATTCTTCACCCGGACAACGTCACGGGCATCGATCTCGTAGACCAGAACGCGACTCCCGTCGCCGGCTGCGGTTACTTTGGCGAGACTCTTGTTGACGGATTCCTTTGTGAAATTGAACTTCGGCAGGGTTACCTGAACCACACCCTTGCGGTCGATTTGGTGCGTAAGAACGGCTTGATTCAAGCGGACTCCGTCTGTCTTCACCACCAACAGCCTGTCGAGGTTGCTTTCAACAACCACATCTCTGAACAGATCCCGCGCGCTTTGCCTGGAGAAATCAAAAACCACATCGACGAGAGCGTTCTTGATCGTGGTTTTCTGGTAGTTGTAGGCGAAGTCGAACTCGTATTTGCTGGCGATCGCCTCGCGCGCCTTGCTGTGGATCTCCTGCCGCAGTCTCAGCGCGTGGTTGATGGCTTCACGGACCTTGCCGAGGTTGTGGAAGCCCAGCTCTTCGTCCAGAAACATCGAAAGGCGGTTTACCAGGAAGGGATCGAGCTTTCTGAAAGAGGTTTCATTGGTGACCTTTCTCAACTGGTCGAGACTGAGCCGGTCTTCCAGGAATTCCCGGAGGGCTTTCAAAATATTGCCTTCAAGTAACGCAAGAGTTGCCCGCGCTGCTTCACCCACGCGGCCGAGCTCGTCCGTCAGCGCGAGCAGGCCGCTGGCGGCCACAGCTGTCAACCACTGACCAATCGGCTCATCGTCGAATGCGGTGCCGGAGATCAGTTTGACCACCGCTTCGCGTCGTTGTTCCGCATCTTCAATTGTCAGAGCCTTCAGTCCGTCGCGGAAGACCTTGTTTGCCTGCTCGTTCATGCTGCCAAGCAAGGACCAGAGTTTGGAGGGCACCGAGCCTGGAAGCGAGTCCAACTGCTTCAATACCCCAAGAAGAGCGTTGCGCGCATCGCTGAAGGCTGTGGCAGGGTCAAAACCGGTTGTCGCGCGGAGCAGTTCCAGCCCTATTTCGCTCGGCAGTCCGGGAGCGAGATCGGAAAGATCCTGGCTGGGATCCGTCCACCTTTCGATGGCCTGCAGGTCTTTGATGATCTGGAGCCCGTGCACTCCAAATACGGCTTGGATGAGGGCATCGACTGAATCGGGTACGGGGCTGTCCATGTCCTGGACCGAGGCCGATAAGTTCAGCCCGAATGTGAACTCTTTCTTCGACAGCTTGAACATTCGAAGCCGGATTTCTTCGTTCTTGTCCGATTCGCGGCCGACGAGGATGAGGTATCGGCCGCTGACGGAAAGGCCAAGGGCAACCTTGAGACCTGTCTCGATTTTGAGACCGAGGTCGCCCGTAAGCCCCACTCCATCGACGCCTGGAGTCCTGACCTCGTGGACGTAATTGAAGTCATAGCCAAGCTCGGCGGCGAGCCTCACGGCGAGCGAGCCGTCGACCTCGGCCAGGACCCAGGTTCCTGGCCGGAGATCGGTCGCAGTTTCAACGTGGCGGGGCAGACGCCAGCTGCCGACTGTGCGCTCCACAACGTCCCGAGCGCCCTCACGTCGATCGAACCGGTGCAAGAGCGCGTATAGGAAGTCCCCCTTCGACTCGTCGTCTGGAAGCGCCAAATCGAGCTGTGGTGTCTCCGCGAGATTTAGCGCCCGGAGGGCATCCGCCGGGTCGTCGTAGATTCCGGCGCCGGCGCCCGCAGCGCCGGAAAAGCTGAAGCTGACGGCGGTTGAGCCCGTCAGTTGCTTGTCGGCTTTAAATTTGACATTTCCGTCAAGCAAAACACGACCCAGTTCGATTCTGCCGTTCGACCGGATAGGGAACGGAGAGTTGGCCAGAATTGCCGATACCACATCGCTGTCGGTCGATGGGCTGAGTTCAACACTCGCTACGCTGCCGGTTGAGAGAATCTTGCCGTCCAGGTCAAATTTTTTTACTGAGCCAGGTGATGGCATTTTCGTCCGCGTAAACTCCACAAAATCAGACCACCGATGAACACCGAGACACAGATCCCTACTTAAGCCTAAAATCCTTCGGAGTCTGGACCTGGAGACCAGGGTGCCCCGGGCAGAAGAGCTATTTGACCGATGGATTCAGCAGGATCGTAACATGAGAAAGAGCGTTATCGCTACAGCCCGGCCGTGAGAGAGTGTGAAAACGCTTCGTGATTCTTCGCGCCTTCGTGTCTTCGTGGTGGATTGTGGCAGGCTTCACCACGAAGGCGCGAAGACGCGAAGAATCACCCTGGAAGGATAGGATTGATGAGCAGGAAGGACTATGTTAACATCACGCGCATTTGGAGCCGGTCAACCACAGCGGAAGGCATTGTTTGGCGTGAGTTGCAGAGAAAGGATCCACGGTTAACGTCTCCTCTTCTTTATCCGCGCCGATAGAGGCTGCGAATGTGCCCCAAGTCTCGAACTTGGGCTGAAGGCAAAGCACCTCGGAAATCCAACCGGACAACAGCAAGCTCACTGATCGGGAGAATCCCATGCGAAATTGTTTGAGAAACATTCGGCCGATCGTACTGCTCTTGCCATTGGCCAGTGGGATCGCGCTCAAGGGGCCATACTCAAGAGAGAACTTTCCGGGGCGTACCGATGCACCCATATCGATAAGTCGTGCGGACGCAGCCGCGTCCATAAAAGCGCTCGAAAAGGCGGATCACGCCGTGCAAGTGCGAGTGATGGAGTCTTATGCCAGGCTGCCGCTGAGCTTTGAAGCCAACCGCGGGCAGATGGATTCGGATGTGAAATTTTTTTCGCGGGGCAACGGCTATTGCATTTTCATGACCCCGACAGAGGCAGTGCTGACCCTTGGCGGCGGCTCAAGCCCGCAGCCAAAAGGGCCGAAACTGCGCGAAAGTATTTTGGCTCTCGACCCATCCGTGGTGGCCGCCCGCCCGCGGCGAACCGCCGTCCTGCGCGTGAAGCTGGCCGGAGCCAACCCGAAGCCTCAGCTGACAGGAGAAGATGAGCTGCCGGGAAAGGTCAACTACTTCATTGGAAACGACCCCAGGAAGTGGCGGACCAACATCGGCACCTATGCGAAGGTCAGATACCGTGAAGTGCATCCCGGTATCGACTTGGTCCACTACGGCAATCAGAGACAGCTGGAATACGATTTCGTCGTGGCGCCCGGCGCCGACCCCAAGGCCATACGGCTAGGTTTCGAGGGCGCCGAGAAGATGGAAATCGACGCTCGCGGCGACTTGCTGTTGCACACGCCGGAGGGTGATGTTCGCCAGCACAAGCCCCTAATCTACCAGGAATCCGACGGCACAAGAACGGAAGTCTCCGGGGGGTATTCCCTGAGTCGCAGAAACCAGGTTTCATTCGAGGTGGGGAAATACGATCGAGGCAGGCCGCTTATCATCGACCCGACGCTGTCTTATTCAACCTATCTTGGCGGAAGCGGCAGCGACGTCGGCAATGCTATCGCAGTTGATTCGGCCCGAAACGCTTATGTTACTGGAGCAACTGGCTCTACTGATTTCCCGATCGCAAGTCCCTTCCAGGCTGCTATTGGGGGTTCTTCTGATGCTTTCGTGACCAAGCTAAACGCTACCGGTTCAGCTCTCGTGTATTCGACCTATCTCGGCGGAAGCAGCGGCGACTACGGACTCGGTATCGCCGTAGATTCGGCCGGAAATGCTTATGTGGTGGGAGACACGGACTCTACTAATTTCCCCACCGCGAACCCCTTCCAGGCTGCTATTGGGGGTTCTTCTGATGTTTTCGTGACCAAGCTAAACGCTACCGGGTCAGGTCTCGTGTATTCGACCTATCTCGGCGGAAGCGGCGGCGACTACGGACTCGGTATCGCCGCAGATTCGGCCGGAAATGCTTATGTGGTGGGAGATACGAACTCAACTAATTTCCCGACCGCAAGCCCCTTCCAGGCTGCTATTGGGGGTAGTTATGACGCTTTCGTGACCAAGCTGAACGCTACGGGCCTGGCGCTTGTATATTCGACCTATCTCGGTGGAAACATCAACGATGTCGCCGCCGGTATCGCCGTGGATTCGGCCGGAAACGCTTACGTGACGGGATATACGGCCTCGACTAATTTCCCAACCGCAAGTCCCTTCCAGGCTGCTATCGGGGGTGCTTCTGATGCTTTCGTGACCAAGCTGAACGCTACGGGCTTGGTGCTCTTGTATTCAACCTATCTCGGGGGGAGCAGCGACGACGTCGCCGCTGGTATCGCCGTAGATTCGGCCGGAAACGCTTATGTCGCGGGATCTGCGGGATCGACTAATTTCCCAACCACAAGTTCCTTCCAGGCCGCCAGTGGGGGTGGTGTAAATGATGCTTTCGTGACCAAGCTGAACGCTACGGGCTCGGCGCTCGCGTATTCGACCTATCTCGGCGGAAACAGCTACGACTCCGCCTACGGTATCGCCGTAGATTCAGCCGGAAACGCTTACGTGACCGGAACTACGCTCTCGACCAATTTCCCAACCGCAAGTCCCATCCAGGCCACTCATGGTGGCGGTGAGAACGATGCTTTTGTAACCAAGCTGAACGCTACCGGCTCAGCGCTCGTGTATTCGACCTATCTCGGCGGAAACAGCTACGACTCCGCCCAGGGTATCGCCGTAGACTCGGCAGGAAACGCTTATGTGGCGGGGGATACGGAATCGACTAATTTCCTGACCGCAAGTCCCTTCCAGGCTGCTACCGGGGGTGGGTCACAAGATGCTTTCGTAACGAAGATCAGCATCACCCCGGTCCCGGCCATCACCGGCCTCAACCCGTCGCGCAGGATCTCCGGCGGCCGCGCATTCACTCTCACGGTCGTCGGGAGGGACTTCGTCAGTGGAGCGACGGTGCGGTGGAACGGGTCTGCCAGACCGACGATCTTCGTCACCGCCTCCCGGTTGTGGGCCGCAATTTCGGCGGCCGACATTGCGTCCCCGGGCGTGGCCAGCGTCACCGTTTTTAACCCTCCGCCCGAAGGCGGCACGTCGACCCGGGTCCCTTTCACTATAAACGGGAACTAATCGAGTCCCGGCGATTACGAATCTCAACCCGTCATTAGCGCCGGCGCGGACGCGGACCAGACACATTCACCGGCAAGACACAAAGATTCGCCAGGTTCTTGGCGAATCTTTGTGTCTTGGTGTCTCGGTGGTCGAAAAAATGTGCCTAAAGGCGGAGGCGTTCACGGGCGAGACGTCGCCTGTCCGTCCCGGCCATGACCCAGTTTAGATTCTCACTTCCCACGGGCGGGACGCCCGTGCCACGCTGATTTGTGCGCACCAAGTGCACATAGGTCTCGTTCAGCACGAAAAACCCGTCACGAAACAAGCGGGCTGATGTCGAACCCGGGTCGGGTGAACGACCTGGCGCAAGGAAAGGTCTGTTCCGTCTTGCGCCGGAGCTGCTCGAGGCCCAGAAGAATGGGGTGAATGCCGGCTGCCCTGTCCGGAAGAGTTTCGAGCATCGTTCCCCAGGCCATAATCGAACGATCCATGCCGATCAAGGCGACCTTCACCGACCCATCGGCGTCGCGCTGCCAATCGTTCTCCGCTGACGCTTCCTCGTCATTGCCGGAGAGGCCGCGGACGAGCTTGACCATGATCTGATGTTGATACCACCGAATGATTTCGATCGCGTCCTGCGCATGCTCGTCCAGACCCGGCAGAATTGGATCGACACTTCGCCCGTCAGAGGCCATGTCCTCCGAAGCGGGAAATCCTCCGGCCGGAAATTGGCCGGAGAACCATCGATCCACTCTGTCCGCATAGAGGCGCGCTGTCTGAACAAGTTCATGATTCTTCGCCTTATTTCGCAGGGCCGCGGCGTCCGCGATGACCGCGTCTGTCTCCACTGCCTCGAGATCGATGCCTTTCTCGGCAGCGCACGTTTTGATCAGTTCCAGGGTTTGCTGAAAAATCTGTTGCAAATCCTCCCAGAACTCGGCGTTATGCAGATCGAGGCCGGCCGGATCGTCGCTCGCATCTTCGAGTGTGGAGTACACGAGGCATGCGGAGGTCATCGTGCAACGCTCGCACCAGCGATCGCAGTAATTGTAAATGCCCGGGATGAAACGCGGGTCTTCAGCAAGATCAAGCAGCTTCTTTTTTTCCAAAGGGACCTCCTCGGAAAAATGCTTCGATTGATAATTGATACCACACGTTTTCCGTGTCTTGCCATCCCTTCGTACTACTCACGTTAAAATTCTTCGCGGCCTGGCAAGGATTTTCCGTCAAATGACCAATGACAAATGACAAAGGAACAATGACAAATAGAAGTCAGAAGTCCGGACAACGAACTGCGATTTGTCATTTTTCATTGGTCATTTGTCATTTGTCATTATTTGCCAAATCTCTCTCCGCGTACTCCGCGTCTCTGTCTCGAAAATACAGAGTGGGCAGGACTAGATCCACTTGATGGACACAAAGTTCACAAATCGGTCAAGTTTTGTCATGGCCGGGACGGCCATGCCACGAAGCCATCGTGGCACGGGCGTCCCGCCCGTGAATGACCGGGTGGTATGAGAAGGCTCGTTATGGAGCTGCACCATTTCATGTGCTTGGGTGTGCGCCGCACATGTAGGACTGCGGTGATGGCTTTTTGGTTGCGGCTGCGCTGCTCTGTGATTCTTCGCGTCTTAGTAAAGGCTGCGCCCAATCCACCACGAAGACGCGAAAAACCGCGAACAGCTCACAGCGGGACGATGCGGGCGCGCTCGTCGTACAGCGCGCCGCCTTCCCCAAGGTCCGTGGTGCGGGCGCGCAGCAGGACGTTGACGCAGTGACCCTTTTGCAGATGGCCTCCCTTGGGCAGGAGGACAACGTCGCGGCGTTGTTTGGGATCGTGCTGCAGGCGCACGGTCATGGAAGACACGCAGGACTCCAGACGGCAGAGTTCTCCGTCAGCGATTCCGTTGGCGGCGTCCGGGTGCACCGTGGCAGTGACGTACCCTTCCTGCGGGGCGGCCCATTGGGACGATTGCGCCTTCTCGGTGGACAGCGCCATGAGGCAGAGGGGATAAGCAGGCGGCGAATCTGCGGAGGGGGGCGCCTCTGTCATCAAGTTCACACGGCCGGTTGGCGTCGCAAACTTTCGGTCGGCAAAGAGTATCTTGGGAGATACTGGATTTTGTATCGGCCCTCTCTCCAGCGTCTCGAGCGTGATCCCGCGAGGCGCGAGTTTCTTTTCCATCATGAGCCGTTTCCAGCTTCTGGCGTCCCCGGCCATTACGTCGCCGAGGCCCACGCGCTCCGCAAGACCCTGGATGATTTCCAAGTCGCTCTTCACGCCTCCGGGCGGAGCGACGACGGGCTGCGCGACGCCGATCCAGTGATGGCCGTATGCTCCGAGGAGATCGTCGGCTTCCAGCAAGGTTGTGGTCGGCAACACGAGGTGCGCGAGCCGCGCCGTGTCCGTCATAAAGGAGTCCACCACCACCACGAAATCGCGAGATTCCAGCGCGCGCGCCGAGGTCTCTGATTCCGGCAGCATTGCAACCGGATTTCCTGCGGTGACCCAGACGGCGCGAATCGGGGGATCGCCCATGTGAAGAACTTCCGGTCCGAACAAGGGCTCGCAGACAGTGCGCGGCGCAACCTTCTTGCCATGAATGAACGAGGTGTCGAAAGCACCCCGGCGCTTGAAGTAGAACGAAACTCCGCCGCCCGGGATGCCGATGTTGCCCGAGACCGCACCGAGGGCGTCCAGAGCGCGCACAATCCCGCCGCCGTTCACACGCCTGCCCATGCCCCAACCCACGAGGATAGCCGCCGGCTTCCCCGGACCCAGCCGGCGCGCCAGGTCGAGCGCGGCCTCAGGCGCGACGTCGGCCTCCCGGCACCACTCCGCTACGGAGCGGCGCCGCGCCAGGGACTCGAAGGCATCGAGATGATCGCAGTCCAGGCCGTAGCTGAATGAATTCTTCGCACAGAATGGAAGTCTTGTGACAAACCGGGTCTATGAGTACGAGTTGCGCTCCCCGGGCCTTCGCGTCCCGCAGAACAGGCACCAGGTGCGGACTGGAAGTGAAGACGTTCTTTCCCCAGAGCAGAATGTTCCTCGAGTTCAACAGATCGAAGACGTCGTTGCTGTCCTCCTCGCCGAAGTCCGTTTCCTGCGCAGAGTCCCCCGCCCCGGAACAAATATCGCCCCGTTTGACGGTGACGGGCCCGAACTGCTCGAAGAAGTAATCCGAAAGATGTTTGAGAAGGCCGAGAGAGCCGCCGCTCCGGTAGTGAAAGATCGCCGCAGGTCCGGATTCCCGGCGGATCGAAGTGAGACGCTCGGCGGCGAGATCCAGCGCTTCCTCCCAGGAAACCGGTTTGAAACGGCCATTTGTTCGGAGGAGCGGCGCTGTCAGCCGGTTCCTGGAATACTGCGTGGAAAGAAAGAGGCTGGTGCGGTAACACAGGAAACCCCGCGTGACGGGATGGTCTTTGTCCCCCCGGATGCGCGTTACTTTGCCGTCCTCGACTGTCGCGACAATCGAGCACGCGTCCGGACAGTCACGATTGCAAATCGTCTTGCGTAACTCTGTCATAATTTCCCGGAGATTATACCTCCAATTCAGACAGTGACCCTGACCGCGGCACTGGTTAAATGGGACCCGACAAAAACCTTCGAGACGAGACCGCTACTGTCTGAATCCGAGCGTAGATTATACCTTTCCTGATTGTCCGTGCCTTCGAGTTGCGGTGTTGACAGACGTCATCATGGGAGGCGGCTCGTTTATCATCAGCCAGTACCGCCCCAATTGACCCGTTGCCTCCAGAAACTGATCGAAATCCACGGGCTTGCGGACGTAACTGTTGGCGCCCAGATCGTAAGTTGCGATTTTGTCCTTCTCTTCGTTGGAGGACGTCAAAATCACCACCGGAGTGCGTTTTGTATAGGGATTTGAGCGGATTTCGCGCAGGACTTCCAAGCCGTTCAATTTTGGCAGTTTCAAATCCAGGAGGATCAAGGCAGGCGTTTCATCGATCTTGCGACCGGCATAAGCGCCTTTGCAGAAAAGATAGTCGAGAGCTTCCACGCCATTACGCGCCACGATAACCTTGTTGGCGATGCCATTCTTCTGAAAGGACCGCAGGGTCAGTTCCCGATCGTCGTCGTTGTCTTCCACGAGCAGAACGACCTTTTCGCTCATTTCCATGATCCCTCCTGTGGTTGTTTCCTCAGTCAGGGAACGTAGGGGCGACCCGGCCAAGAATAGCAGGGACGCGCGGGCGGCCACGCGGGGCCGCCCCTACGAAACGTGGATTTTTCTCATACCTCTTCAGTTCCGGGAGAAGCTGAGGAAAGAACCGGCCGCCGTGGCTCTGTGCCCCTGTGCCGATGACGCTTTCTTGAACAGAGAAGCGTGATGGAGTGGCTCACGAGCCCTTCTTGCGCGAATCGAGAATTGGAATCAGCGTCACTCTGCGGAACCAGACCTTCTCATGGTCCCCCTGGATCATGACCGGTCCCGGCTCGAGCTCGTTCGTATCGAGAGCGCCTCCGGTGATGCCTTCGATCACGGCGTTATCGTGCACCTTCGTGTCGTTCAGGAAAACCGTCACGCGGTTCCCCACGACCGTAGCTTCCATGGACTGCCACTCTCCGGGTCGCTTGCTCACATTGACATCCGGCGCCTTCCGCGCATAGATGGCCATGTGTCCGTGACTCTCCGGCTCCTTGCCATAGTCGTCGAAGACCTGTAACTCATACCGGCCGCGGAGATAGATGCCGCTGTTGCTGCCTTTTTCCAGTTTGTACTCCGCCCGGATCTTGAAGTCCTGGAACTTCTCCTTGGAGACCAGGTTGTTGCCGTGCGGTTCATTTGTCATCACGCCGTCTTCGATGCGCCAGCCCATGGGTTTTCCCTTGTCCTGAACGGTCCACGCATCGAGCGACTTGCCTTCGAACAGCTCGACCGGCTTGCCGAACTTGTGCGGCGCATTCGCGTTGTACTCTTCCCACCTGGGAGGACGAGCTCCGACGACACTTACGGTCTCGTTTTCTGATTTCACCGTGCCCGTCACCTTGCCGCCCATCGCTTTCAGTTGGACCTCCGGCGCGGGCCGTCCCGGGCGGGTAGGAAGGCTGAAGGAGAGCCGGTCTCCCTCGAGTTTGACGTTCTCGGCCGGCACCGGGCTGCCACCGCGGTTCAGAAACATCGCGCCGAGTTTTCCTCCGTCTTCTTTCACCTCGAGCCAGTAAACATACCGGCTTTGGGGCGGCTGGCCGGCGATGTTCCATTTCCCGAGAAATGGATTGCGCTGTGCGAGCGCCATCGGACTCCATCCCAGGATCAGCAACACAACGATAGATTTTCCATTGCTCATAGTGCCTCCTCCAGAATTGTTTTCGTAATAATACGGCTCTGGGAATGCTTGCCTTTTCAGGCATGGCCGCAACCAAAAGTATGAATGAAACCACAGATGGGCACGGATCTGTACTGCTAAACTGAAAATCCTTCGCAAGCCGGCACGGATTTTTCGGCCAAATGAAAAATGACAAACAGAAGTCAGAAGACAACGAACGGCGATTTGTCATTTTTCATTCGTCATTTGCCAGATCTCGCTCTGCGGCCTCTGCGTCTTCTGTGGTGAGGTTCGGAGTTCAGGCTTCGGCCTGCTACGGGCGCACGGCAGCCTGAAGGCTGGGCTCCAAACCTGGCACAAATGAGTTCGTGGGCTCTTGTTTTTTTGGTTGCGGCTTTGCTGCGCCGTGTTCATCTGGGGCTTTGTTTTGTGCCGTTTAATTGGTGAGAATTCGTCCGTCTTAGCGGTAGAGGCGGCGTACGCCGCGTTC
This sequence comes from Acidobacteriota bacterium, assembly GCA_003225335.1. Taxonomy (GTDB): domain Bacteria; phylum Acidobacteriota; class UBA6911; order UBA6911; family UBA6911; genus Gp18-AA60. The sequence goes on from QHZE01000071.1 coordinate 16,509, forward strand.
TTCTACCTGGGCGGGCGAGGCGCATCGGGGAGGCGTTGTTGCTGCCGCTGTTGCTGCTGCGCCTCCATCACCGCTTTGTCGACCAGGTGCATGTCAAACTGTATCGTCACCAGATCCTCGACGGGGTTCATCCGGGAGTTGTAGTTCATGCCAAAATCTCTGCGGTTCACCTGAAACTCCCCCTTGAAGCGCGCGTCGCCTTCGCGCAGGAAAACCAGCTTTACGGGCACCTGCACGGGCTTTGTGATGCCTCGTATGGTCAGGTCGCCCGTCAGGTTGAAATTCTTGTCATCGACTCTCGATACCTTCGTGGAGACGAACTTGATTTGCGGGTGGTTGGCTGCGTCGAAGAAATCGGCGCTGCGCAGGTGGTTGTCGCGCCGCTCGACGCGCGTGTTCAGGCTTGCCGTCTCGATCGTCAGCGCGACGCTGGAATTTTCCAGGTTGTCGCGGTCGATTTGCAAGTCGGCGTCCCATTTCTCAAAATAGCCGTGCGCCGAGACGAAAAGGGCTTCTCCGATAAAGTTCAGCTGGCAATGCGCCCGATCCAGAACATAGGGTCTTTTCTCTGCGTGCGCCGGCGCCGGCAAGAAGACCTGTAACGTGGTGATCCAAAACGAAAAAACCAGGGCAATCTTTTTCATAAGCGGCCTTTCTCCTGTGTTGACACTGCTCGAAAATCCATCGCTGGCTGTCGGAGGATTCTCCTCAAACATCTTCTCTTTTTCACCGCAGTCTTTCATACGCCGCGGGCGCAGACGGAGACTGCGATGAATAATTGGGTTGCTGGACGCCGCGGTAGGTATTACGACGAATTTCGAATAGTGTTTCGTCCCGGTGATGCTCAAGTAAATGAACTCAAGCGAGAGGATCGGTCCTGCGGGCGTTCTATTTTGCGCGCTTCGCGTCTTCTGGTGAAATCTCGGCCCGGATTTTCACTGCCAAGGCGGGAAGTACGCGAAGAGAACGAGAGGCAAGTTCGGTTTGGTTGCAGGTATGTGGCGCCGGGTTAATCCGTCTCACCAAAAGCAATTAGAACTAACGGGCAGCCCAGTCATTGGCCAGCCGGACGGATCTTCGTGGCATGGCCGTCTCAGCCATGACCAGGTTAGATCCCCACTTCCCACGGGCAGGACGCCCGTGCCACAATCTGATGCAAATTTGACCGATTTGTGAACTTTGAGCCCACCAAGTGAAGCTAGACTTGAGAAGACCCAGCTGACTGGCCGGTTTCAAACAAGATCACTTCTTCCGGCGCCTTTGTGGTTGTGGTGAGAGCGGCCATGCCGGAACTACGGATTGGATATGACCGCGGAGACTTTCAATCCGAAATCCGCAATCCGCAATCCGCAATCGAAGGGTCCAGGGGGCTATTCATCTCCACAACCCTGTCTACCTGCCGCTTTGATATGCGCAGAACCGTTTTACGAATTTGTCCGATTCAATACTCTGGCCAGGCTGAGCAACTGCCGCGACCCGCACCCGGGGCAAACCATGATGGTCTCCGAAATTGCGTCGCAGTCGACGCAAATGACCGCCTTGGAAAGCTGGATCATATCTCGATTGTATACACCTCGTACTTCAGGTGTGAAATCAACGACCCTACTTCTGGTTTCCGTGAACATGTTCTTTTCCTCCGTTAAAATAAGTTCTGTATTCTCAAAGCATCCACAAACCGCGCCCTTGTCCCTTAGAGAAGGCGGTAACGTTTGAAGTTAATGGCGACCCCGTAGGACCCGTCAAGTTGCGGCTCCGATCGCACTACCACACCGCTGGCTGCCACACCGGCCGGGGCCGTCTTGGAGCTGTGGCCGGAAGAAAGGCAGATAAATGTAAAGACCTCGGCATCGATCTCCAAATTGCGGGGCAAACGCACGTAAAGACCGCTGGCGCTCAAGTTGTCGAGGACGGCATCCTCTTCATAGTCTTTGCCGGCGGCGTCAACGCCGCGCACCTTCACGGTGAAGGAGGCATTTATCCTGGACTTGGCCCTGCACGACATCGTCGAGCTGATTTCCATGTAATATCTCCCAAATCAAGGCCCAATTCTAGAGCTTGCGCTCGGTTCGCGCATCAGAGGGTGCGCTATTTCTGGATGGGCGTGTTGTGTGACTTGTTGTGAAGAACGGATAGGCGCTTGCGCCTATTCACGCTGGCACGATGGTGCTATAGGCGAGAGGCCGGACGCGCGCCACGGATGCGCTCAGCTCTTTCGGGAATGCCGCGGGCACGCTGAAGTCCGTGGGTCGGGTCCGACATAAATCCAAATGCGACAAAGGGATGAACGCAGCGGAGTTCAGGCTTTAGCCGGGGTGTGGCGCAGCGGAGGATTTTCAGCTTGGTGGTACGGATTACAGGGAAAACGGGCGAGCGGATGATCTCCACCCTCCTCGTATGGATATCAATCCCGCGAAATTTGCTTGCTCCTCCCGCGCCTTTACGGCAGGAACGCTTATAATCAAGCTCGTTCTCGTATGTTGCTGAATTGTTAGCGGACTGGCATGGACGTGGCGGAAGAACAGGCGGCGTGCCCGTGGTGTGGCACGGAGGCAGTTCGCTGGGCTTCCGCACGCACATCCTGCGCATCCCCGAGAATCGCTTTACCGTCGTCATCCTGACCAACCGCAACGAAGGGGATGTGGCCGCCCTGGCCCGCAAAGTCGCCGATTTTTATCTCTTTCGCGCTCACTAGAGAGAGCCTGCGATTCAGATAGTGACCCTGTAGCCGCACGACGTCCTGGACGTGACAAACAATCGTAGCGTCCCGTGCTGCGGGATATGTGGGCCTGGATAACTCCTTTTAACAGGACCCGCCGGCTGGAAGCCGACCCTACATTTTTTCTCTTGGCCGCGGAGAACGCGAGGAAAATCCTTGCCAGCTTGCAAACGATTTTCGGCTTAGTAGTACAGAGGGCAAGGAGATTTCACGGAGGCATCAGGGTTCTCCGTGCATCTCCGTGTACTCCTATGAAAATTCCAGGACCCCTTGCAATCCGTAGGGGCGCCCCTGCGTGGGCGCCCGCAGCTCGGGCGGCCACACAGGGCCGCCGCCCCTACAATCGGGCAGGCACCCCTACGGCCATTTTCATTCGCAGTGGTGAGGCGCGGTATCATGGAAACTCCGTGGCGAATAAGTGACGAAAAAAATCGATTGACAGTCCCTTCGTGCCTCGTGTATTAACTGCTAGTTCTTCACTGGGAATTAAATGAATATCTCCACGAAGAGCGAATACGGCTTGAGGGCGCTGATCCACCTGGCGAGCAACACCGGGCGCGAGGCGCTTCCCGCGCGGGAGATCGGCGAACGCTGGCACGTGCCGGTCAAGTACCTGGAGCAGATCCTCACGGCTCTCAAAGAAGCCGGAATCGTGGAGAGTCAGGTCGGCGCGAGCGGCGGCTACCGCCTGGCGCGGCCGGCTACATTGATCACCGCCGGCGAGGTCATCCGAGTCCTGGATGGAAGGCTCGCTCCCGTTGGATGCGTCAGCACGTACGACTACGAACCGTGCGAGTTCGAGCCCGCCTGTGGCCTGAAGACGCTCTGGGCCAGGACGAGGGCCGCGATCATCGGAGTCCTCGACCAGACAACCATCGCCGATCTCTGTATCCCCCCCAAACCGCAGAAGCTGGTGGTCTTGAAAACGGCCTCCAAGTAACAAAAACATCAACAACCGGAGGCGCGACAGGATAGCCGTGCTCTGAAATCCTAGAGAAACGATGGACATTGTCAGGCGACGGAGCCAGGCGACCGGGAAACACGAGCAAAACCGGAATGGAGAAACGACAGAATGCAAAGAGCAATCGGATCTCAGAATACCCGAGGGAGGAGCAACGGAATCTTCGTGGCCATCCTGATTCTGCCGGCGCTTGTCGTCGCGTGCGGTGGAACGTCCGGGCCCGCTGGCGGGAAGGTCACGCTCGTCCTCGGCGGCTACACTACGCCGCGCGAGGCTTACGGCAAGGGCATCATTCCCGCGTTCCAGAAGCAGTGGAAAGAGAAGACAGGTCACGAGGTCGAGTTTCAGGAATCGTACCAGGGCAGCGGCGCGCAGTCCCGCGCGATCGTCGGTGGTTTTGAAGCGGACATTGCGGCGCTGTCCCTGGAGGGAGATATCGACAGGATCGCCGAAGAGGGCTTGATAACCCACGACTGGAAAGCGCAGCAGAATCGAGGCATCGTAAGCACGTCGGTTGTGGTCATCGCGGTCCGGCCCGGGAACCCGAAAGGCATCCGCGACTGGCCGGACCTGGCGAAGCCCGGGCTGAATGTCCTGACCCCGGATCCGAGAACGTCCGGAGGCGCTCAGTGGAACATCAACGCCATCTACGGCGCGGCCCTACGCGGCTTCGCGGGAACCCCCAAAGACGACCCTGCCGTGAGTAAACAGTTTTTGCGGAGCGTCTTCCGGAACGTCTCGATCATGGACAAGGGCGCCCGCGAATCGATCACCAACTACGAAAAGGGTGTCGGCGACGCCGCCATCACTTACGAAAACGAAGTCCTCGTCGGCCAGCAGGCCGGGCAGAAGTACGAATACGTGATCCCGCGCTCGACCATCCTGATCGAAAACCCCGCCGCGCTCGTGGACAAGTACGTCGACAAGCACGGGGTTCGCGAGGCCGCCCAGGCGTTCATCGACTTCCTCTCCAGCAAGGAGGCCCAGCGCGCCTATACACAATACGGCTTGCGGTCCGTCGATCCCGATATCGCGCAGGAAGTCCAGTCGAAATACCCGCAGGTCGAGGACCTCTGGAAGATCGACTACCTCGGCGGCTGGAAGCGCGTGACCAAGGAGGTTTACGGGCCGCAGGGGATCTTCACTCAGATTTACGAACAGCTGCAGGCATCGCGATGAGAACCGCTGAATCTGTGCTTGCCGCAGCGCATCCGGGTGCTCCACGCCCATGGGGCCGCTGGGGACTGCGGGCGACCGCCATCAGCTACCTCGCCTTGATCATCGTCCTGCCGCTGTCGGCCATCGTGGCAACAGGGTTCCGAGACGGCCTGAGAGCGTTCTGGAACGACATCACAAACCCGACGGCGTTCGCCGCGTTCCGGTTGACGCTCACGGTGGCCGTCCTGACGACCGTGATCAACGCGGTGATGGGGACGCTGACGGCTTATGCGCTGGTGCGCTACAGCTTTCCCGGCCGCAGGCTGCTCAACGGGCTCATCGACATCCCCTTCGCCATCCCGACTCTCGTCACGGGCGTCATGCTCGTGGTGCTCTACGGGCCGCAGGAGGCGCTCGGCGCGTGGCTCCAGGCGCGGGGAATCCAGGTTATTTTCGCTACGCCGGGAATCGTCCTGGCCTTGTTGCTGGTGACCTACCCCTTTGTGATCCGGGCCGTCCAGCCGGTGCTGCTCGAGATGCAAAAGGACCAGGAGGAAGCGGCCTACACCCTGGGAGCCTCGAAATGGGTCACGTTCTACCGGATCATCCTGCCCACGATCGCGCCCGGTATCATCACCGGGGTCCTGCTGACCTTCGCCCGGGCGCTCGGGGAGTTCGGCTCCATCGTCGTCGTGGCGGGCAACATTCCGGGTCGCACGTTGACCGCGCCGGTCCACGTTTTCGGGCAGATCGAATCCCAGAACCCGCGCGGCGCAAGCGCGCTGTCGATCCTGTTGCTCGCTCTGTCGTTCGGGTTGATGTTGGCCGTCGACTCGCTCGAACGCCTCCGGGGAGGCCACGATGCCGCACGCTGAAGCCAGGCAAGCCAAACCCCGCGGCCCGCTGGAGTGGCTCTTGATCGGCGTCGTGGTGTTCTACGCCGCCGTCCTGCTGGTGGGACCGCTCGCCGCCATATTCTGGGGCTCCCTCTCGCACGGCCTCGGCGTCTTCTGGCGCGCCATATCCGTCCCGAACGCACGCAGCGCGCTCTGGCTGACTTTGCTGCTGGGCGCCAGCGCAACAGTGATCAATACGGTGTTCGGCGTCGTGGTCGCGTGGGTCCTGGTCCGCGATGAGTTCCGGGGCCGCAAGCTCGTCAACGGGCTGATCGACCTTCCCTTCGCGGTGTCGCCGGTCATCGCCGGCCTTATGCTCATCCTGCTGTTCGGGCGGAACGGCTGGCTCACACCGGTTGCGGAGGCGCTGGGTGTCAAACTGGTCTTTTCCCTGCCGGGCATGTTGCTGGCCACAACCTTTGTCTCGCTGCCGTTCGTCGTCCGCGAAGTGATGCCGGTGCTGACGTACGCGGGGACCCATCAGGAGGATGCCGCCTGCACGCTGGGAGCGAGCTCCTGGCAGACTTTCTGGCACGTGACGCTGCCCACCATTCGCTGGGGGCTGCTTTACGGCATCTCTCTCACGCTGGCGCGCGCGCTCGGCGAGTTCGGCGCGGTCCTTGTGGTGAGCGCCGGGGTGAGCGGGTTGACAGAGACGGCGACGCTCTTCATCTACCGGTCGCTCGACGACCGCAACCAGGTCGCAGCTTATTCCATGGCGATGGTTCTTGCCCTCATCTCGTTCACCATCCTCCTGCTGATGGAGCTCTTCAAGCGCAGGGCCGACGAGCAATGACGCGCGGCGAAATCCAGCGACAGAAACCCAGTTCGTAATTGGATCTTTAGCCACAGAGGCACGGAGACACAGAGAAAATCTTGTCTCTGTGCCTCTGTGGCTGAATCGAGGTTGTGCCTGTTCCGCCAAAGAAGGAGATAGAGAATGAAGCGCGTCCTGTTTGTGATCATGTTGGGAGTCTCGGCAACACTGGAGGATCCGATGCCCGGTTTCTCGCGAGCTTATCTGTCCGAAGATGATTCGCCGTCAACGGCTGCGCTGCAGGAGCAGTTGAAAGCCCTGGAGCAAAGAGTGCAGACTCTGGAAAAGCTTCTGAAATCTCAGTCCTGGAATGCCTGCGGACCGGCGACAGAAGCGGACAGGCCGTCCGTTCCTTCACCTGAGGCAGCGCGTCTCGAGGATCTCGACAAGAAGCCGGCAACCCCGGAGGGACGCCTGGTGCCGGAACAGAAAGATGCAGAGACAAAGAAGAAAGACAGCCCGATAGCCGGCGCGGGTGCGAACGGTTTTTCTCTTACATCCCCCGACGGCGACTTCAATCTGAAAGTGCGTGCGCATTTCCAGGCCGACGGCCGATTCTTTGCCGGCGATGCAGCCGACACTTCTGCGAGCACGTTCGCCACTCGCGTCGCGCGGCTTCTTTTCGAAGGCACGCTGGCGAGGTATTTCGATTTCAGATTCATGCCGGATTTCGCCGGAGGCAGGCTCGTCCTCCAGGATGCCTATATGGACGTCCGTTTCCTTCCGCAGATAAGACTGCGCGCGGGAAAATTCAAGACTCCATTCGGCCTGGAACGGCTGCAGCAAGAGGTGAACCTTTCCCTTGTTGAGCGTGCTCTGCCGAACAATCTGGTCCCCAACCGCGATCTCGGCATCCAAGTACACGGCGACTTGTTTGGCGGTGTCCTGAACTATATGGGGGGCGTTTTCAACGGCGTTCCCGATGGGGCGAGCGCGGACCAGGACAATCAAGACAGCAAAGACTATGCCGGACGTATCTTTGCTCAACCCTTTTTGAAAACCGAAATCCACGCGCTGCGCGGTCTGGGCATTGGAATGGCCGCGACCTCCGGGTCACACCATGGAACCTCTGCTGCCCCCAGTCTCCCTTCATACCTCACCACCGGACAATCAACATTCTTCAGTTACCGGTCGGACGGCACTAAAGACGGGACCGCGATTGCCGACGGCAGGCTCTCGCGCCTCTCGCCACAGGCCTACTATCATTGGGGTCCCTTTGGTCGCCTCGCGGAGCACGTGATTTCTTCGCAGGCGGTCCGGAAAGGGGACATCCGGGCGAGGCTTGATCAGAACGCTTCTCAGGTGGCGCTGACCTATGTGCTTAGCGGTGAGAATGCCTCGTACAGTGGCGTCGTGCCGAAGAGATCACTGGATCCGCGTGCGCGCACCTGGGGCGCCTCCGAGGTCGCCGCGCGTTACAGCGAGCTGAACGTGGACAAGAACGCCTTCCCGCTATTCGCGAATTCAAGCGTCTCGGCCAGAAAAGCCCGCGCCTGGGCTGGAGGACTGAACTGGTACTTCAACAGGAACGTGAAATTTGTTGTAAACTACGAGCAGACCTTCTTCAAGGAAGGCGGGCTTGTCGGAAATCGCCAGACAGAGAAAGCGGTCATGACGCGCTTTCAGCTGGCGTATTGACCTGGCGCGGCACAGCCACGAAAGAAAATTTCTCAAATGGATAGCCGCATAGCCACGGAGCCACAGTGACAAGATTTTCTCAGCGTCTCCGTGCCCCCGTGGCTAAAACGAGGTTGCTACCAAAGGATTTCGACTTGGCAGGCTCACGTATTAACATGTTGGTCTGGTATGTTTCCAAGTAGCCTTCTGATGGCTTGGTATGTCCATCGCTCTGGAACAGATCGCCAAACATTTCGGCCGGCAGGTCATCGTAGACCGGGTGTCGCTCGAGGTGCGGGAGGGCGAGCTGTTTGTGCTCTTGGGGGCCAGCGGCAGCGGCAAGAGCACGATCCTGCGGATCACCGCCGGCCTCCTTGCGCCGGACCACGGACGCGTCCTGCTCCACGGCCGGGATGTGACGGGACTTCCGCCCCAGAAGCGCGACGTCGGCTTCGTCTTCCAGAACTACACCGTCTTCCGGCACATGACCGTGGCCGAGAACATCGAGTTCGGGCTCAAGATACGGCGCGTTCCCGCTGCCGAGCGGCGCCGCCGGCGCGATCAGCTTCTGGACCTGGTCGGCCTGGCAGGCCTTGGGAAACGATTCCCGGGACAGCTGTCGGGAGGCCAATTGCAGAGGGTCGCAATTGCCCGGGCCTTGGCCTACGAGCCCAAAGTGCTGCTGCTGGACGAGCCGTTCGGGGCCCTCGACGTAAAGATTCGCACCCAGCTGCGCCGCAGCCTTAAAGAGATCCAGCGGAAGCTCGGGGTGACGGCCATTCTCGTGACGCACGACCAGGAGGAAGCCTTCGAGCTGGCCGACCGCATCGGAGTGCTCGAGCGCGGGAGGCTGCTGGAGGTGGGTACGGCCGAAACCCTCTATGCACAGCCGAGATCCCTTTCTGTGGCGACGTTCCTGGGCGGCGGCGCGGTACTGACGGGCCGGGCGGAGAAGGGCGCGGCCTGCTTTGGCGAAATCTGCCTGCCTCTTCCCGCGGGTGTTCCCCACTACGAAGGCGATCGTGTCCAGGTGTTGATCCGCCCGGAGCAAGTAGTCCTCAGCGAACAGCGAACCGAGGGTTCCATGCCCGCCATTGGTCGCGGGCTCATCACCGAGCAGTCCTTCACAGGGGCCCTGCGACGCGTTCGCGTGCGGCTGGCGCATCTGGCGGCTACAAGGCAGATCGCGCCCCCGCTGCCGTTCGGTGAGGAAGGGCTGCTGCTGGATGCCGTTCTTCCAGCCGACTCGGCGCCGCTCAGCCGTGAAGTGTGGGTCCACCTGCGTGGCTGGCACATCCTGACGCCCCCCGCGCCGCGACTGATGGTGCTCGAGACGGACTCCGGCTTGCATGCTCCTCTCCGGCTCGTGCGGCTGCTCGCCGACCGCCTCGGCGCGTCGGCCACTCTCGTCGCATTCGTAGAGACGAAGGAGGCGGCCGCTACGCTGCGCCGGACGCTCAAGAGCCGCCTGCGCGATGCGGGCCTGTCGGATGTCGAGGTGCGCTTCCAATACCATGATTCCGCCATCCAGACGATCCGGCAGGCAGATCCGTCCCATGAGATGGTGATCCTGGCGCCGGGACCGAGGCGGCTCAAGGTCCCGGATCCGCGGACGCACGGGCTCGACCCCCTGACCCTCAGAATCCTGGGAGAGTCGGAAGTCCCCGTGCTGCTCGTCAAAGGTGAAACGAAGTCGCTGTCTCGCGTCCTCATCTGCACGGCGGCCGGGGAACACGGAAAAACAGACGTACAGGTCGGAGGACGGCTGGCCCGGCGTCTCGGAGCCGCTGTGACTCTCCTCTATGTCGCCCGGAGGGCTGCAGAGGCGGGACCCGTAGCGCACGCGCATCTGGAACGGGCTGCTGCGACGCTGCGGTCGATCGATGTGGCGAGCGAGGTGCGTGTCCGCGAGTCGGACTCGCCGGCCGCGGGCATTCTCGCCGAGGCACGCGAGGGAAACCACGACCTCGTGGTCCTGGGGGTGCATGATCCGGGGTCGCGCTCCTTCTTCAAGATCCATGACGTGACGTTGCAGGTGATAGCGGCCGCGGACCGCCCTCTGCTGATAGTCCCGTCGAGAGAAGCCTGACAAGACCGCGTAGTACCCTGAGACTGTCTTCGCCAATGACAAATGACAAATGACAAATGGCCAATGAAGGATGAGGATTTGTAGATTCGTTCCTCGTGCGCAATTTGTCATTTTTCATTTGCCATTTGTCATTTGTCATTGGCCAACTCATTCTCTCCTTCTCAGTTACGGCGAATGTCTCCGTGGTTTCATTTCCGTGCACGGGCGGACTTCCAGTCAGAACAGGACCTTCAGGGCAAATTGGATCTGCCGCGCGGAGCCGCTGTCTCCGGGAGGAAAGCGCGTGCTCTCGATGATGCCGAAATTCTTAGCGCCCACGATCCTGCCGGGTTGCCCGAAGTTGGGGTGATTGAACAGGTCGAAGAACTCGGTGCGGAACTGCAGGCGCGCCGCTTCACTGATCTTTGTGGTCTTGATGACCGAGAAGTCCACGTTGTTGAACCCCGGGCCGGTCACGACGTTGCGTCCGATATTGCCGAAGACCGGAGGACCCGCGCACCCCGCCGCGCCGGGCGCGCAGAACGCCGACTTGTTGAACCAGGCCGCCGGGTCCGGGTTCGAGAGGCGCCAGTCGCCGGCAACATTCGCGCGGCGGGTCGCCAGACCCGTCCGAGCAGCCCCCGAAACGATGATGTTGACCGGATTGCCCGACTGCGACGTGACGATGCCCGACAGCGACCAGCCCTCGGTCAACCGGCTCCCCTTGAACGGCAAATCGTAGAGGAAGCTCAGATTGAAGTGGTGGCGCGCGTCGAAATCCGACGAGCCGCGTTCGTTGCGCCGGTTGAAGCTGTCCTGCGCCGTCACGCCCTGGGAGTTGAGCGAGTTGTAGTCGATCGAGTGCGACCAGGTGTAATTCGTGCTGAACTGCACCCCGCGGCTCAGCCGCTTTGTCGCGCTGACCCACAGCCCGTTGTAGCTGGAATTTCCGACGCTGTCGATCGTGTTGATGTTCGAGAAACCGGCGTATGGCCGCACGCCGTTGACGAACTGGTTCATGTTCCACGACATGCGGAGGTGCGTCCCCTTCGACCCGAAATAGCCGATTTGCACGCCGAGGTCCTTCACGATTTCCCGCTGGAGATTGAGGTTCCAGGACTGCACGTAGTCGTTCCGGAAATCCCGGCTGATGTTGGCGGGGCTTGAGGTCGCAGCCGAACCCGCGCCTGCCAGCGGATCGCTCAGCGAGACGACGGTGTTTGACGTCGCGATTGCGGCCGATGGTATGCCGAACGGCGGATTCGAGGCCAGCGGCGAGACCGTATTCGTCACCGGCTGGTCGTAGAACAGGCCGTAGCCTCCGCGGATGGAGGTCTTGCCGTCCTTGAACGGATCCCAGGCAAATCCCACGCGAGGACCGAACTGTTTGTAGTTGTTCGGATAGACCTCGTCGAGGCCGTTGCCGAGCTGCAAGAGTTTCGCGCTCGACGGATCGAAGACGACAAAACGGTTTGCGACTTCGGCCGGAGTCGTATTCAATTCCCAGCGCACGCCGAGCTCCAGCGTGAGGTTCGACGCGGCCTTGTAGTTGTCCTGCGCGAAGAACCCGATGCCCGCCGTCCTGACCCCGCTGAACACGCCGCCCTGTGTCATCGTGTAGGAATTGGCGCTCCCGATCTCGAACTTGTCAAAGCCCGTGAAAACCATGACACCGGTGTCCCGGCTGAAGTTGTTGTTGTGGAAGCGCCGCACCTCGCCGCCGAACTTGAGCGAATGCCGCCCGGCCAGCTTGCTCAGGGTGTCGGAGTACACGAAGACCGTGTCGGCGCGCCCCTGCGGGAAGCCGGAAGGCCCGCCGAAATTCACCGACCCCTGGATGTTGATCTGCGGCAGCCCCAGATCGGTGTTGACGCCGTTGTTGATGCCGAAGGCCGCCGGATTGAGCCTGGCGTTCGGGTCGAAGGTGATGAAGATCCGATTCAGGCCGAAGCGGAAATCGTTGACCACGGCCGGGCCGAACGTGTGGGTCTCGCCGAAGGTGAAGATCTGGCGCTGCGACTTGCGGGTGTCTCCGAAGCCGGGGATGTTGTTCCCCTGCAGGCTCGGCTCCTGGCGCAGGTCGTGTTGGTTGGCGTAATAGCCGTGCACAGTGTCGTTCGAGTTGAGGCGGTGCGAGATGTCCAGCGTCCACTGGTTGATGTCCACAGGCGCCGTCCCCGAGCCGGCGAACCGACTGTCGGGCAGGTTCGCCTGCGGGATGAACTTCAGCAACTGCAGCGCCACGGGGTCGGTCACTGCCGCGCGCTCCGCCGCGGTTGGCACGATCGTGTTGAAAGGAACCTTCTGACGCTGACGCAGACCTTCATAGCTGAAGAAGAAGAACGAGCGGTCCTTGCCGTTCAGCCCGGGACCGAGCCAGATCGGCGCGCCGAGGGAGAAGCCAAACTGGTTGCGCTTGAAGGGAGGAATGGGCAGGCTGGGATTGTCAAAGAAGTTCTTCGCGTCCAGCTTCTCGTTCCGGAAAAACTCGAACGCTTCGCCGTGGAACTGGTTCGAGCCGGAGCGCGTCGCGATGTTGACGATGGCGCCGCTGTTGCGCCCGTATTCGGCGCTGAAAGTGGAATTGTCCGCCTTGAATTCCGAGACGGTGTTGATCGACGGCTGGAAGGTGATCTGATTCTGGACCATGTCGTTCAGGTTGACGCCGTTGATCATGAAGTTGACGGTGTCCTCGCGGTTTCCGGCCGTGTTGAAGGCGAAAGCGCCCTGACCGCGTAGGGGGGCCGTGAGGAATCCGTTCTGGGGCTGCACGACCGAACCCGGCAGGAGCAGTCCGAGATCGACGAAGTGGCGCCCATTGAGCGGGATCTCCTGGACGGTCCGCTGGTCGACGACCTGGCTGACCGCCATCGTTGCCGTCTGCACGACCGGGGCCGCGGCGTCGACCGTGAGCGTTTCGCTGATCTGACCCACTGTGAGCTGGATATTCTGCGCCGTTGTTTGAGCCACGGCGACCGGCAAGTTCTTGATTACCTGGGTCTGGAAGCCCGGCGCCTGGACTTCAAGCTGATAGGGGCCGGTGGGGAGGGCCACGATCTGGTAATCTCCGGATCCTCCGGAGATCGTGCTCCATTTCAGTCCCGTCGCCTGGTTGGTTGCCATGATCGAGGCGCCCGGGATGGCGCCGCCCGTGGTATCTGAGATCATGCCGGCGATCGCGCCGGTGGACTGGGCCATTAGAGCAGTGCCACCCAAACAAAGGAATGCCGCCGTCAGCGCGCGCAGGCACGCACGACGCGAAGGCATGAGAAGAGACATGCTCCCTCCTGTTCAGTATTGTCGGATGAAGCGGTCCTGAGCGGCGAAAGAAGTGATGCGCCACTCCACGGCGCCCGCGGTGATACCAGGGATGAACAACTCAAATCATAGACGACGAAAAGAGCCTTGCCAAATTCTTTATCGTCGAAAGGATCAATCCACCACGAAGACACGAAGAAGACGCAAAGAATCTGACCGGGTTTTTGGTTGCGGCTGGGTACCAGGCGTGTTTATCGGGCGACTTGACGGTAGCGGAAGCAGTCTACGAGATGGTCGTTTACCATTCCGGTGGTTTGCATATGAGCGTAGCAGATGGTCGGCCCGACAAAACGGAAGCCCCGCGACCGCAGGTCCCGGCTCATGGCCTCGGCTTCCGGCGTATAGGCCGGAAGCTCGGACAGGATTTTCCAGGCGTTTTTCTTCGCCTTCCCGCCGACGAAGCGCCAGACATACGCGTCGAAGCTGCCGAACGCGCGCTGCACTTCCAGAAACGCGCGCGCGTTCCCGACGGCGGCCTCGATCTTCTGCCGGTTGCGGATTATCCCGTCGTTCCGAAGCAGCTCGCGCACCTTCCGGGTATCGTAGGACGCAACAATTTCCGGGTCGAAGTTCTCGAAGGCCGCGCGGTAGGCCTCGCGCTTCCTGAGCACGGTGAGCCAGCTCAGCCCCGCCTGAGCTCCCTCGAGAATGAGCATCTCGAACAGCTTCCGGTCGTCGTGCAGCGGGACGCCCCACTCGGTGTCGTGGTACTCAATGTACAGCGGATCCGTGCCGCACCAACCGCACCGCTTCTTCGCTGAACTGTCGGACATCCTCACCGCCTCCCCAGACGCTGGAGGGCCTCTCCTGTCAGGCGGTAAAAGGTCCATTCGTCCAGTGGCTCGGCGCCGAGGGACCGATAGAAATCTATGGCCGGCTGGTTCCAGTTCAAGACGAACCACTCGAGACGGCCGCAACCGCGCTCCACGGCAAGCTGCGCGAGGCGCGTGAGAAGCGCCTTGCCGATGCCGCGGCCGCGCAGCTCGGGTTTGACGAACAGATCTTCGAGATAGATTCCGGGACGGGCGAGAAAGGTCGAATAGCTGTGGAAAAACAGCGCAAAGCCGGCGGGCTCCCCTTTGAATTCAGCAATCAGAGTTTCAGCATAGGCGTGTTTGCCGAACAAGGTGTCCCGCAGACGCGACTCGTCGGCGGCGACCTGGTCGCTCAGTTTCTCGTAATCTGCCAGCGCCTTGACAAACGCAAGGATCAAAGGGACATCATCGGCCGTGGCCAGGCGAACGTGAATGTACTCGTTGTCGGCAGACATGCGTGTATTCTCTCACATTTCAATAACGGATTTAGCTAAAGGGCGCTCACTCGCGATGTCTTACTTGCCGATGCCGTATACGAGGACTCTGAATGTGCCGGGAACGATCTTGGGACGGGGGCGGGGCGCTCCCGGCACGGTGGGCAGGGCGGGTTCGTATTCGGCGGCCGCCAGGTAAAGGTTGTGAGTCTTGGGGTCTAGGGCCATGGTTCGGGCGCCCCGCATTGTCGTAAGAGTCTGCACGACAGCCAGCTTTTCGGGAGTCTCTTCGCGAGCGATGGTAACCGTACCATCGCCGTTAGAACTAAAGGCCAGCCCGGTGGAGGGGTCGAATGCGTTGGCATCCACGCCTTGGCCTATCGGGACCGTCGAAACGACTCGGCCGTTTTCGCTGTCCATCATTACCATGAGTTTGTTCTCGCAGCCGACGAAGAGCCTGTGATTCTTGAAATCGATGGCCATACCCGAAGCGCTTTCGCCGGGCGCAATCGGCCACGTCACGGCTATCTTGTGCGTCTCTGTATCAATCACGACGACAGAGTTCTTGTCTTCAATGTTTGCGTAGACACGCTTGACCCTGGTGTCGACGACGGCGAATTCCGGCTTGCCGGGCAGGGGAACGGTGTCCACGAGTTTACCAGACTTTGCCTCGAACACCGTTGCCGATTGCCCGCGCCCGTTGAACGTATAGACCTCCTGCCGGCCGGGATCGTACAGGATTGCATCCGGGTTCTCGCCGGTGTTGACTTTCGAAAGCGTTTTGAGCGTCTGGAGATCGATGATGCTCGCTTTGGATTCCTGACCGTTGCTCGTGAAGCCGCGATTCAACTCCGGCGCGAGCGCTATTCCATGGACTCCGGGAGTATCGCTTATTTCGCCGGCCACCGCCGCGTTGTCCAGATCGATGACGACGACTTTGTTGGCGTGGCTGACGTACAGCCTGCGCGCAGCCGCATCGATCGAGAGATAGTCCCAGCCTCCTTCTCCGCCAATCCGAATTTCTTTGAGAAATCGATAAGACCCTTCGGACCTGGCGAAATGAACGAGGCCCGCGGGCGCGAGAGTGAACAACGCCAAGGAAATGCAAAAGCGCCTTGCGTTTGCCATGGTTAGTCTCCTAAAGGAAGGCAGCAGCGCGCGCGGTTCTATGGCCGCTGCTGCGACGTCTGCTGGACGCACAAAAAAATCGCACCCGCATTGAGGATCCGTCGGAATCGCGAGCAAGTCGCCGTCGTGTAAGAAAATGCCGTCGGGCGAATTCATCGCGCACGGCTGGCCGGCGCCCAGATCTCTCCCCACGCGCACGGCGTTCCGTCCAGGATGAAGCTTCTTACTTCTTGGTGATCTTGAAATCGCCCTTGCGGTTATCGTGATTCCAACTGCCGGTCATGGTGTCTTTGTCGACTTTGCCGTCGATGACGTAATGGATGTCGTTTCCTCTGCGCCCTTTTGCATCGCACTCCATGTGCAGTGCACCGGTCTTCCGGTCGAACGTGCATTTTTGCAGCGCAACCGCGTTCGGGCCGGGGTTCACGGTTCCAGTCAGAGTCTTGCCGTCCCATTTCAGTTCAACCGTGACCGGATTCCGGTCCGCCGCGCTTGGTCCCCAATCGCCCGTCCACGTGCCGCTCAGTGGATCCGCGCCCTTCTGCTGCGCCGCCCCAGACACGACGACCGCGAAACACACAAAAACCAGACAAACAGTTGTCGCTCGCATACGCCCTCCCCTTGTTGGATTCAGATTGAAACGCATCTATTGTGCTCAGGCGCCGCGCAGCCGCAAGCAAAAAATTCTCACCTCAGGGCCCCTGGGGCCGTAATTAATTAAGTTCTTCGCCTTTTTCTAGCGTCTTCGCGGTGAGAGTCCGGCCCGGAATTCACCGCGAAGCCCGAAGAACGCGAAGAATTTTCGCTAAGAAAATCCTTTTCAGCTGGCGAAGAATTACAGGTGCGCTTCCCGCAGGCACAGCGAGGGGCATAATGATGCCGATCAACGGATTACTGACTTCCAAGAAGAAGGAGAGCGCTCGATGAGAATGAAGAGGATCGTTGTTCTGGCCGGCACCCTGGTGTCGATGGGTGCGTCTTGGAACTGGGCTGACGACGAGGCGGTCGCGCCACTCAAGACGAAGCTCATTGCGGTCTCGCTGTTCAAGAACGGACTGGGTTTCATGGCGCGCGAAAGCGAACTGCCGAAAGGCGACGTGAAGCTTCTCGTCGAAGGTCTGCCTGCGCCGGTCCACGGGACGTTCTGGGTGTACTCTCGCGACGATGGCGCCACAGTCGAGGACTTGGTGGCATTTGAGAAAGAGTCCGCTCAGTCAATGGAAGCGGTGAGCGTGGCGGAGTTGCTCGAGGCGAATGCCGGCGAGACGCTCGAGCTCCGAATCAGCGACAGAGAGACGATCCGGGGCAAGATCATCGCGGTTCCGGCAAGCCGGCCGGCCGAGCCGGCTTCCGTACCGCCGGGCAGGTCTCCGTATCCTTTCAACGTCGAATCCAACGTCGAACCGGGTGAGACCGCGTCTCTGATTTTGCTGCAGACCGGCAACGGAATGATCGCGTTGAACAAGAATTCGATTTCCCAGGTCTCCCGCCCGGGCGGCGAATTGAAAACCAGCGTCGTGCGCAAGAAGCGCGGTGTGGCACTGCGGTTGCGGGCAACGAATCCGGGCGGGAAGGGACGGCTGGTCGTCCAGTACCTTGCCAAGGGAATCACCTGGGCGCCGAGTTGCGCCATCGACATCACGGACGCAAAAAAGGCGCGGATCACGGCCAAGGCTGAGATTGTCAACGAGATCGAAGACCTCGACAACGTGGCGGTGAATTTCATCACCGGGTTTCCAAATCTGCAGTTTGCCGATGTGACCGATCCCATGGCACTGCGGGAAGATCTCGCAGCCTTCCTTAACAACCTGCTGAACCCTCCGCAACCCGGGCAGAATCGAGGCCGCCGCGGCGTGGTCTCGCAGAACGTCGTCGCGACTTTTGGCGCTGCCGGCGGGGAGGAGATATTCCCGGTCTTCCCCGCCGCTCCGCCCGAAGGCCAGACGCGCGAGGAGTTGTTCTTCTACGAGCAGAGAGGCGTTTCGCTCAAGAAGCGCGAGCGGGGCTATTACCCGCTGTATACGATGGAGGTGCCTTACGACCACGCGTACGAATGGAAAATCGGCGATACGCTCGACGAACAGGAGCGTTATCGCGCCGTCGACCAGCGGGAGCCCGAGAAAGCCGAGGAAGTCTGGCACAGCGTGCGGCTGACGAACACAGGCAAGGTGCCCTGGACGACTGCGCCCGCGATGACGATGCAGGGCGGCCAGGTGCTTGGGCAGGATCTGATTTACTACACCAGCCCCGGCGGCAAGGCGACCGTTAAGATCACCCAGGCCGCGGACATCAAGGCCGAGCGGGCGGAGTTCGAAGTCGAGCGGAGGCGCAATGCCGCGACATTCTACGGCAACAGCTACGATCTCGTGACCATTCGAGGCCAATTGAAAATCGCCAACTTCAAGAACAAAGACCTCACACTCGCAATCACCAAGGACCTGTCCGGCGAAGTGGTCAAGACGTCGCCCGAAGCCAAGGTGGACCAGGTCGTGAAAGGTTTGAGGAAGGTAAACCCGCACTCGCTGCTCTATTGGGAAATACCGATCAAGGCCCGGGAGAAGGGCGAAGTCGAATACACCTACAAGGTGTACGTGCGCGACTGACAGGCCCGCATGCTGGAATTCTTCGCCACCCCTTTGCGCACTTCGCGTCTTCGCGGTTAATTCTGGCCCAGTTTCACCGCGAAGGCGCGAAGTGCGCAAAGGAATTCTCAGGCCTATGCTAAAATACGACCCCGTTTATGAACTACCAACACATCATCACGATCGAACCCGGCAAGCGTGGCGGGCGGCCGTGCATTCGCCGGATGCGGATAGCCGTCGCTGACGTGCTCGGGTGGCTGGCCGCCGGCATGTCGCATCAGGAAATCCTCAGCGATTATCCCGAGCTGACGG
>QHZE01000072.1 GCA_003225335.1 Acidobacteriota bacterium
TGGACTGCGTCGGGGAACGGAAAGGGCAGGTTCAAGTTGAAGAGGTTGTCGTTGTTGTCGCCTCCATCGAGCGTGAACTTGACGTTGTTCTGCCGGGAGCCATTCATCGAGAACCGTTTGATCCCGCGCGGGCCGTAGGCGTTCCCATCCCACTCTCCAGTGACGCCGGTCGCGGGCTGCACGCCCGGCACGAGCAGCGTCAGGTCCGCCAGGTTGCGTCCGTTGAGGGGTAGGTCGACAACGCGCTTGCTGTCGACCGTTTCCTTTAAGGTCGGGCTGCCGGTCTCGACAGCGATGGCCGCGGCTTGGACCGTGACTTCGGTCGCAACCCCTCCGACCTCGAGCCGGATGTCGAGCCGCAGGTTGTCGTTGACCTGAAGGACGATGCCCTTCTGCTGGTAGCGGCTGAAGCCCGTGCGCTCCAGCTCGAGCCGGTACTCGCCGACGGGAAGAAAGCGGAACTGGTAATGTCCCTCTTCATTGGTTACCGAAGTGCGGGCCTGGTTCGTGGGCACGTGCGTCAGGATGACGGTTGTATCCGAGATCACCCCTCCCTGAGTGTCCGTGATCTGGCCGTAGAGACCGGCAGTGCCGCGTTGCTGGGCCCAAGCAACTGCCGCAAGGAAGGCAAGCAGAACGCAGGCGAGCGCCGTGCGATTCATGTTCATGGCGTAACCTCCGCAAAAAGAGGATCCACCGGCGTTTACCTCGAAGGTGCCACAGGGTTGAAACGACTTTAGCATTGACCCGACGGATTTCCTAATGCTTCGAGTGAATCTCGCGCTCCAGCTTTGCTGCTCTGTACTACTAGCTGGCAAATGCTTGGCCGCCTGGAAAGAATTTCATCCGAGTTTTCCTGGGAGCGCAGGTATCCTTGTCCGCCACGAAGACACGAAGAATCGCAAAGGATTTCTTCGTGTCTTCGCGGTGAGATTTTTTGGTTGCGGCTGAGCTCCACTGTGTTGATCGGTGGCTTCATTTTGCGCCGCTTACGCAGACCACGTGTACGGAGTTACACCCCGGTCGCCACGTAACGTTTTATCGCGGCGACGATCCTCTCGACTTCCGGCGGCGAGTTGTAAATATGCGGGGAAAAGCGCAACCCGGGCCGATCCGCTCCCTCGCGCGTGGCGCCTGCGATCCGGTCCTTCTCGTAGAGGACCGCACTGAGCTTTTTCGGATCCAGATTCGCGGGGAAGAACGTGACCACCGCCGCGGACCGCCCGGAGTCGGGGTGCGTCCAGAGCTTCACGCCATCCACCTTCTTCAACTCTGTCATGAGCATCTGCGCCAGCGTGCGCGCCCGTTCTTCTATCAGCTTTCGCCCGATCCTGGTCTGGAATTGAAGCGCTTCTCCGAAAGCGATGATCGCGGGCTCGTCCCGCTGGCCGAACCGCTCGAAGGACTTCGAGATGCCGGTGGCTCCCGGATACGCGCTGTAGATGCTGGGCCAGACCATGGAATGAGCCCTCTTATTGATAAAGAGCATGCCCGTCTCCTTGGGACCGCAAGGCCATTTGTGCGCGCTGCCGGAATAGAAGTCCGGTTGCATGTCGCTCAGGTCCACATTCATCAGACCGAACGATTGTGCCCCGTCAACCATGGAAAGGATTCCGCGCTCGCGCGCGATCCGGCAAAGCTCTCGGGCGGGCAGGAGATCGCCCGCGGTGCTGGTGAGGTGCGTGAAGGCCAGGACCTTCGTGCGGGCATTCATCTGCTTCGTGAAGGCGTCGATGTAGTATTCGTCCCCTGGATGCGGGTTCACCTGATCCACGACCCGGACGGTAAACCCGAAGCGCCTGGCTTTTTCAGTCCAGGCAAGATGATTGCTCGGATGGTTGTCGGAGAAGATGATGACCTCGTCCTGCGGTTTCAACTCGATTCCGCTGGAGACCAGGTTGTTCGATTCACTCGTATTGCGTGTGATGACGATCTCCTCGGGGGTCACGCCCAGAAACGCGGCCAGCAGTTTGCGTGTCCTCTCCTTGCCCTCGGTCATCTTCTCGCGGTTGTTGAAGGAGGGATCCTGATCGACATCCCGAGTCGCAGCGTACAAGGCCTCGAGGACCGGAGCCGAGGAGGGACAAAGATTTGCCGCGTTCATGACCGCCAGGTCCGGGGGCATGAGGAACTGTTTGCGGACGTTGGACCAGAATGCTTCATTAGGAAACTCCGGCGTTTCCGGCAGGGGAGCCGGTCTGGGCCGCGGAAGGCCCGAAGCCTCGATGAGCGCGGCGCCGCCGGCGCCCGCCAGAAAGCGCGCAAAGTCCCTCCGGCGAATCCCTCTGTTTTTCAACAAGGCCTCAGTCATCATCGCGATCCTCCCAATGCAGACCTCAGACCTCAGACCTCAGACTTCGACTTCAGGCTCCAGGTCTGAGGTCTGATCCCTGAGGTCTGAGGTCTGATCTCTGTGGCTAATGCTTCTGGGCGCGCAATTGCAGAACTCTTTCTTTGTCGAAGTCGTCGAACGTCTTTCCCCGCTCCGCGAGTTGTCGAAGCAAAGGAGGGGGTTCCCAGAAATCTCCGTGCTGATCGCGAAACTGGCGAATGCGATCGTACACTTCCTTCAACCCCACCGTGCCCGCGTACCACATGGGTCCGCCGCGGTGGGCGGGGAAACCATAACCGTAGATGTAAATGATGTCGATGTCCACGGCCCGGAGGGCGATGCCTTCCTCCAGAATCCTGGCGCCTTCAGTGATAAGCGCATATATGGTTCTCTCTACGATCTCGTGGTCGCTGATTGAGCGCCGATCGATACCGGCCGCGCGAGCGCATTCTTCGACAATCTTTTCCACCTCGGGATCCGGCATTCTCGTCCGGTCGCTTGGGTCGTACTTGTACCAACCCGCGCCGGTCTTCTGGCCAAAACGCTGAAGTTGACACAGCCGGTCCGCGACCAGGGGACGGCGGACACCCTTCGGCTCCAGGTGCTGGTACTCTTTGCGGATGCGCCATCCGACGTCGAGGCCCGAGAGGTCGCCGGCGGCGAGCGGGCCCATGGCCATGCCGAAGCTATACAGCGCATCGTCCACCTGTTCGACCGTGGCCCCTTCTTCCACCAGAAACTGGGCTTCGCGCTGGTACGGAGCGTACATGCGATTGCCGACGAAACCGCGGCAGTTTCCGACGACCACGCCTGTCTTGCCCAGCTTTCGCGCCAATGCCAGAGACGAGGCGACGACCTCGTTGGATGTGGCCCCGCCCCGCACTATTTCAAGCAGGCGCATGACATTGGGAGGGGCAAAGAAATGATGGCCGATCACCTGGTGCGGGCGGCCGGTGACGGAAGCAATTTCGTCTATGTTCAACGAGGACGTGTTGGAAGCGAGAATGGCATCGGGTTTGCAAACCTTGTCCAGTTCCGAGAAAACCCCCTTTTTCAGTTCCATGTTTTCAAAGACGGCCTCGACCACGATGTCTGCTTCGGCAAAGTCGTCGTAGGTCAGGCTGGGGCGGATCAGCTCCAGGCGCTGGTCCACAAATTCCTGGGTGAACCGCCGCCTCTCTGCGGACGCGGCATAGTTTCTTCGGATCGTGCCGAGGCCACGATCGAGCATTTCCTGCGAGGCTTCTTTCAGCAGCACCGGTACTCCGGCATTCGCGTAAACCATGGCGATGCCGCTTCCCATCGTGCCGGCGCCTACGACTGCGGCCTTTCGGACTTCCACCGTGGGCGTGTCCTTCGAAACCCCGGGGATCTTGGAGACTTCGCGTTCGCCGAGGAAGACATGAATGAGCGCCTTGGATTGTTCGGAAAACAGGCATTCGCGAAACAGCTCGGTTTCTCTATCGAGTCCCTCCTTAAACGGGAGTTTCGCAGCCGCTTCGACGGCAGCGATAGCGCGGAGCGGGGCGATCATGCCGCGGGCTTTTTTGCCGGCCAGCTCTCGCCCGGCCGCGAATATGGGCGCGTTGGATCTTTCGTCGCCTAATTTGGCGGAGCGCTCGCGTGTTCTGGGCGGTTGGCCCTTTGTGACGGCTTCGCGCGCAAACGCGAGAGCCCCCTGACGCAGGTCTCCATCGACGATCGTGTCCACGATTCCAAACTTCAATGCTTCAGATGCGCTCACCGGATCCCCGAGGGCGCACATTTCAACGGCCTTGGCTATCCCGGCGAGCCGCGGCAGTCGCTGGGTTCCACCGGCTCCCGGGATCAGTCCCAGTTTAACCTCGGGCTGGCCGACCTGGGCATCGGGCGCCGCGATCCGATAGTGACAGGCCATTGCCACTTCGAGCCCGCCGCCAAAGCCTGTTCCGTGGATTGCGCAGACGACGGGTTTCGCGCAGTCCTCGATGTTCTGTAGCAAGAGATTCAGCTCCGGTCCGCCTTTCTCTCCGGATGTGATCTTGCCGAATTCCTTGATGTCGGCGCCCGCGATGAAGGTGCGCCCCGCGCCGATAAGCACAATGGCTTTCACCGACAAATCGTTCTGGGCCGCCTCCAGCGCCGCGCGAATTCCTTCGGCCACCTCCGCACTGAGAGCGTTGACGGGAGGATTGTCGATGGTAATGACGGCTATCTCGCCGTCTTTGGTTAGAGATACTGACTCGCTCATTTCTCCCGGCTCCGCTCGCGGTCAAATGACCTGCGCCGCGATTGCGAATCTAGTTCCAAATCCATGCATTGTCAATCCGCTCCGTAACTCCCAATGGGACACGGATTCCCATGGATGCCGCGGATTCACACGGATATTCCGTGTGGCAAGCCGTACAAATCCGTGCTCATCCGTGTCCTGACGCTTGGTGATATACTCGCGCAGGTCTGAGGGGACGAAGATGGATTTTGCGAATTCCGAAAAGGTGCAAGAACTTCAGAAGAGACTGTGTGCGTTCATGGAGGAGCACATCTATCCGAACGAAAGGACCTGTGTCGAACAGATCCAGCAAGGCGGGCGCTGGTGTCCCGCTCCGATTATGGAGCAGTTGAAGGAGAAGGCCCGCGCCGCCGGACTGTGGAACCTGTTTCTGCCCGACAGCGAGTATGGCGCGGGCCTGACCAATCTGGAATACGCCCCTCTCTGCGAGATCATGGGCCGATCCCCTATGGCGCCGGAAGTCTTCAATTGCTCGGCGCCCGACAGCGGAAACATGGAAGTTCTGGTCCGCTACGGGACGAAGGAACAGAAGGAGCGCTGGCTCAAGCCGCTGCTCGAAGGGAAGATCCGTTCGTGTTTCGCCATGACGGAACCGGGCGTAGCGTCTTCCGACGCGACGAACATCGAGGCGAGCATCGCGCGTCGCGGCGACGAGTATGTGATAAACGGTCACAAATGGTGGACCTCGGGAGCCGGCGACCCGCGCTGCAAGATTGCCATATTTATGGGGAAGAGTGACCGGGCCGCCGCGAGGCACAGGCAGCAGTCCATGATTCTCGTGCCCATGGATACTCCGGGGGTCAGAATCAAACGCATGCTGACGGTCTTCGGCTACGACGATGCCCCGCATGGGCACGCCGAGGTGATGTTTGAAAACGTCAGAGTCCCCGTCTCCCATTTGCTTCTGGGCGAAGGGCGAGGCTTCGAAATCGCCCAGGGCCGTCTCGGCCCCGGGCGCATCCATCATTGCATGCGCCTCATCGGACTGGCAGAGCGTTCCCTGGAGGCCATGTGCAGGCGCGTGAAGGGGCGCGTTGCCTTCGGAAGAGCGCTTGCGGAACAAGGGACGATTCGAGCCGATATTGCCAACTCACGCATGGAAATCGAGCAGGCGCGTCTGCTGACGCTGAAGACTGCCTACATGATGGATAAAGTCGGGAACAAAGCGGCGCGCGCGGAGATCGCCATGATAAAGATCGTGGCGCCCAACATGGCGCTTCGCGTTATCGACCGCGCCATCCAGGCCCATGGCGGAGCGGGGGTCACGGAGGATTTCGGCCTTGCCGCCGCCTGGGCCCACGCGCGCACCTTGCGCATAGCGGATGGACCGGACGAGGTGCATCGGGAAAGTGTCGCCAGGCTGGAGCTCTCCCGTCACGACAGACCTCAGACCTCAGGAATCGGACCTCAGACCACAGACAGTCAGGTCTGAAGTCGAACTAATCTAAAGTCCTTTGCGTTTCTTCGCGTCCTTCGCGCCTTCGTGGTTAAAGTCCGGCCCAGAGCTAACCGCGAAGACGCGAAGAGAACGCAAAGAATGGCAGCTGAGGCTGCTTTATAAGTGAAAGGAGTATTGAGCGTGCTCCATCGTCAACTTCTTCTAATCGGTCTGTCTCTGTTGATACTGACACCGGTGCAGGCGGCGGATCTGTCCGGATTTGTCCACTGGAGGGACGCCGATCTCAAGGCTTTCACAAAGAAGCTGGCGCCGAAAATGAACCCGCAGAAGCTGGCTTCCGAACAACTGGGCAAGCACGGGAATCACTCCCTCATGGTGGCCTGCCGGGAAGCCAACGGGGAGGCGGAGTTGCACGAGACCCTGCTCAAAGTAGGGAGCAGCAGAAGCAGGCTCTAGAGTTGTGGCCTCCCAAAATCGAAAAAGCGGTTGCTACGGATTCATTTCGAGCGCCAGACGTATTTGCCCTGCTTGTCGATGTAGCCCCAGCGCGTGCCGACGTATACACGCGCAAGGCCGCCGGAAAAATCATTGGCGCTGTCGAACACAGGGTCAACGATGATTCTTCCCGTCTTGTCGATGAAGGTGTACTTGCCGTATTGTTTGACGCGGGCCAACCCATCGGAGAAATCGCTTGCTTCTTCAAACTCCGGTTCGATGGCGATTTTACCTTTCTTGTCTATGTAGCCCCATTTGTGGCCGCCGAGGCTGTTGTATACCTCGAAGACGGCGAGGCCTTCTGAAAACTGCTTCATAAGGGGAGAAGCACCCTTGATAACCATCTGCCCTGTTTTGTCTATGTATCCCCAAACTTGCTGCTCGGTCAATACTAACGCCAGCCCGTCGGAAAAGTCCTGGGCGTTTTTGAATTGTGGCTGGATGATCACTTTGCCGGTATTATCCATATAGCCGCAGTTGTTGTTTTCGCAAAAGACGAACAATTCCTTCGGTTGGTTCTTCTGTGCCAAGGTTTCAGCGGCAGGCGCCAACAAAGCTAGACACACCAACAGCGAAGAAATCTTCTGCATAACGATTCCCTCCTTTGCTTGTTCCCCATCTGCCGAGCGGATGCGCCTCGTTATTCGTTCGCGACCCGGCGCGCAGCCGCGGTAATCGCCTTGCCGAAGCGCGGCGCTCCGTGGCGAGAAAGCCTCTCATCCGCACGCGGTACAGCATCAGGGGCGACGGGATGGAACGTCGGCTCGGGGCGCTCGACATTGTACTGCGACAGTTGTCCGCACGGAAGACACGGAGAGCACCTGATCCCTCGGCAATTCTCCGTGTCCGCGTGTCTTCGTGGTGAACCGGGACGTAATCAAATTCTCTTCCCGCCTATGAGGGATGAGAATGAGCATCGGCGATTGACACTCCTTTCCGTCGGTGTCTATACTCGTTCGTTATGCCGAAGAAGCCCGTGTCGGTCTTTCATGGAACCACGGTCCTGCTGGTGAAGCGCGGCGCGCGCACGGCTATGGCGGGGGACGGACAGGTTACCATGGGCGACACGGTAGTCAAATCGAGCGCAAAAAAAATACGCCGGATGTTCAACGACCGCGTCCTGGTCGGATTTGCGGGCGCGACGGCCGATGCTTTTGCGCTCTTTTCGCGCTTTGAGTCGAAGCTGGAACAGTTCCAGGGTAATCTGAATCGTGCGGCCGTGGAACTCGCCCAGGAGTGGAGAACCGATCGCGCCTTAAGGCATCTGGAGGCCTTCCTGCTGGCTACGGATGGCAAAGCCACCTACTTGCTCTCCGGAACCGGAGACGTCATCGAGCCCGATGACGGACTCCTGGCAGTCGGCTCCGGGGGAACCTATGCGTTGGCAGCCGCGCGCGCTCTCCTGAAACACACAAAACTTTCCGCCGGCCAGATTGCCGCGGAGTCCATCCGCATTGCCAGCGAAATCTGCATTTATACAAATGGCGAGATCCTGGTAGAGGAACTGTAAATTTCTTGTGTCCGTGGAGGCAGGGCCTGCCATTGATCGAGAATGCGTGAATTCTTAAGACATGATTCGGCGCCGGCTCGCGGTTTGGACGACATGTCCCCGCGGGAAATCGTGGCCGAGCTGGACAAATACGTCGTGGGGCAGCGGGAGGCTAAGAAGGCTGTGGCCATAGCCTTGCGCAACAGGATCCGCCGTCAGAAACTCGACGAAGAGATGGCCGAGGAAATCGCCCCCAAAAACATCATCATGATCGGGCCGACCGGGATAGGCAAGACGGAGATCGCCCGGAGGCTTGCCCGTCTGGCCAACTCTCCCTTCATCAAGGTGGAAGCGACCAAGTTCACCGAAGTCGGTTATGTGGGGCGCGACGTGGAATCTATGGTTCGCGACCTCGTGGAAATAGCGGTGGACATGGTGCGCATGGAGAAGATCGGGGAGATCGAAGAGCTCGCCGAGCAGAACGCAGAAGAACGGCTGCTGGATCTCATCCTGCCCACGCTGCAGCCCGTCCCGGAAGACCGGACGGCCGACGACAATGGCAAAGAGCTGCGGCGCATCCATTTCTTGCGGGAAAAGCTGCGAAAGCGGCTGCGCTCGGGAAAGCTGGACAACCGCATCGTCGAAATCGAAGTGCGGGAACAAGCGGTGAGTCCGTTCTCGTTCCAGATATTCGAGGGCTCCAGCCTCGAGGAGCTGCAGTTCAACATGCGCGATTTACTGTCAGGATTCATGGATCGGAAGCCCAAGAAGCGCAGGATGCGCGTCGATGAAGCGGCAGAGTACATCATCCAGGAGGAAGAGCAGAAACTCGTCGACATGGACCAGGTGGCGCGGCTGGCCCTGGAGCGCGTGGAGCAGAACGGCATCATCTTCATTGACGAGATCGACAAGATCGCCGGCCGTGAATCGGGTCACGGTCCGGACGTCAGCCGCGAGGGCGTGCAGCGGGATATCCTGCCCATCGTCGAGGGGACCAGCGTCAGCACGCGCTACGGCATGCTTCGCACGGATCATGTTCTCTTCATTGCCGCGGGGGCCTTCCACGTTTCCAGGCCTTCGGATCTCATCCCGGAAATCCAGGGACGCTTTCCCATTCGGGTGGAGATGAAGCCGCTGGGGGAAGACGACTTCGTGCGCATCCTCAAGGAGCCCAAGAACGCCCTGATCAAGCAATATACGGCCCTGCTGGAAACCGAGGGCATCAAGCTGCGCTTCGCCGAAGACGCCGTACGGGAGATCGCCAGGATGGCGTGCGTCGTAAATGAAAACACGGAGAACATCGGCGCGCGCCGCTTGCACACCATCATGGAAGCCCTTCTCGAGGACGTCTCCTTTTCCGGCGCTGAGCTGAGGAGTAAAACCGTCCGAATCGACGCGGATTATGTGCGCAAGAGGCTGGGTGACGTCGTAACCGACAAGGATCTGAGCCGGTACATCCTGTGACAGCCGCCTGTCTCCGGGACATCCGGCTTTTCGTTCCCTGCCTGGCGCTCTTTGTTTCGGCCTGTGCAAAGACAGGCGATCCGCAGCCGCCGCTCCTTCTGATCCCCAAGCCGGCGGCCGACCTGGCCGCCCGCCAGTCTTCCGACAAGCTCGTGCTGACGGTGTCGGCGCCGGTAGAGAATACCGATGGCTCTCCTGTCTCTACACTTGCGGAGGTCGAAGTCCTGCGACTGGTAGAGGAGAGAGCGGGCAACCTCCCCGTGAAAAACGAGGAAGAATTTCTGGCCAGGGCGCAGCTGCTTGTGAAGGTCCCCGCGCAAAAGCTTCCCGCCTACCGTCAAGGCGGGACTGAGCAATCAAGTCTACGTGGCGCCGCTCGCCATTCCGGGACCGCCGCGCGGCCTGTCGTTTCAGCTCGGCCAGGAATACATCCGAATTCTGTGGCCGCCTCCGGAGACGAATCTCGACGGCTCCACGCCGCCCAGAATTGCCGGCTACAACGTTTATCGAACTGAAGATCCTAGGAGTCTCCCGCCGGCTCCCTTGAACAAGCAACCGCTGCGCGCGACGGAGTTCGAGGATCGCGAGTTTCAATTTGACAAGACGTATTACTACCTCGTGAGTGTGGTGGGAAGCGTGGAAAGTCCCTACGCCGAAAGTCTCCCTTCCGCGCCGCTCGCGGTCCCTGCCCAGGATACTTTTCCACCGGAGCCTCCGGGAGACCTTCACGCGGTGGCGGAGGGGGGAATCGTGATTCTCTTTTGGACGGCACCCCCGCAGCGCGACGTGGCGGGATACAGGATTTACAGGCGGGAACCGGACGTGTCTGAATGGGCGTCTCTGGACACGGAACTGGTGACGACCCTCAGTTATCGGGACGAGAAACCGGGCGCCGGGAAAAAATACGAGTATCGCGTCACGGCCGTAGACACGCACGGCAACGAAAGCCAGCCTGCCACGGTGCCCGTCGAACTTCAGTAGCCAGAAGGCAGTAGCCGGTGGTCGGTGGTCAGTGGTCAGTGGGCACAGACTTCACAACTGGCCGCTGACCACTGACCACTGGCCACTGACGCTGTGGTTATTTGAGCGTCAATCGTATAGAATGATTTTTTTCCTGGGAAGATTCTGAAAGGGAGGCGGCTATGAAATTTTTTCTGGACACAGCCAACATCGATGAAATTCGCGACGCCGCGGAATACGGTCTTATCGATGGCGTGACTACCAATCCGTCATTGGTGGCCAAGGAGGGCCGGGATTTCAAGGATATCCTGCGGGACATAACAAGAATCGTCGACGGCCCCATCAGTGCGGAGGTCGTGAGCACGGAGGCGGAAGGGATCCTGCACGAAGCCCACGAACTGGCGAGCGTTCACCGGAATATCGTGGTGAAGGTGCCGATGATCAAGGAAGGCATGAAGGCGCTTCGGCAACTCACAAAGGAAGGGATCCGCACCAACGTGACACTGTGCTTTAACCCGAACCAGGCTTTGATTGCGGCCAAGCTGGGCGCAACGTACGTGTCACCGTTTGTCGGCCGGTTTGATGATGTAAGTGAGGTGGGAATGAACCTGATCGCCGACCTGGTTCGGATCTTCCGCAACTACAATTTCCAGACGCAGATCCTTGTCGCCAGCTGCCGGAGCCCGCTGCATGTTCGCGAAGCCGCTCTACTCGGGGCCCACGTGGCCACCATGCCCTACAAGGTCCTCGAGCAGTTGTTGAAACACCCCCTCACCGACATCGGGCTGGATCGGTTCCTCAAGGATTGGGAAAAGGCCCACCAGCCGGCCCACGCATAACACCGCACGCTGCTTGGCCACGAATTTCACGAATTACACGAAAAATGGCTAGCGGTTCGTGCAAATTCGTGGAATTCGTGGCAAGTCTTTCCCCCGTCAATTCCTCTAAGTTACCAATTCAACACATTTGGCTAAGGATTCGAGGGCAGGTTTGGAGTTCAGCCTTCAGGCTGCAAGCTAAAGCTTGAACTCCAAACAAAGTTCTTAGGATTCGAGGGCAGGCTTGTGTAAAGATAAAAGATCGTGGGCACTTGGCGCTCAGAGGGCGGACTTTCAAGGCTTTCAGACCCGCCCCGAACTGGAAGTCATCAATGACCAATGACAAATGACCAATGACAAATCCGGGGGGCAACCCGCTTCCGTCTATTTGTCATTTGTCATCGGTCATTTATCATTTGTCATTTTCGGGAAATTGCTGACTTGCCAAGACCCTCGTGGTAAAGAGTAGGCCCTTGCAACAGTGCCCTATGGATATTTCCGAGAAACTCAAGGAGCTGCAGGAACTGCACCGCCGCGCTGAGGAGGGCGGAGGTCCGGAACGCTGCAAGCGGCAACACGACGCCTCGAAGCTCACGGCGCGGGAACGGGTGCACTTTCTCGTGGACGAAGGGAGTTTCGAAGAGCTGGACAAGTTCGTGGAACACCGCTGCGTGGATCTCGGCATGGCGAACCAGAGAGTTCCCGGAGATGGCGTGGTCACCGGTTACGGGCGCATCGACGGCCGGCTCGTCTATGTCTTCGCACAGGATTTCACCGTCTTTGGCGGGAGCCTCAGCGAAGCGTATGCCGAGAAGATCTGTAAGATCATGGACCTTGCCATGAAGGTGGGAGCTCCTATCATCGGGCTGAATGATTCCGGCGGCGCGCGCATCCAGGAAGGGGTGGTCAGCCTGGCGGGTTATGCCGACATCTTCCTCCGCAACACCCTTGCCAGCGGTGTGGTTCCGCAGATCTCGGCAATCATGGGGCCCTGCGCCGGCGGCGCAGTCTATTCTCCTGCGATCACGGACTTCATTCTGATGGTCAAGGATACCAGCTACATGTTCGTCACAGGTCCCGACGTTATCAGGACGGTGACTCACGAAGAGGTCACCATGAACGAGCTGGGTGGCGCCGTGACCCACAACAGCACCAGCGGCGTGGCTCATTTTGCCGTAGCTGATGACAGAGAATGTCTCGCGACGATTCGAGAGCTCCTTTCGTTTTTGCCCAGCAACAACATGGAAGATCCGCCGGTACGGCCCACGGCGGATCCGCCGGATCGCGAAGACGAGAAACTCAATACCATCGTCCCCATGGATCCCAACCAGCCTTACGACATGAAGGAAGTCATCAAGGTTGTGGTCGACAAGCATCACTTCTTCGAGGTGCACAAACATTTTGCCAGGAATATCGTCGTCGGGTTCGGCCGTCTCGACGGCCATACGGTCGGAATCGTAGCCAACCAGCCCGCGGTTCTTGCGGGGACGCTGGACATCGCGGCGTCGGTCAAAGGCGCGCGCTTCGTGCGCTTCTGCGATGCCTTCAACATCCCTATCATCACCTTCGAGGACGTGCCGGGCTTCCTCCCGGGGACCGCGCAGGAGTTTGGCGGCATCATCAAGCATGGGGCGAAGCTGCTCTACGCCTATGCCGAAGCGACCGTCCCGAAGATTACCGTCATCACCAGGAAGTCCTACGGCGGCGCGTACTGTGTCATGGCGTCTAAGCACATTCGTACGGATCTCAACTTCGCTTACCCGGCCGCGGAAATCGCGGTGATGGGGCCGGAAGGGGCAGTGAACATTCTGTATCGCAACGAGCTCAAATCGGCGCCTGACGCGGAAAAGTTCCGCGCGCAGAAAGTCGAGGAATTTCGCGCAAAGTTTGCTTCTCCCTACATTGCGGCGCAGCGCGGATATATCGACGAGGTGATTGAGCCGCGCATGACGCGCAAGAAACTGATTGCGGGGCTGCGCATGCTGGACAACAAACGAGACTCGAATCCGGCCCGCAAACACGGCAACATCCCGCTATAAGGACTGACGATTGACGAATGACGAGTGTTCGTAGTTCACTCGTCATTCGTCACTCGTCACTCGAAAATGTTTCGCAAGGTGCTCATTGCCAACCGCGGAGAAATCGCGGTCCGCATCATACGAGCCTGCCGGGAGCTGGGGATCTCTCCCGTGGCGGTCTACTCCGAAGCCGACCGCGCCTCTTTGCATGTCCGGCTGGCGGACGAGGCGTATCTCATCGGGCCGCCTCCGTCGACCGAGAGTTACCTGTCGGTGGAGAGGATCCTGCACGCGGCAAAACGCAGCGGGGCCGAAGCCATCCATCCCGGCTACGGATTCCTTGCCGAAAATCCCGGCTTTGCGCAGGCGTGTGCGGACTCGGGAGTCGTTCTGATC
The DNA here is from genome assembly GCA_003225335.1 of Acidobacteriota bacterium. Lineage (GTDB taxonomy): Bacteria > Acidobacteriota > UBA6911 > UBA6911 > UBA6911 > Gp18-AA60. The sequence continues at coordinate 13,641 of QHZE01000072.1, forward strand.
GGCCCTTCGGCCGCTTCGATGCGCCGCATGGGAAACAAGACCGAGGCCCGCAGCCTCCTCGTTCAATCCGGCGTGGCTGTTGTCCCCGGAACCTTCGAACCCCTGAAGTCCGTCGAGGAAGCCCGGGAGGTTGCGCGGCGGATCGGCTACCCGGTGATGTTGAAAGCCGCGTCGGGAGGGGGCGGCAAAGGGATGCGCCTTGTGGAGGCGGAGAACCGCCTGCCCTTGGCCTTCGAAGCGGCGAGCTCGGAAGCGCAGCGCGCCTTCAGCGATTCTGCGGGGTATCTGGAGAAGTACATCGCGCGCCCGCGTCACATCGAGATTCAGGTCCTGGCGGATCGGCACGGGAACGCAATCTTTCTCGGGGAACGGGAATGCTCCTTGCAGCGGCGGCACCAAAAGGTTCTGGAGGAATGCCCCAGCCCTGTCGTGGACGACACCCTCCGGCTCAGGATGGGGGAAACGGCACTGAGCGTGGCGCGTGCCGTCGATTACGAGAATGCGGGAACCGTCGAGTTTCTGGTGGACCAGGAGGGGAACTTTTACTTTCTGGAGATGAACACGAGACTTCAGGTGGAGCATCCCGTGACAGAGCTCGTTGCCGGTGTGGACCTGGTGCACGAGCAAATTCGTATCGCCTGCGGCCACCGGCTGGGCCTGCGTCAGGAGGACATTGGACTGAGAGGCTGCGCCCTCGAATGCCGTATCTATGCGGAGGATCCCGAGCGCAACTTTTTTCCCTCCCCGGGCCGGATTGAACGGCTGGTCGAGCCTCAAGGACCCGGCCTGCGTGTGGATTCGGGTGTGTATGAGGGATGGGAAGTCCCCATTCATTACGACCCGCTGATCGCAAAACTGGTGGCTTTTGGATCGGATCGGCTTCAGGCGATTGCGCGGATGCGGAGAGCAATTCAGGAATACTGCATTCAGGGAATTCGAACAAACCTGGATTTCTTTGCGGACCTGCTGGCGGACCCGGAGTTTCAAGCGGGGCGTCTCTCGACCGCTTTCATCGAAGAGTTTCTGGGACGCAGGCCGCCAAAGCCGGCCCCGGCGTCCCAGTCATTGCGTGCGGCTGCAGTGGCCGCCGCCCTCGCCTACCAACACCGCGAGGCGCGAGCCCCCGGCCCCGCTTCACGCCGGACGATGAGCCCGTGGCGCCGCGCCTTGCGCACGGACGTGCAGAGGCGAGGGTGGCGTCGCTGAACAATTGCGGATTTCGGATTGAGGATTTCGGATTGAGAACCCCTCCTCTGTGAGTTTTTCAATCCGCAATCCGCAATCGCCAATCCGCAATCGGAGTGACGATGGAGCTGGAGATAAGGTACGAAGACCAGGTAATCCCAGTGGAGATCCGTGGGGGAGAAGGGAAGGACACGGTCTTTGTCTTTGGAAAGGAAGTCTCGTGCGATTGGGTGCGGCTTCCTGATGGGCGCTACTCTATCCTTGTGGATGGCCGTGTGTTCGACATGACGGCGGAGCTTTCCGGGGAGGCATGCCTGGTAACCGGGAACGCAGGAACATTTCACCTCCGCATCTCGGATCCTCGCGGTCTCATGTCCCAGAGTGTTGCCGAGGTAGCGCCGCCAGGTCTCCAGCGTCTGGTGGCGGAGATGCCTGGGAAGGTCCTGCGAGTTCTGGTGAAGCCGGGCGACACCGTTGCCTACGACCAGGGTCTTCTGGTGATCGAAGCCATGAAAATGCAGAACGAGATTCGCGCTCCCAAGAGCGGCGTGGTCAAGGAAGTCGCTGTCTCTGAGGGGCGAGCTGTGAGCTCCGGAGACTTTCTGCTCAGCCTGGAGTAGCTGGACCGGCATGGCGCACCACGGGAAGCAACTCGCCGACAAGATAGAGCGATCCCGTCACGAGAACCCAACCTCTCCCCGAACATTCGTTCCAGGCGGAGCGAAGGGCCTCTCGTGGACCGTCATGGATGCGCATGTGCGGGCGAAAGCGCTCATGAAGGCTCGCGATGGCGTGGGGGTCGGCCGAGCGGGGCGTGGAAACGGGCGTCAGGTGAATACTGCGCGCGATGGGAAACAGTATCTCGCCGATGGAGCGCAGGTCCTTGTCCCGCATGGCGCCGAAAACCAGGTGAACCTCGGAGATGCGCCTCCATTCAAGGTGCTCTCTCAGTAATTGCGCCGCCTCCGGATTGTGCGCTCCGTCCAGCAACGTCCGGCGCTGCGCGTGGAACGCGTCCAGCCTTCCGGGCCAGAGCGCTGCCGCCAACCCCCGGCGCACCGCCGATTCGGATACGGACAATGGATCCAGAAGTTCCACCGCAGTCACCGCCAGAGCCGCATTGCGCGCCTGATGCCGGCCTGCAAGAGAAAGACGGAGCTTGCGATAGAGATGGCTTGGCGTGCGCAAATCGATCGTGAAGCGCCCGCGGCGGTCTCCAGTGACCTGAACGTCACACTCCCTGTCGATTTCTATCAGGCGCGAGCCCATGCGCCGGGCTTCTTTTCGGATGACGGCCCGTGCCCGTGCGCGCCGGCTGCCTGAGACGACCGGCACGCCGGCCTTGATGATGCCCGCCTTTTCCCGGGCAATCTCGGCCAGGGTGCCTCCAAGAATGTCGGTATGATCGTAGGAGATTCCGGTAATGACGCAGGTTCGCGGCCGGACTATGTTGGTAGCATCCCAGCGGCCGCCCAGTCCCACCTCTATCACACCGATGTCGACTTCTTGCTCCGCAAAATAAAGAAACGCAGCTGCCGTTACGAGCTCGAAGAACGTGAGACGGGCGTCCAAGCGGGCGTTTGCGAGCAGCGTGTCTTCGAGAGAAGAAATGCGTGAGATCAAGGAGGCAAAGGGGCGCGACGAGATCTCGCTTCCGTTTATGCGAATGCGCTCCTGGATTCTTTCCAGGTGCGGAGACGTAAAGAGACCAGTGCGCCAGCCGGCGGTGCGAAGCATGGACTCCGCCATGGCGGCCACGCTCCCCTTGCCGTTCGTCCCTGCAATGTGCAAGGCAGGGAACCTGAGATGTGGATTGCCCAGGGCCTCCATCAACACGCGGATCCGTCGTAATCCGGGGTGGATCTCCAGGACCTCATTACCCCGGCGGTACAGCAGCTCCAGCGCTTCTCGAAAGCTCATAGGTTGAGTGGAAAGGATTCTACGCACTTTTTCACTGCAGAGACGCGGGACGTGAGAGAAAATCGTAGCGCCGGCGTCTCGCCGGCATATAAGTTCCTATTTTCCAACGGCCCCCTTGTGCCGGCTGGAAGCCGGCGCTACATTTGTTCTCACGACCGCGGAGTTCGCAGAGAATTACGTTTTTCTCCATTCATCCTCTGCGTTCTCCGCGTCTCTGCGGTGACATTCTTTTGGGTTGCGGCTACGGGCGCCAGGTCAATCCGTCGGCGATGCTGCTTGCCTCGAAGTCCGATTCTCAAGCCAGGAAAAAGCTCTGGGCGATGATCAGGTAGTTCCGGAGGCTCCGGCGATCCACGATCGCATCCAACATTCCATGTTGCAGCAGGAATTCAGCGCGCTGGAATCCTTTGGGAAGTTTCTGGCGGATGGTTTGCTCGATGACGCGCGGACCGGCAAAGCCGATAAGGGCTCCGGGTTCGGCGATGTTCAGATCTCCAAGCATAGCGTAGCTGGCCGTCACGCCGCCCGTGGTGGGATCCGTGAGCACGGAAATGAACGGGATGTGCGCGTCGTCGAGCCTGACCAGGGCTGCGCTGACCTTGGCCATTTGGATGAGTGAGAGCACACCTTCATGCATGCGCGCGCCGCCGGAAGCAGAGACAGCAATGAGAGGGACCCTCTCAGCGAGGGCTCGCTCTATAGCCAGGGTTATCATCTCGCCGACCACGGAACCCATACTTCCGCCTATGAAGCTATACTCCATGGCCGAAATCAGGGTCGCACGGCCTCCCAGCTTTCCACGGGCATTGACGACAGCGTCGTTCAACCCGGTGGCCCGTTGCGCCGCCGCCAGCTTTTCAGAGTAGGGCTGACGATCGACGAATTTGAGGGGGTCGGGAGACACGAGATCGGCGTCGAGAGTCTCGTACGCTCCTTCGTCGAAGAGCATTCTTAACCGTTCGTGAGCGCCGATCTTGAAGTGGTAGCCGCACTTGGGACAGACGCGGTCGTTTGCGTCGAGGTCCTTCTTCCAGATTATGGCCCGGCAGCTCTCGCACTTGGTGAAGAGACCTTCCGTGCGGACAGTCTTGTCTTCCTCCCTGAGAACGGCGCGGGGACCCTTGTTCGATTTGAACCAAGTCATGGCTTAGGACATTTGTTGGCAAGTTACAGCAACGATTCTCGAAGGCGACAATCGTGAAAATCCTCAGTCCTTTTATCGGACACGGATGAACACGGATCTCACGGAACCTCACGGATAGATCGTTCCGTGTTCATCCGTGAGGTTCCGTGTCCCATTGCCCGTTCTTGCGCAACCACCCGGATGCGAGGCCTGACCAAGACACTGATTCGAAGTTATCTCAGCGTTTTGCTGGGTTGTTGCTGGGCTTGGTATTGGACATGCTGCGCATGAGGTGGACCAGCCCCCAACGCTCCTCTTCGGAAAACTTGGTTTCAAACGGAGGCATGCCCGCCGCTTTGTCCCCTTTTGTGATAATCCAGAAGATCTCCCCATCGCTCAATTCGCCTAGTGTTTTCGGGTCGCTGATGTCGGGAGGCTTCTCCTTGAGCATGCTGGCCATCGGTCCGTCTCCCTTGCCGGTCTCGCCGTGGCACATCAGACAGTTTTCTTCGTACGCCGTTTTAGCCTTGGCAAGCACGGCGTCCGACGAAGCCACGGGGTTTTTCTTTGTGGCGACGTCCTTTGGGACCTTCTCATCACGGCTGTAAGTCTTCGGGTTCAACAGAAAAAGAGCCGCCGCCATTCCGAGAGCAACGCCTTTCAAGAATCGAGTCATTGTTCCCTTCCTCCTCCTTTTTTGCACTGGGAGATACGTGAGAGGCGGGCTTTCAAACATCCGGCCTCCCAGGCGACACATACTAATGCTTGATGAATCCAGGCGCCACAAGTTGCAGATGTTATCATCGGGTCACGGGTCCAGCAAGGCCATACCATAACATGACCAGTAGGTTAGGACCCGACGAGTTGTAGGAAGCCAAGCTAAAGAAGAATTCGAGCACTTTATTCACCAGGGAGACACAAATATCCTTTGATTGCGGATTGGCGATTGCGGATTTCGGATTTCCAATTAATGAACGACTTCTCTATTAGGACAATCCGCAATCCGCAATCCGCAATCCGAAATCCGCACACGGTGACTGTCTGAATCGCAGCTGACGAAGCGAGAGATTGCAATTCCGGGGCCACTGGCTTAGACTTGATGCCAAATTCCACCCTCTCTAGATGTGGAAACGCGGAGGTAGAAATGCGAGTGCAAAGAGCGGTTGTGTCCCTTCTCTTGTTTTGCTGCCTGGAAGGATCCTCTTCCACGGCTGGGGAGGCGAAGAAGCGCGTGGCCCTGCTGGATTTTGATTTTGGGACGGTTCAACGCTGGTGGTCCGGGAATTGGGACATTGGAAAGGGGGTCGCCGACCTGGTGGTGACGGGCCTCGTCAAGGATGGTACCTACTCGGTGATCGAAAGGAAAAAGCTCGACACCATTCTTCAGGAGCAAAATTTTTCAAATTCCGACCGAGCGAGTGCCACCACGGCCGCGAAGATCGGCAAGGTCCTGGGACTCAATGCGATTATCGTGGGGTCGATCACGCAGTTTGGTACGGAAGACAAGTCGAAAAAGTTCGGTGGGGTCGGCGGAAAGTTCGGCGGCTTCGGCGGCGGTGGAATCGGCAAGAAAGAGGGCAAGGCCACAGTCGCTATAGATGCCCGGCTGGTTGATGTGAACACGGGTGAGATCCTGGCCGTGGCTACCGGAAAAGGGGAATCTTCTCGCTCCGGTCTGGCTTTGGGCGGCGTCGGCGCAGGTGGAGGCGGTTTTGGCGCCGGCGGTATCGACATGGGCAGCAGCAATTTTCAGGAAACCATAATCGGAGAAGCCACCCGAAAAGCTGTGGACGATCTGACGGCACAGCTCGTCACTCAGGCTGCCAAGGTTCAGGCAACAAAGGTTACGATCGATGGCCTCATAGCGGATGCCGGGGGCGGGGCAATCGTCATCAATGTGGGAAAGGTAGCCGGCGTGACCTTGGGCATGCGGCTGGCGGTGGAGCGGCCGGGACGAGAAATCAAGGATCCAGCTACCGGAAAAGTCCTTCGGAAGATCACCACACCCGTGGGCGAAATCGAGGTAACGGAATTGGACGAAGTGTCGGCCGTGGCGAAGGGGGTCTCCGGGCAAGGCTTCAAGGTCGGCGACATCGTCAAGAGCAAGGACTGACTGACAATCCGGCGCAACCGAAGATTTGTGATTTTTTGCGTCTTCGCGTCTTGGCGGTAAAGGCTGCGCCCAATTCATGCGAAGACGCGAAGAAGCGCGAAGGATTTGCTTGGCCCAAGAGATCCTGTTCCCGGACATGGTCCCGATTCCGGGCGGGTCTTTTCTCATGGGGAGCGAAGAAGGGCGCGAAGACGAGATCCTGCCTCACATTGTGGAGCTCTCTCCATTCTGGATAGCGCGCAGCGCGGTCACCAACAGTGAATACGGATTATTTTTGAGGGACACAGGAGGGGCGACGCCTCCCGCGTGGGAAGAGCCGCGTTTCAACCATCCCGGCCAGCCGGTCGTAGCCGTGAATTGGTTCGAGGCCGCTGCCTACTGCGCGTGGTTGTCGGAGCGGACGGGCGAGCCTTACCGGCTGCCCACGGAAGCCGAGCGCGAGATGGCTTGCCGCGCCGGTACGCAGACGGCATATCCCTGGGGCGACGCTGCCGAACGCGATCTCGGAGACTACGGCAGGCGCTGGTACGAGGGCGGGCCCGAGATCGCCGGCGGACCGTCGAATGCTTTCGGCCTCTACAATATGGCCGACAATGTGCACGAGTGGTGCCTGGACTGGTATGGCAAGGACTATTACAAACTCAGTCCCGCAAGAGACCCCGGAGGACCGGAAACCGGCTCGCGCCGCGCGTCCCGGGGAGGATCCTGGCGTCATCAGATCAAGGTCACGCGCAGCTCGGCGCGCAGCTCCCTGGACCCATCGTTTCGATACACCGACTACGGCTTCCGTGTCGTGCGGTGAAAAACCCATCCGCCGCCATCCGCGTCACGACGGGGCCCTTATGTCGTTGCTGCGGCCGTGCGGCGCCTTACGGCGGCAGCGGTGATGACGCCGAATAGTCCGCAAAGTACGACGGTGTAGGGAACCCAGAGGAAGAGCTGGGGAAGAAGCCCTGTATGGACAAACTCGGTCCACCAACCCGCGGCAGTGAAGATCGGGCCGGCCGCGTCATAGTGCGTGCCCCAATTTCCCTTGATGGCAAAGTACATGACTGCGATGACCGGAATGCGGGCCGCTAGCGCGTACGCCATCATGACAGCCCAGTACGACGGCCAGGCAAACCGCATCAGATAAAGGCCCCCGCAGACAACCGCCATCGACGGAGCCCAGGCGATCAGGCTGGCGCTCTGAATCGCGCGGAACATCAGGAAGACGCCTGCGATGCAGAAGGCCAGCGAGAGCAGCGTGATGCCTATAGCCTTGCCGGCCTTTTCCAGGGGTTGTTGCGATTTGTGCACGCGTGCGGCGAAGTAGACAGCAAAGACGAAGGCCAGCCACGAGATGCCGAAAATCGCTCCTCCCCCTCCAGGTTCGGGGTTGAAAAGGGTTCTGGGCCAATGCTTCAACTCCCCGATGAGCCGCAGGACGGTGACTGCAAGCGTGATGAGACTCGGGAAAAGAATCATCCTGAACACACCAGCGCTATCGTTTGCCATGGCAGTGACTCCCAAAGGTAATGCGTTGTTTTGGGGTTCAGCTTCAACTGCAAGCGAACTCCGGGCGAGCCGTGGGACACGGATCTTCACGGATTCGACGGGTTGCGACGGAGTCGATGTATCCGTGAAGATCCGTGAGAGCCGTGTTAATCCGTGTCCCATAAGGTGCCTGTCAGAATACGTTGCGTATTTACGAAAAACGTTAGCAAGTCAGAACAACAGCTTCAACCCGGCCTGCATCTCTCGCGCAGTCAGAGCGCCGCTGATGCGGCCGAACCGTAGGTCCCCGTTGTAGGTCGATGGATTCATTCAACATTCTCATGTGGCCGGGCGCGGCCGCGTGTGCCGCAGTGTGCGGATCGAACATCCTGCGTACTTCGAGGAGTTCAATCAGGTTGAATCTTTTGCCCCTCGTCTGGCCGGCCAAACACCGCCCGCTGTAACCGCTAATGAGTATCATCGCCGCGCCGGCTCTTAAGCACAGCCGGCGCAATGATCACCGCGATTTCGGTCCAAAACCGCGCGAATTGCGGCCCGTGCTCACAGTTCGAGCCATTGCTGTGGCGCTTCAAATCGTGAAATCTTCGGGTTCGGCTCAGCGGTCATGCCAGCCCGCGCTATGATAGGAGCAATCGCAGGTCCGGTCAATGCGTTTGGAGTTCAGGTTCAGGCTTTAGGCTGCGCACAGCCCGCTCCCCGCGCCAGACCAGAAATAGCAACCCCAATTTAGCCACAGAGGCACAGAGCCACGGAGAAGAGCCGCTGAAACCACGGATGAACGCAGATCCCTGTTCATCTGTGTTCATCCGTGGTTCCATTTTGTGTGGCTTATGCAGACGAAAATCCCCTCCAGCTAGCGAAGGATTTCCTCAGGCGTGCGAACACCGTGCGTGTTAACGGTAGTCCCGCGGGGCGCGTCTTGTCTGTCGTTGAACAGAATCCAACGCTGAGAGAGGAACGTGCCTATGAAAATCCCAAAGATCGTTACACGGAACGGCGCCGTGGCGCTTTTCGCCGCCGTCCTATTGCTGCATTCGAATGTCATGGCGGGGCCGCCGCTCCTGTGCGAGGCGTTCGAGATCGGAAGCGCGAAGTCCTTGCCGTGGCAGGGCCCGGACTGGACGGCGGTCCGGCCGGACTACGACGGCAGCCGGCTCATCGACGACACGCTGGCGTTGCTCAACGCCGAAACGCCGGTGATCGTGCGCATGGAAACGCTGCGCCGGGCGACCGTCTACGTCCGCAAAGACCCGAAGCTCGCCGCTGCCCTTCTGTCGCGGCTGAAGGCCCGCGCCCATGAGGCGGAAGCCCGGGGAGAACGGAATGCGCTCGCGCTCTTTGACGCCGGCTACCTGATCGAGACCTACCGGCAAGCGCACGCGATCTCGATTGCCACCCGGGAGGAGTACTGGAAGTTTAGCCAGGACGATCCAGGGAAGGACCCGGACGGATACGGCCTTGTACTCAAAGCGATCCAGTACCGTGGAAAGGACGCGGAAATGGAATTCGCCGCCGCCTTGATCGCGGCCGAGGGGAAGCGAGGCTACGAAGAGCACCTCCAGCGCGCAGTGGCGGGGGCGCGCGACGGGTCGCTGCTCGCCCGGAACCTGGAGCGGCACTTTGCGCATCGAGGCAAAGGCCGCCCCGTTTTCGCTTCCAAATGATTTACCCGCTGCCCGGAACCTCGCTCCATTCTGCGAGGTTCCGTCCCTGGGAGCGACGCTTCCAGCTTTCAGCGTGCCTGGGTGTCTAACGCCCCGCACGCAGGATGCGTGCGCTCCCAGGAGGCGGTGAGGTTCGGAGTTCAGGCTCTACGGCCTCAAAGCTTTCTTCAGCAGCCCTATCTGTCCGGCGTGGTAGGCGGTGTGATTGACCGCGCCGCGCAGCATGAAGCCCGACGAGTAGCCCTTGCCAACCACAACTCTCTCCAAATCCGCGTCGGTCAGCCCGATCACCAAGCCGAGTAGCCTTTCGTGCGCGCTTTCGAGTTGGGCCAGTGCTTGAGCCCATGCTTCCTCGGTCGCTCCAGCCGCAGCGGGGAAGTCTCCTTCCTCCGGCTCATCGGCGCGTTGGCCTTCGAGCCGGCGGCCAATGACTTTCTCCCAGGCCGCGAGGTGCAGCACCAGTTCCCAGATGCTGTGCGCTCCGGGGACGGGCCGCATCGTGGCCTGTTCAGCCGTGACGCCGGCCAACGCCTCGCGTAGCGCGGGGCCGTGCCAGGCGCCGCCGTTGTGAATGCGCTTCAGTTCGTCGAGTAGATTTGCTATTTGTGACATTGCCGACATTGACCTCCTGTCGTTTGATCAAAACTTCATGGGGTTGG
>QHZE01000350.1 GCA_003225335.1 Acidobacteriota bacterium
ATTCAGCCACGACCCCGCTTTGGATTGGGCCCAATTTCAGCGAGACCTTGGCAAATACATCTTCGGCGACGCTGCCTCCTCTGGCGCCACGGCTGATCTGCTGGAACTTCAGCGCATCTTCACCTTCGAGAGCGATTGGTATTGGCCATCGCCGCTCCTCGATCCAGAATTCTTTTTGGCGCGCGTGAAGCGTCTCAACTGGGATTTGCGAAAACGCGCTGAGTACCGTCAAAATTTCGACACGCTGAAAACCCTCGCGCGGAAATACCATTCCTCCAGCAACTCGCAGGAACGTGAAATGTCACGCCTTTCCGAAGAAGTCGTTACCCGTTGGGGTGACCGATCGCCTTGATCCTTCTTATTCGGTCCGGATGCTGTCTGGCTCCCGATGGCCAACGCCAACCTGCGCTTTGCCTGCCGCCAGACCGAAGAACGCCGTCAGAAAACCTTCGAATTTCGGTTGGCCTTTCCGAGCGGAATTCTCGCTGCTCTCTGTGTAGGCAGAATTTGAACCAACGGAAACAAGAATCAGCCGGAAGCCGTGAAACAGAATCTGATAAAACGAAAAATCTCAAACAAATCGAACTACGAATATGAAAACTAAAAATCAAATTGAACTCAATGCAAGCGTCGTCGCACGCCGAAATCGCACCATGCGGATGGCTTATTCGGTGACGCGCCGCACTCGGGAAGTCAGCATCCGCATGGCCATGGGAGCGAACCGGAGCCAGGTACGAAACCTTTTCTTCCGACACGGAGTTCGGCTGATTGTGAACGGGCTGATCCTCGGCGTTGTCCTGGCCATCACGGCGGGGCACTATATCGAGAGCCTGTTGGCGTCGAAGATCGGCCCGATGGAGGCGTTGCGATACGAATGAAAACACCAAACCCCAAGCTCCAAACATCAAAGAAACTCGAAATTCCAAGCTCCAACAGGGCGGCATCGCAGCGTCATTGGGGATTTGGAGCTTGGATTTTCTCTGGAGGTCGGTGTTTGGTTTTTGGTGTTTCGCCCTGTTATCAATCGTAAATCCAAAAATGAACGACCTCCGCTTCGCCTTCCGACAATTGCTGAAGAACCCCGGCTTCACCGCCGTGGCCGTGCTCACGCTCGCGCTCGGCATCGGCGCAAACACGGCGATCTTCACGATCATCATTACGGTGCTGCTCCGTTCGCTGCCGGTGAAGAATCCCGAGGAGTTGGTCCAGGTTGTCGTCACCAGTGGATCACCTAGACCGGCGCACACCTTCTCCTATCCGTTCTATGAACGACTCCGAGATAACGGACCAGCCTGTAAGGGCTGTTCGGTGCTGGCGGCGTGGGACAGAAGGATCGGTTAGTGGTTCCGAATGGTGGCGATGCAGAAGCTGAGTTCCTTCGCGCCCAACTGCTGGTTTATTACGGCGCGGCGGACGAATCTTGCGCGGTAGTGGAGTGGCGTTTGCCGGATTTGTTGAATCGATTACTGGACGCCACGCGGCATGGGACGCCGTGACTCGCGGCGGTGGGCCAATTGTTACCTTTTGGCACGTCAACAGTGTCGCTGGTCATTTGGGTGTGGCACGTAAGTTGTTGGAATTGCTTCGCTTGTTGCCGGCGCTTTAGTCTGGCACTCCGTTTGCTTAAACCAATTCAGCCGGCTTGGGGCTGTTCGGGCGAACAGTCTCCAAAACCTGGCGCACCGTCTGCCGGAAAGAGAGCAGACCCGGCCAAGGTGCTCATGATTTCAACCAGTCTGCAACACGAAAGGTTCATGCCTATGAATGGATTGGTTCGATGGAATCCGTTCCGGGAAATGGACGATCTCCAGCGGCGGATGACCTCTTTGTTTGACTGGAGTCCGTTCCGTCGGAGTTCACTGACCACCGACGACGAAAACATCACCGTGCCCGAATGGGCGCCACTGGTTGACATTGTCGAGGACGGCAAAGAATACCTGATCAAGGTCGAGCTTCCCGAAGTCCAGAAGGACGATGTCAAAGTGACGGTGGAAAGCGGCACACTGACCATTTCCGGCGAACGCAAAGCCGAGAAGGAACAGAAGGGCCGCCGGTTCCATCGCGTGGAACGTTACTACGGCAGGTTCGAACGCAGCTTCAGCGTTCCGGATGACGCCGAAGCGGACGACGTGAAGGCGGAATTCAAGGACGGCGTGCTGCGAGTGCTGCTGCGAGTGCATCTGGCCAAGAGCGATAAGGCCCGGCCGAAACAGATCGAAGTGAAAGTGAGTTAATGCCATTGGCCCCGGAACGCGCCTCCTGTGCGCGTTCCGGGAAAGGTTCAGAAGAGCAATTCGTCCGAGCCGGTGGCGGTTTCGGCCCCGTTGAACGTTTTGTGGTCGGAATTGTCAACATGAACGAGCGTCAGCCTTGGGGCTGGTTTGCTCGCTTTTGAACTTTGTGCCAGCGGCGCGAAGCTTTCAATGTCCTTCCCGCCGGCTGACACCCTAAAAAACCAAAATCTTGGAAAGCTATGACTACAACAAATGCAAAAACGGCAAGCGTTCCAGGCCTCTGGAAGAAGTGCTGGAATGCTTTGGTGAACGTTTTCAAACGGGACACAGGCTGCGGCTGTTCCTCTGAAACCAAGTCCTCGCGAAGAGTCGAAGAAACAAGAACGCCGGAGAAAAAAGCAACAGAGTAAGCGGTGCAAGACCTGACTCGTCGGTTGTCAGCCGCAGGAAACCGCCGGGCGCGATCATTCGTCTGTTTGGCGTTCTTGGTTGTTTGTGTCGGCGGCGCCTCGGATCTTCCGACAGTGGCTTCTCTTTCAGCCGCTCTCTCCACGAAGTATGTCACTCAAAATAAAACCTCTCGGCGACCACGTTTTGGTGGAACCCACCGAGGAGAACGAAGTCAAGAAGGGCGGAATCATCATCCCGGATACCGCCAAAGAGAAACCCACCGAGGGAGTTGTTCGCGCCGTTGGCCCGGGCAAAAGGGATGACGACGGCAAGGTAACTCCCATAGAGGTCAAGGATGGCGACCGCGTGCTGAAGACAAAGTATGGCGGCACCGAAGTGAAACTGGATGGCAAGGAATACAAACTCCTCCGGAGCGATGACGTCCTCGCCGTCGTCGAATGATTTTCAACATCTGAAACAGGAGCTTCAAATATGGCAGCAAAACAACTGATGTTCGATGAAGCCGCGCGTATTGCGGTCTTGCGCGGCGTCAGCAAATTGGCGAAAGCCGTGACCGCAACGCTCGGCCCGAAAGGCCGCAATGTTGTCGTTGACAAGAAATGGGGGTCGCCGACGATCACCAAAGACGGTGTCAGCGTCGCCAAGGAGATCGAGCTGGAGGACGCGTATGAAAACATGGGCGCGCAAATGGTGCGCGAAGTGGCGAGCAAAACCAGCGACATCGCCGGCGATGGCACCACTACCGCCACGGTGCTCGCCGAGGGCATCTATCGCGAAGGCTTGAAGTATGTGACCTCCGGAGCCAACCCCATTGGCATCCAGCGCGGCATCAACAAGGCCGTCGAGGCCGCCGTGGAACACCTCGACAAGATCGCCAAGAAGGTCAAGGACAAGGACGAGATCAAGCAAGTCGCGACCGTTTCCGCCAATTGGGACACGCAAATCGGCGAAATCATTTCCGATGCGATGGATAAGGTAGGCAAGGACGGCACCATCACGGTCGAGGAAGCCAAGTCCATGGACACCACGCTCGAAGTCGTCGAAGGCATGCAATTCGACAAAGGCTATCTCTCCCCCTACTTCGTGACCGATTCCGAAGCGATGGAGTGCAAGCTTGAGGATTGCTATGTTTTGGTTTTCGAGAAGAAGATCAGCAACCTCAACGATTTCCTGCCGTTGTTGGAGAAACTGGCCAAGACCGGCAAACCAATGCTGGTCATCGCTGAAGAAGTGGAAGGGGAAGCTCTGGCCGCGCTCGTGGTGAACAAGCTCCGCGGCACGCTCAACGCCTGCGCCGTCAAGGCGCCCGGCTTCGGCGATCGCCGCAAGGCGATGTGCGAGGATATCGCGATCCTTACCGGCGGGAGATTCATCAGCGAAGACTTGGGAATCAAGCTGGAGAGCTTGGAACTCAAGGACCTTGGCCGCGCCAAACGCGTCATCGTGGACAAGGACAACACAACCATCGTCGAAGGCGAGGGCAGGAACTCGGAGATCCAGGGCCGCATCACGCAAATCCGGCGGCAGATCGAGGAAACCACCTCCGACTATGACCGCGAGAAACTGCAGGAGCGCCTCGCCAAACTGGCAGGCGGTGTCGCCGTCATCCATGTCGGCGCCGCCACCGAAACGGAGATGAAGGAAAAAAAAGCGCGGGTCGAAGATGCCTTGCACGCGACACGCGCGGCCGTCGAGGAAGGCATTGTTCCCGGCGGCGGCGTGGCGCTGCTCCGTTGCCTGCCAGCCATCGAGAACCTGAAACTCAAGGACGAGGATGAACGCATCGGCAGGGATATCGTCAAGCGCGTCCTGGAATGCCCGACCCGCGAATTGGCGCGGAATGCGG